>JAGGAC010000001.1 GCA_017889635.1 Bacillota bacterium | reverse complement strand
ATTCTATATCGACTACAGGACCGATAACTTGTATTACTCTACCAGTATTCACGAGTTCCCCTCCTTATTTAAGCGCCTCGGCACCGCCCACGATCTCAGTGATCTCACGGGTGATGTTCGCCTGGCGAACCTTGTTGTAGTTGAGAACGAGTTTGGATATAAGCTCCTGAGCATTATCAGTAGCCGACCCCATTGCCGCCATACGTGCACCAAGTTCACTGGCAGCCGCCTGAACCAGTGCTCCAAAAATGACTGTTTCAAGATACTTCGGCAGCAAAAGATTCAACACTTCTTCCGCTGACGGTTCAAAAATATACTCTCCCGCTACTTTAGTATCTTCAGTAGAGGTATTCTCAATCGGCAACAGTTTTATCACTGTCGGCTCATGATGAATAGGCGAGTGAAATTTGGTATAAGCCAAATAAACTTCATCATATTGACAGGAAGTATAAGCTTTCGCTACCTCACTTGCCAGAGCTGCGGCGTGCTGAAAACTCGGCTTCTCAGAAAAACCACTAAACTGCTGACCAATTTTGTAATTACGTCGCCGAAAGTAGTCATTAATCTTTCTGCCAACAGCTATAAGCTCTAAATTATCTTTACCCTGAACATGCGGTAAAACCTCGCGGATCAAATTCGCAGTATAGGCACCAGCCAAACCTTTATCTGCACCCAAAACGACAAAGCCGATTCGCTGAACTTCCCTAACCGCAAGTAAAGGATGACTGACATCGCCGCTGCCGGCGGCGACACTACCAAGAATCTCCATTATCTTCTCAGTGTAAGGTCGTGAAGCATTTGCTCTTTCCTGCGCCCGCCTGAGGCGGGCCGCAGCAACCATCTTCATGGCCTTGGTAATCTGCTGAATACTTTTAACACTTTTTATGCGGCGGCGTATATCCTGCACACTAGCCATCAGTTATCACCTCGCCGCTTGTAAATTGGTTTCATCATAGGCCGCGAAAGTTTCCGCAAACTCTTTTATAGCCTTTTTCAGCGTAGTCTCAATATCGCTGTCCATTGTTTTCTTTTCCCTTATCGCCTTAGGAATCTCAGCATAGTTAGCCTTGACAAATTTCAGGAAATCATCTTCAAAACGACTGATTTCATCCACCGGGACTTCATCCAAATGACCATTTACCCCAGCGTAAATAGTAATTACCTGTTCTTCAACCGCCAACGGCTGATACTGTGGCTGTTTCAAAATCTGTTGCATCCGTTGCCCTCGCTCCAACTGCGACTTGGTTGATTTATCTAAATCTGAACCAAACTGGGCAAAAGCAGCCAGCTCGCGGTACTGGGCCAAATCAAGTCTAAGGCGTCCGGCAACCTGTTTCATAGCCTTAATCTGCGCCGATCCGCCAACCCTGGATACTGAAATACCAGCGTTAATAGCAGGGCGAACACCAGAATAAAACAATTCGCTCTCCAGGAATATCTGACCATCGGTAATCGAAATAACATTAGTCGGAATATATGCTGAAACGTCTCCAGCCAACGTTTCAATAACCGGCAACGCGGTAATCGACCCGCCGCCAAGTTCAGCAGATAACTTTGCTGCCCGTTCAAGCAGACGGGAATGTAAGTAGAAAACGTCACCAGGATAAGCTTCACGTCCTGGCGGCCGTCTCAGCAATAGTGACATAGCACGGTATGCTGTTGCATGCTTCGATAAATCGTCATATACACACAACACCGCACCACCCTTATACATAAAGTATTCACCAATTGCAACACCGGAATACGGTGCTAAATATTGAAGCGGGGCGCTATCGGATGCAGTTGCAGTAACAACAATGGTATACTCCATAGCTCCAGCTTCCTCCAAAGTCCGCACCACCCTGGCAACGGTAGAAGCCTTCTGGCCAATAGCGACATATATACAAATAACGCCCTGGCCTTTCTGATTAATGATTGTATCAACAGCAATAGCCGTCTTACCTGTGCCACGGTCACCGATAATAAGTTCGCGTTGACCGCGACCAATGGGAATCATTGAGTCGATAGCTTTAATACCTGTTTGAAGAGGCTCCTTAACCGACTGACGATCAGCAATACCAGGAGCATTAAATTCGACCGGTCGATACTCAGTTGTAACGATATCCCCTTTGCCGTCAATAGGTTGGCCCAGAGCGTTTACAACCCGGCCTACCATTGCCTCACCAGCTGGAACCTGCATTATGCGGCCTGTACGTCGTACAGTATCGCCTTCCTTAATCAAAAGTTCGCCACCAAGCAGTACCGCACCAACATTGTCTTCCTCGAGGTTAAGCACCATACCATAAACATCATTAGGAAACTCCAGGAGTTCTCCGGCCATAGCCTTCTCCAGCCCGTGAATACGGGCAATACCGTCACCAACCTCGATAACTGTGCCTACATCGTCAACATTGAGGTCGACCTGATAGCGTTCGATCTGCTCTTTAATGATAGCAGTAATTTCTTCTGGCCTCAGTTTCATACTCAGTTAGTCACCCCAATCTTAGTCACTTCTGTCTTAAGCAGTGCTGACTGAAGCACCTTGAGCTGGCGCTTTACACTGCCATCAATCAACTTATCACCGATTTTCACTATAATACCACCCAAAATTCCCTTATCAACTGCAGTCTTAAGCACAACATTTTTTCCGGTCACAGCGCTCAGCTTTGCGGCCAGTCCTTTCTCTTGGTCAGCCGCAAGTGGCATTGCTGAAGTAACCTCAGCTTCCAAAATATTCCTCGCCTGATTAGCAAGAGTCCTAAACTCCATAATAATAGCTTGAAGTGCAGTCTCACGCCGGCGATCAAATAAAAGAAACAAGAAATTCCGTACATACTCAGTCAATTCGGAACCAAACAATTTCATAACCGTATCTCTTTTTACTTCAGCAGGCACCTGAGGATGGTATAGAAGCGCCGCCAAATCCTTATTCTCATTTAATGCGTTCGCCACCATAGCCAATTCTCTTTCAACTGCATCAAGAACCTGCTTTTCTGACGCCAGTTCAAAAATAGCCTGAGCATAACGCGAAGCAAGTTGGCTAACTAACATTTCAAATCACCAACTTCTGTTCATCAAGCTTATTGATAAAATCAGTCACTAGTGCAGCATTAACTGAATCATCAATATTGTGACCAATAACCTTACCCGCAGCAGCAATCGATAGGCTAACCACTTCGGCACGAAGCTGAGTTAAGGCCCGCTCGCGCTCCCGGGAAATTTCCTGCTGTGCTTCTTTTAAAAGGCGCGCATGCTCGGCCCGAGCTTCCTGCAAAATTTCGTCTTTGGTCTGTTCCGCCAACTTAGTTGCCTTTTCTACAATCGCCTGGGCTTGAGTGCGGGCTTGGGCCAGTTGCTCTTGATACTCTTTTTTTAGTTCTTCGGCTGCCGTCTTTTCTCTTTCGGCAGTTTCCAAACTGTCGGCAATACGGGCCTGACGGTCAGCCAACGCTTTCATCAGCGGTTTGTACGCCACCCAAGTCAGGATGACAACTAAAATTATAAAATTTATGATCTGCGCAATTAGCGTCGCATTCAAGTCAACCAATTAGGGCCCCTCCTTTTCTAGGCGTTAAGGAAGACGGCGAGATTCAACCGACTCGCGCCGCCTTACACACAAAATTACTTCAAAAACGGATTAGCAAATACCAACACTATAGCGATAACCGCAGCAATAATAGGAAGAGCCTCAATCAAGCCAACAGAAATCAACATGTTAACCATAATAGAGCTTTTTGCCTCAGGCTGTCTAGCCATACCTTCAATTGCCTTTGCGGTAACCGATCCGTCACCAACACCAGCGCCAATAGCCGCCAGACCAATAGCCAAACCAGCTCCTATAGCTGAGCCAGCAATAATAATAGCGTGTTCCATAATCATTTCCTCCTTCATTGTAAAGAACTTTTTAAATTTTCAGTTTGCTAGTGATTATCATTTATTGAGTTAGCTAAATACGACATGGATAGCATTGTGAAGATAAATGCCTGTACAACTCCGACAAACACACTGAACGCCAACCATACAATATTAGGAATCGGAATCCACATTGGAACCAAAATTCCTAAAATAATAATCAGCACTTCACCGGCGAAAATATTCCCCATAAGACGAAAAGCCAGTGTAATTGGCTTAGCCAGTTCTTCAATAAGATTAATTATCACAAACGGAACAAACGGTTGGAAATAATGTTTAATGTAAGCTTTTGGCCCTTTATTAATTATTGACAAAATATGTACCAGCACTATGACCACCAGCGCCAATCCCAGCGTCGTATTAAGATCACTGGTCGGCGAAGTAAAACCTGGTATCAAACCTAGCCAGTTAGCCACAAGCAAAAACATAAACAACGTAATTATTAGCGGCGCCAACCTTCTCCCCTTAGACCCCATACTAGAATCGATTTGATCTAAAAGCGCCGTAAAAATCAATTCCAAAAAATTCTGCCACCCGCCGGGAACCAACTTAAGCCCCCTGGTGGCAATGAAAGCGATTGCAATAACAATAGCCATGCTTATCCAGGTCATGTACAGAGTATCAATATTAAACGTCAGACCTGCAAAATGCGCCAACTTATGTACCCCAATCTCATGAGCGCCCTGCTCCATAATATCACCCCTTTCTTCTGAAAATAAATGTTGATTTCACTACGATGACTGTTGAGTCAAGGAACACTATAATTTGGAATGAAAATAGCCCAATAATTACCAATAATAGATTAACTTGTACTATCTTAGTTGATAGCACAAGAAACAATACAATAAAGCCCAGGGAAAGAATCCAGCCAACCCGCATATTCGTTACCGCCTTAGCAGCAGGCAAAGTGCTAGTGCGCTTTATGCGGTAACACAACTGTAAAAAATAAATAAAGCTTGCAGAATTCCCCATAATTAAACTAATTACTGCCGTTTGCTGTCCATAGCAGCTGGCAATACCAACTTCTGCAGCCGCCAAAAGCACCATTTGGAGCAGATTACGTTTAATGTGTAATGTATATTCCTGCATTAGTCTAGTTTTTCAACCTCAATTATTCGCTTATATGTTACCCATATCCCGGATATCATCCCCATTATAATACCAACGACAGTTCCCCATGGGCTTATACTCAGCCAGTTATCTATCAATCGGCCGGAGATTACTCCAACCACAACTGTTGCTACCATACTCAAGCCCATACTGCCGACCAAGCTGAAGGCTGCTAGAAGCTGGCGCTTATCTTCTCTCTTCACCAACTTAACCCCGCTTTAACTCTTAATATATTGGTTCTTTTCTTCAGTTGACTATATCCATTAATATACAATTCTTCGCTACCTTAGCTAAAAAACCTTCCAACAATGTCGGAATTTGTATTGTCATATTCTATCTGTCGATAATAATAACTTATCGTAATCTTCTTTTATTGTAAAGTACATGCATATGATTCCGGCATCGCGGCAATAAGCTTGTATTTCCATAGAATGTATTGGACAATTCGTCCCGCCGCCCGGCCATCACCGTACGGATTACAGGCGGCAGCCATGCGCTGGTATTCAGTATTACTGGAAAGCAGCGTTTTGGTCTCTGTGTACACCCTTGCCTTGTCGGTTCCGATCAGCTTCACCGTACCTGCCTCAATGGCTTCAGGGCGCTCAGTAGTATCCCTAAGAACAAGCACCGGTTTACCCATTGCGGGAGCTTCCTCCTGAATACCGCCCGAATCGGTAAGAATTAGATAAGACCGAGCCAACAGATTAGCAAACGGCTGGTATTCCAAAGGATCAATTAGATGAACCCGGTCAACCCCCCCAAGCTCAGCTTCAACAGCGATCCGCACCCGGGGATTCTTATGTACCGGAAAAACAATCTCAACATCAGAGAACTCTGTTACAATGTCTCTCAATGCCTGATAAACATGCCGCATTCGTTCCCCTAGATTCTCGCGGCGGTGAGTAGTAACTAAAACTACCCTTTTTGACTGAAAGTCAATATTCGCTAGCGAACCAGTAAACTGGTAGTTTTCATTTACTGTCGCAATCAGTGCGTCAATAACTGTGTTACCAGTAACAAAAATCTTTTCCTTATCTACGGCCTCGGTTAACAAATTAGCTCGCGAACTTAGAGTCGGAGCAAAGTGAATGTCTGCCAACGCACCAGTAAGTTTACGATTCATTTCCTCAGGAAACGGCGAATACTTGTTCCAAGTTCGCAGGCCTGCTTCTACATGCCCAACCGGCACCTGATGATAAAAAGCCGCAAGAGCACCAACAAACGTGGTAGTAGTATCACCATGCACCAACACAATATCAGGCCGTACTTTCACAAAAACTTCATTAAGGCCTTGCATTGCCCGACAGGTAATATCGAACAGAGTCTGCCCCTTACACATTATATCCAAATCATAATCAGGCTTAATAGAAAACAATTGCAACACTTGATCAAGCATTTCCCGGTGTTGGGCGGTAACAGCAACCACCGGAGTTATCAAATCAGGGAACTTATTCAGTTCCCGCACTACCGGCGCCATTTTTATAGCCTCGGGCCGTGTGCCGAAAACCGTCATGACCTTTATGGACATGCGCCACCACACTCCTAGCAAAAATATAACTACAATTATACAGAAAAAGACTAGGCTGGCGCCAAGTCTTTACTGAGCGTACGCCATAATGTTCAACCTAAACAATTAGGCTAAAGAACGCTGATTAATGACTTTTTACAGAGTCAGGACTTTTTAACACACCAATTTTTTTTGCACCCAAGAAAGCTAAGACCAATAATAACAAAACTATCATCACACCATAGGCTTGATTAACTTCAGTCAAAGCAATAGCACTTAACCCCAGGCAACCACTAATAATATACATCAAGAGCACAGCCTGCTTTTGGGTCAATCCCAGTGCAAGTAGCCGATGATGAAGATGCCCTTTATCTGGTTCAAATATAGGGTGTCCACTGGAATAACGGCGAATAATTGCGAATGCAGTATCCATAATTGGAAGACCTAAAGCAACTATTGGCACAACCAAAGCAATAGTCGCTGCACTCTTCACCGTACCCAGAATAGATACAGCCGCCAGCATATATCCCAAAAACATGCTTCCTGTATCCCCCATAAAAATTTTCGCTGGATTAAAATTATGCTGAAGAAATCCAAGTGCACTTCCAGCCAGCGCTGCAGTTAGAACTGCTACTACCCAGAAGTTTAACTCTACAGCCACAAGCATGATAGCAATTGAAGCAATTGTTGATACTCCGGCCGCCAGACCGTCTAACCCATCAATCAAATTAACAGTATTAGTCAAACTTACCACCCACAATATAGTAACCGGGATGGATAAATAATTAAGATACACCATGTCTCCGAATGGGTTGGTCAACCATTCAATACGTATATTAAACATAACAAGTACAATAGCAGCTAAAATTTGTCCAAGTAACTTCACCTTAGCTGGCAACTGCATCAAATCATCAATAATCCCTACAATTAAAATGACAGTCCCGCCAAGAAGCAGTCCTAAAACATCACGACTAACATGCATGCTGGCCAGGACAGCCAGAACAAAGCCTAAATAAATAGCTAATCCACCCATCCTTGGGATAGGACTGGTATGAACTTTCCGAGCATCTGGTGCATCAAGCGCTCCTACCTTTATTGCAAAACGCTTAATATGTGGTGTTATAAAGTAGGCCACCGCCAAGGCAATCGTGAAAGCAACAACATAAGCTTTTATTGAAAACACCCCATTTCTAGCCAACACACGCTAACTCTTTATAGGTATCGTTGCTATTGTACCGCAGGCATGTGAGGTTGTCAATTCACTCGTCATCAAGGCAACCAATATTTTTTAGAATAACCAAATTCTATAATAAGCATAAGTTGTCCAACTTCATGAGTTAATAATCTAACACAATTCGCTAACTTCTCTCAAGCCAGTCCACTTCAGCAATATAGAAAGCAGAAACAAAAGCTCCTAACTTCTGTTAATTACATCGGCCACGCCCCACCGAGCTGCTCGTACGATAATACGCCAACGGTTCTTCTAACACTGCGACCGGAAATAAAGCTGATGTCCTCATCTGAAAATCCCGGTCATCGAAAGAACAAACGCGGCGCTCAAACTTCCACAAACCACCAACGGCCTCCCAGGCCGACCTAAGGAACGAGCAACTTGACATCGTCATGTTGATATCATTAGGCTGCCGGTATTTAAGAGCATCACTGGGAAAATAAATCCTTGGCTTTGGTATATAAGGCAATTTCCGAGGCAAGCTCGAACGTCTTTTGAGTTGACTTGATTCTTCGAAAGTAATACAGCCCCCGCCTACCATGCGCACCGAATCAAAACACTTAAATACATCAATAATTGCAGGTATCGCGTAACTTACCAAAGCGTCATCGGCATTAAGAACAACAAACAGATTTTTCTCCGACTCACTTACCGCCCGATTAATACTGCCAGCCTGATTCAAATTGACCTCATTAGTTATCAATTTAAACTGATAGTCGTGCATTAAGCACGCAATCTCTTCGGCAGTATTATCATTAGACGCGTCGTTTATCACCGTGACACTTATCCCTTCCGGTACCGATTCAAGAGCATCCCGGAGAAACCGCCCCTGATTATAGCAGGGAACAATTACCTCCGGCCAAAGCACATCTTCTCGTTTCGGCTGCGTCTTATTGTATTCAGCCGCAAAAAGCTTAATATTCTTTTCAATATTTATATCCTTTAGTACATTTCTGATCTTTTTATACAAAGCTTCACACTTAAAATCACCCCGCTCGGCCATAGCCTGACAATACACAAGAGCCTGCTGGTAATCACCTCGTTTAAGAGCTTCATTTATTTCATCATACAGAACCTCACTTGATCGCTCTGGCATAGTAGCTTCCCCCCTATTTAAGAGCTAAATATCTATTTCCAGCCCATCACAGCCTTCAATGCAATTTAGTCTATGAAGCATTTCCAAGGATAGTGCTTAAATAAAAAGGAATAATCCAATTCACCCTCGAAATATGGTGGGAAATAGCTATTCGCCGAAGCGGCAGCTCGAAAGGAGGCATATGCGATGATACTATCCGGGCTAGAAATCAAACGTAACCTTGGCGGCGACATCATAATAGAGCCCTTTAATGAGAAACAGCTAAACCCCAACAGTTATAATCTAACTTTGCATGACGAATTAATGACATACTCAGCCCCCATCCTTGACATGAAAGTCGAAAACCATGCCCAACGCATAAAAATTCCGGCGGAAGGGTTAGTGCTGGAAAGCGGCAAGCTATATTTAGGCCGCACAGCAGAGTATACTAAAACCGACAAATATGTCCCAATGCTAGAAGGTCGTAGTTCGGTCGGACGGTTAGGCCTCTTTATTCATGCAACTGCGGGATTTGGCGACGTCGGCTTCGCCGGGTATTGGACACTGCAAATGTTCTGCATCCAACCTATTAGAATTTATGCCGGAGTTAAAATTTGCCAGATATTCTACCACGTTATTGAGGGAGAGTACGAACGCTACTCCTCAAAAAAATACCAAAACAACAAGGGTATAATGCCAAGCAAATTGTACAAAGACTTTGAAATCTAATCAAAAAGCTACCCTAAAGGTAGCTTTTTGATTATTTACAGTACACACATTCGATTCCTGCACTCCTCAGCAATTGCTCAGCCAATTTATCCGGGTAAGCATGCAAGTAAACCACCCGTTTGATACCGGCGTTAATAATCATCTTGGTGCAACCTGAACATGGCTGGTGTGTACAATACAATGTCGCCCCCGCAATAGCCACCCCATGCAACGCCGCCTGAACGATAGCATTTTGTTCCGCATGTGTACCACGGCAAAGTTCGTGTCGCTGACCTGACGGCACCTCCTGTTCATTACGTAAGCAGCCAGTTATTTCACAATGATCCAGCCCCTGCGGGGCTCCATTATACCCACTGGTTAAAAGACGCTTTTCTTTTACAATAACAGCTCCAACTTGACGTCGAAGACATGTCGACCGGCTAGCCACCACCGCACAGATATCCATAAAATACTGATCCCAAGACGGCCTGATCATACTGTCCATCGCCACCCAATTTAATTTTCTTCAGCCAATCCATCCGGCTGTTAACTGCGGAAAAACCCCGGAGCGGCAAAAGCGCGAACCGGGGTTTATACTTGTACTACTTTGTCCCAAAAATCCTATCCCCTGCATCTCCCAACCCAGGAATAATATAACCATGATCGTTAAGATACTCATCCACCGATGCGGTGTAAATCTCCACATCAGGATGGCGATCGTTAACCAATAGTACTCCTTCGGGAGCTGCCACCAAACACATTAACTTGATACTTTTTGCGCCGCTGCGCTTTATCATATCTATAGCCGCCACAACTGATCCACCTGTAGCTAACATAGGATCAATAACAACAATCTCCCGTTCCGCGATATCACTAGGAAATTTACAGTAGTACTCCACCGGCTGTAACGTATCCGGATTACGATAAACTCCAACATGGCCTACTCTGGCTGCCGGTATAAGCCTAATAACACCATTAACCATTCCCAGCCCAGCCCTTAGAATCGGCACTACCGCTAGTTTTTTCCCTGCCAGCACTCGACACCGGCAAGTAGCCACAGGAGTCGTAACCTCCGTTTCTTCCAGCGGTAAATTGCGAGTAATTTCATAAGCCATTAGCATGGCAATTTCTTCTAAAAGCTCACGGAATTCTTTTGCACCAGTATTCACATCACGGATAAGTGATAACTTGTGTTGAATTAGCGGATGGTCAATCACTCTAATCTGCATTGGGCCTCAGCTCCTGTTCTTCAAGTAAAAATCAGGCATATAGCGGGTATTTCCGGCATAATTCGCCTACCAGCGCGGCAACCCGTGTTCTTACCGCCTCATCCTCAGGATTATTAAGCACCATCGCAATGATTTCCCCTATCGTAAGCATTGCTTCCTCATTCATGCCCCTAGACGTAACCGCAGGCACACCAATCCTGATACCGCTGGTAACAAACGGACTTTCCTGATCGAAGGGTATGGTATTTTTGTTAACCGTCACACCCACATCGTCCAGTAATTTTTCAGCTACCTTGCCGGTCAGTTTTTGGGCTCTCAAATCAACTAACATTAGATGATTGTCCGTCCCTCCCGAAACTAGCGAAAACCCTTCCTGTACCAACTTTTCGGCTAGGGTTTTAGCATTCTTTAAGATTTGCTCTTGATAAAGGCTAAATTCCTCACTCATAGCCTCCTTCAACGCCACTGCCTTAGCAGCAATAACATGCATCAACGGACCGCCCTGAATACCCGGGAATACAGCTTTATCAATAGCCTTGCCATATTCAGCCCGGCACATAATCAAGCCGCCGCGTGGACCACGCAACGTCTTATGGGTTGTTGTTGTCACAAAATCAGCATGCGGCACAGGAGAAGGATGAAGCCCAGTTGCCACAAGTCCAGCAATATGAGCGATATCTACCATCAATAGCGCCCCCGCCTCACGGGCAATCTCGCCAAGACGGGCAAAATCAATAATTCGAGGATAAGCACTAGCTCCAGCCACCATCATCTTGGGACGATGTTTAAGTGCCAAATCTCGTACCTCATCATAATCAATGCGGTGCGTTTCAGCATCAACTCCGTAAGGCACAACCTTATAATATTTACCGGAAATATTAACTGGGCTTCCATGGGTCAAATGACCACCATGCGATAAATTCATTCCAAGTATAACATCTCCTGGTTGCAAAAAAGCAAAATACACTGCCGTATTAGCCTGCGCCCCGGAATGGGGCTGTACATTCACGTGCTCCGCCCCAAACAAAGACTTGGCCCGCTCAATAGCCAGACTTTCAACAATATCAACATATTCGCAACCACCATAATACCGGTGTCCAGGATACCCCTCGGCATATTTATTGGTCAGCACCGATCCTTGGGCCTCTAAAACGGCCTTAGAAACAAAGTTTTCTGAAGCAATCAATTCAATTTTGTTTTGCTGCCGCCCTAGTTCAAGCTTGATAGCGTGGGCGACTTCAGGATCAACTCCGGCAAGTATAGACATATTTTCCTCCTCAAAATGTTCACTAATAAATTGTTTTGTTCTACTGGCAGGACGGCAATTCATAAACTGCCCTAATACCTCCAACCAGCTTCGGCCTAGTACGTGCTGCTGTAACCTGAGCTTGTCCGATAAAAATTTGCTTTAAACGAACAGGTACCACTACAGGCTTTAAATGCATACCAATAAGTGTTGCTCCAATATCCAGTCCGACGTGTGCCTGTATTCTTTCAACTACAACAGGATCAGACAAGTCTCTCATTGCCTTTGCCGCCAAAGCTCCACCGGCACCTAGAACAGGCACGACACTGACTTCTTCCAAATGGTAACGTTCCATCACCCTACGTTCTACCACCAATGCTCGGTTCAAATGTTCACAGCACTGGATCGCCAAATCTACACCACAGCGGGCACAAACGTCTTTCAAGGCAATCATAATTGCAGCGGCAACCTCATTCGAGCCTGACGATCCAATGCGGCGGCCTAGAACTTCACTGGTACTACATCCCACAATCAGCACCTGGCCTGCCCTTACCCCCGCTACAGCCAACAACTCTTCTACTGCCGCAGTTACCGCTTTCCTGATAGCCTCATACTCTCCGTCCATCCCTATCACCTTCCGTGATTTCTCTAGCCTTGAACAAATTATTCCACAAGAGCATCGATCATAGCCACTCGTCTGGCGTGACGCCCGCCCTCGAACTCCGTAGACATCCACTTAGCCACAATCGCTCGGGCTAAACCAAAGCCGATAACCCGCTCACCCATAGTTAACACATTGGCGTTATTGTGAGCCCGCGACATCTCAGCCGAATAAACATCATGACAAAGTGCAGCCCTGATACCCTTGACTTTATTCGCGGCAATACTGACTCCAACCCCGGTGCCACACACAATAATTCCCCGGTCATACTGCCCGCCTGAAACAGCCTGGGCAACTGCTCGGGAAACATCTGGATAGTCAACTGATTCTGTAGAATTTGTCCCAAAATCACGAAAAGCTATGCCATTCTCGTTGAGAAAAAGTTTTATTTCTTCCTTTAGCCTAAAACCGCCATGGTCACTGCCAATCGCAACAAGCACACTATTACACCTCTCTTGTTTGATCATTCAACAACTTTTCTACATACATCAAATTTTTCCTGCATAATCTACTATTTTTTGCCACGCTTTATCCAGCAAATGCTCAATCTCCAAAGCACAGCACTCGTATACTTCATCATTGCCACCAAAAGGGTCAACGACGTCATTTTCGTCGCCAGCATACTCAGCCAATGTATACACCTTAGAGGCGAATTCCGGTACTGCTGCTACCAGCATACGTTTATGAGAAACAGTCATCGTCAGCACCAAATCAGCAGCTTGTACAAAATCCGGTAACACTTGACGTGAACGGTGTAACGACAAGTCCAAACCGCGCCTTCGCATAGCCGCCATCGCCCCATTTGAAGCTTGCATTTCCCCTGCGGCGTAAAGGCCTGCTGACAACACTTGAACTTTATCAGCCAGACCACTTTCATTTATCTTAGCTTTAAGTAAAGTTTCAGCCATCGGACTGCGACAAGTATTCCCGGAACAAACTAGCAAAATACGCAGCATAATCGCACCAAATCCTTCTTACATAGTATATCCGCCACTATTTTATCATATCTTGCAATAATAAAAAACGCTCGTTATTAATAGATTGCCCTAGAAACATATTGCCATCCAAAATACATGCAACCCCAGCAATAGCAGCGCCCCGCCACCAACTAGTTCAGCCCGCGCTCCAATCAAATGACCTAAACGTCTGCCCAGCATCAAACCAATTATCGCCAACCCAAAGATAACTAACCCTAAAATTACACTTAATTTTAGCAAATTAACATCCATAATCCCTAAACTGAACCCGGCAGCCAGTGCATCCAAACTAACGCTGATCGCAAGCCACACTAGCGCCAAGCCTTCTAACGGACAAGTAGCATTCTTATATGTACTTTCGCCCGCAAAGTTTTCCTTAATCATATGCACCCCAAGTGCTATAAGCACCAGCGCACCAAGTGCACCTGTCCAGTCTTCTACTGCTGCTGTTGGCCAATTAATATGGTATGTCTCCACATGCTCAACCATCATCCCTAAACAGTGTCCGAAGTAATACCCGGCCAAAATCATAACAATATGAAATAATGCGAAAACCAACGCCGCATTAAAAATAGTCCGCCGGGAAACACCGTTCATGCCAATGGGAATAGCCACCGAAACTAAGTCCGTGCCCAAAGCAACACTTAGCACGAATACTTCCAATAAACTCATACACTAGCACCTCCACAAACTCATTATATGAAACTTATTCCATAGATAGTCTATTTTCGCATCGAATACCTTGCATGCTCATCAAACATCATGGTATAATATGGTTGTTTTTGCATATAATGTAAATTTAGGCGTGATTTATGGAGGTTTATCGCGGTGCCACGTTCGAGCATTGAAGATTACTTTGCTATGAAAATCGATGAATTATGTCAGGCGCTGACCAGTTGTACAGACAGCGGTAAAACAGATGATCTAGCCCTCGAGTTGGAAGAAATATTACAAGAATTCACTCGGTTTCGCAAAGAATCACCAAAAGAAAGAACCTTGTTCCCTAGTCACTTCACTCGGCGACACAAAAAAGGTGTCTGACCAACAAAGTCAGACACCTTTTTGTCTTTCCTAATCAAAATAGTTCACAAGCCAGTATAGCGATCTTGAGAAGCAGTAATCTCCCAAGCAAATAGCACACGGATGAACTTAGCAACACTATTTTGCGAATCTCTTTCTATAGCCACATTTTCGACAAAGTTCTTCTACTACATTATTATTGCAAAAACCGCGCCTTATATTTTCCGCTCTTTCTCCATTTATAATATCAGAGAATTCATCTTGATGAATACTACCTAAATTAATAATCCCTTCGCCATCAAGACAACAGGGTACTACTGTACCATTAACTAAAATAGCAACTTGATTTCTTAATCCATAGCAAGATCCCTTATTAAAATCCTCTTCTCTCTTTAAATCAGGCCATTCAAACTCATAATCTTGATTAAAATATACCCGATCCGCTATTTTTAATGCCTTTGTTTTAGCTAAATTGCCCTGAATTTTATAAGGCAACTTAAAATTCTCTTCGATCTTATGAAGAATAGCTAAATTTCTTTTTCTTTGATCCTTTGATAATAAAGCTTCATCTAAATTCCATAACCTCAAGGCAATAATTACGTTTGATTCAAGTATTGCTCTACTTGAAAATTTAAGAACACTATCAATATACACATCTTTAGATATTTCATTCTGATTCCCATCAAAGCTATGAAGCGAAAAGTTTATTTGCCTTACTGCAGGCTTTTCAATTAAAGTATCCGCTACCTTATCTATTAAAGTACCATTTGTTGTAATATTTACCGCAAACCTCTTTTCATAACTTATATCTAGAAAACTGGCTAATTTAGGATGTAATAAAGGTTCCCCTTTTACATGCAAATATATATAATCCGTATAAGGTTTAATTTGATCCAGAATTTCTCCAAATGTAGATTCTGACATAAATTCAGCTTTCCTTTTTGTTTCAGGACAAAAATCACATCTCAAGTTACATACATTCGTTATTTCTAAATAAACTCTCTTATATCTTTTCATA
The DNA here is from genome assembly GCA_017889635.1 of Bacillota bacterium. Classification (GTDB taxonomy): domain Bacteria; phylum Bacillota; class Negativicutes; order Sporomusales; family CTSoil-080; genus CTSoil-080. The sequence goes on along the minus strand of JAGGAC010000001.1, from coordinate 242,575 downwards.
TATTATATTAAATCCCCTGTTCTTTATATACTAAATAAGTTTGCTTCAACCACTGCTAGCGACATACAGTCCACGCAACCCCACCGAGCCCCTCCGTAGATTTCATTTGCAACAATAGCTGAATCACCATTTGGCAGCTTATATATCAGCCTGCCCAAATGGCGATTCAGCTATTGCACAATTATTATTTCAGCATCCTTCCTCCAAGTTCCTTCATTAGACAACCACCACTCGTTCAGCAGTCAACAAGAATCGCAATGTATCCGCACACAAAAATCACCATAGCGCTATCGTTATACTTGCCTTTTATCGCGAACAAAGAGTATTACAACAGCAGCAATAAGTCCTGGCACAGCTAAACTGATAAAGTTAATCGTCAATGGCAGTTTTAATGACATTATAACCCCTGCAATTGCTGGACCAAGTATAGCACCCAAGCGTCCTACGCCAAACGCCAATCCCATACCAGTAGACCGAATCGCTTGTGGATAATAAAGCGATACATATCCATGTGCCACATTCTGTCCAGCGTAATATCCGCTGCCCGCTAAAGCAACTAGCACCGATAATAGGTAAAAATTCTTCATATATGCCATTAGCACGATTGCCAAAAACGCTATTATATAGGCGCCAACCATTGTCACCTTGCTTCCAAATCGGTCAGCGAGAAAACCCGCGAGCTGACTGCCAAAGAATGCAGCAAATTGCAATACAAGAAGAAACCATAATCCGGATCCCAATCCAAAGCCAGCATCCATCATCAGTTTAGGTAGCCAAATACCTAAGCCAAATATCATATACATGTTCATAAAATATACAATCCAGATAAACACCGTACTCATACCTCGGCCTTCGGCAAAAACATCACGAACGGATCCTTTACTGACCGTTCTGAAAATTTCTAGTTTTGCTGTATCTGAAAACACCTCACCTGGCCGCAATTTTCGTAGTATGGCTTTAACTTCATCAATTCGGTTACTATCAATTAACTTAATCGGAGACTCTGGCAAGCTTTTAATAAATAGTGGAATAAGCAATAGCGGTAGTGCGCCAATATAAAATATCGGACGCCACCCCACAATTGGAAATAACCACATGCTCAGGCCAGCTGCCGCAATTCCGCCTATTTGCATCCCAGAAAATATAACGGCCACAACTAAAGAGCGGTTCCTTGACGGTGCATATTCTGAAACTAAAGCGACAATATTAGGCATTGCCCCCCCGATACCAACCCCAGCTAAAAACCGGCCAATTGCAAAGGCATCCGGACCGTTAGCTAACCCAGTAAGACCTGTGGCCGCGCTAAATACCGCTGAACAAATTATAATAGCAACTTTTCGGCCTATTTTATCTGCCAGCCACCCGAATAATAACGCTCCAAAGGCTGCTCCAAACAAAGCGTAGCTTCCAATAACTCCAGCCAAAGCAGGACTAATCCCAAATTCTTTGAGTAACAAAGGAACTGCGGCACCATAAATAACAAGATCATAGCCGTCAAAAGTAACAATACAGATACACAAAAAGAACATTAATAAGTGAAAACGGTTAATCTTAGCCTCGTCAATCCATTTATTAACATTAACTTTTTCCAAAAGAGCAACCCCTTTTTAAAAAAATGAAAATATTAAATATTTAAAATAGTATGGATATCAAAAACTTAACTTGCACTCTGCAAAAATACCCTATCATTATTTGACTTCAAATTTCACAAACTTTCCTTCTTTTAAGTATCCAGCCTTTTGATATAAATCAAATTGAGGAGGTGTTGCACAGCCGCAGGACATTATCGCTCGTGGCGAGTTTTTGTGACATCCTGTACCATGCCGCACAAGTGCCGGAGCATACAATATATCGCCTTCAGATACCTCTATCCAGCGACTTTCCAGATATGCCATCCCTGTGCCGTTCCAAAAGAGAACCGCATCCTCCGAAATCGGATGGACATGAGGTTTGAAGGCAACACCTGGCTCGTGACAGGCATTGTGGTGTCCAACATTTTTCGCTCCTACACCAGGCCAGACTAAAAACTTCATTTCGCCGCCATAACCATAGAACGGCGCCCCACGATAGACATTGAATACTCCGCCGCTTTTGGCTACTTCTTCGTAGCCTCTTGTCTCGGCCCGATAGATTCCTCCTAAATCATTTTGTTCCATCACACAGTCTTTGGGGATATTATCTGCTTCAAGATTTAACAGCAATCTGTCAATCTCATCGGTTTTGAATATTCCATTTTCCATGAGTCCGATTTCCTGATAAAACTCCAAAGGAGACGGACAAGCATAAGATAAAACGATAAAATCTTCAGTAGCATTCGAATCGCACCTGGTAGCATGCGGACAGGCAATAGGGGCAAACAAAATATTACCGGCTTCTACCTTTTCCCACCCAGCACCAAAATTAACTTCTCCCTTGCCACGAATGCAAATCATGCTCTCTTCAGAAATAGGATGACTATGCATGGAGAAACTGCCGCCCGGCTTGTGAATCAAAAGATGAAATGCAACCATACGGGTTCCTACTCCCGGCCATCCAATAAGCCTAGTGATACAATCATTGCCACTATCAATATTAATGCCTTCATTAATATTAAAAATTGCTCCCCGCGTACGGATCTCCTCACGGGTACGGTTATATGCGCGTGCAGGATCGTCTTTATACATATAGAATCCTCCCTTTACCAGTTAAAGCTGCGCAACAATAACTTTGTTAAAATTTTTATAACTCTCGTACTAAGAATAACCTAAAGACAATTTTTAAGGAAACATCCATTTCCGATCATAGTAATGACTTATCGGCATTACGTTGTCATCACCGCAATGCCGATAAGTCATTACTATTTCATAATATATTCACTTTTCAGGCGGGAGTTCCCAAGAATCCGCCACTTCTATAAGTGGTTGTAATTCAATAGTAAAAGTTACGCAAACTCTGCAATACCAGTATGATTTAAGATAGAGTTTAAAAACAACATCGCGGATGGATTATCAATCATTTTATTCCAGGCAACTACCAACTCACTATTTACCTCTTCGCCCTCAATATCGATAAATTTGAGTTGAAGTGTCGGCAGACAGTTTTCAAAACATCGCGGTAAAATCGCTATTCCCATACCAATAAATACTGAAAATAACACTGATTGAACATTAGAAGGCTGAAATATAATTTTAGGCGAAATATTATTTTTTAAACACAATCCAAGCATATGATCATATAACCCCGGAGACGCTAATCGGCTAATTGTAATAAAAGATTCATTTTCCAAACCTCGAAATTCAATCTTTTTACTATTGGCTAAGTGATGATCCGGACGCATAACAACGCAAACAGAGTCAACGTCGATTTTTCGCCAATTTATTACGCTGCTATTTTTAACACTGATCGATCTGGTAAAACCAATATCCAATTTTCGGTTTTCCAACTCGCTGGTAAGACTACCGGCATCATACTCATTAAAGTGAAGCTGAACTTTTGGGTTGGCAAGATGAAATAATCGCAATTGTTCGGCCCAGGGCAGCATTAAGGGAACTCCAAGATAGCCGATCTTTAAAATACCTGCAGTACCAACAGCAGCTTGCTTAACCATCTCAACAGCAGCATCGGAACGCCCTACAATTGTATAAGCTTCTTGCAAAAGCAGTCTGCCTGCTGCTGTAAGGGAAACAGAATGCTTATCCCTGGTAAACAAATTTACGCCGAGCTTCTTCTCTAAATCAGCAATTTGCCTGCTTACAGCAGACTGTGCAACATACTGAGATCTAGCAGCTTCGGTAAAGTTTAAGTTTTCAGCAACCGAAATAAAATAACGCAGTTGACGAATATCCATAAATTCCTCCCTGAGTTCAAAATTTGTGGTCGCTAAAATATTTATTTGACTGCGGCATCAAGAAAAAAAGTTAGTATTTTTTAGAGTCAAACTTTTGCCCTTTTTGCGACTGCCGCCATCTATACATAGCAAAAGGCTTCGCATCACTGCGAAGCCTTGATTTTTCTGGTGACCCACCACGGAATCGAACCGTGAACCTACTGATTAAGAGTCAGTTGCTCTGCCAGTTGAGCTAGTGAGTCATATGGCTGGGGAGGAAGGATTTGAACCCTCGAATGTCGGAGTCAGAGTCCGATGCCTTAACCAACTTGGCGACTCCCCAAAGCATTCTCTCCAAGTCACATATTATATTTTATTACTTTATGTAACGTTTGTCAACTATTAATTATTAACCAAAACAGGTAATCTACAGCCAAGTTTAGGATGCTATTTAGCCCTCTCTACCGCACTTTACTATTCTGTATCCCGCAGCTTTTCGCAACCTGTTCATCACCGCTAGCCCCAACCCAGACTCAACAATCCCCTCTGCGTATATAACATCCACCGGTTCATTGTCAAACTTTCTAAGCGCTTTATACAAATTAGCCGCCACCTCTTCAGGTCGTTGCCGCGACCCGTAGTCGGCCACCGCTACGCCTTCAGGCAGTAACCCCGCCGTCTCGGTCGACACCACTGCGCCAACCCGCTTTGTCGAAAGTGCTAGTCTAACAGCATCAACAAGCATTTCTTGAGCAACACCTGTTTCGCCCTCATATAGCATCATCGGAGCTAACGGCGCATAATGCTTATACTTCATTCCTGGAGATCGCGGAGTAACATTATCTCCCCTTAACGCCGAATCGACCTTAATATTATCCCCCAATATTGCGCTCAGCATCTCCAGCGTTATCCCGCCTGGCCTTAAGACCACTGGTACTGAAGTCGTACAATCCACTACCGTCGACTCTACCCCAATATCGCATGGTCCAGCATCAACCACCACATCTATCTTTCCTTCGAGATCAGCCAATACCGCCTGAGCCGTAGTCGGACTAGGTCGACCTGATGAATTTGCACTTGGCGCAGCCAGCGGTATACCTGCCAAACGAATGAGGTCCCTGGCCACCACTGAATCCGGTTGCCTTATCGCCACCGTATTCAGCCCGCCTGTCACTCCGTCCGGCACCGCCGGTGTCCGTTCAAGTACCACAGTAAGCGGTCCTGGCCAAAATCGATCCATAAGCGCCCTGGCGCAAACGGGAACTTGCCTCACCAACTTGTCCACCTCAGAGGCATCAGCAATATGCAAAATCAGCGGATTATCGGAAGGTCGCCCTTTCGCTACAAAAATCTTTGCCACCGCTCCAGAATTAAGCCCATTAGCCCCCAAGCCATACACTGTCTCAGTAGGGAATGCTACCAGTCCACCACCTCTGAGTACCTCAGCCGCCTTTGCCAGCAAACTAAAATCAGGGTTAGCACCATTAACAACATACACCTGTGTCTTCATCATGACCTCCATTCCAAAACAACCACCCGGTCAATCCCAGCGTAATCCTTTACAACTTCCACCGCTATAAGCCCAGAGGCTAAATCAGCCAAAGCGCACACTTCAGCAGCTTGACCTGCGCCAACCTCTAAAGCCATAAAGCCGCCTTTTTTTACATACATCTTACCTTCCGCAACAAGCCGGCGATAAAAATCAAGTCCGTCCGCACCTGCAGCCAACGCTCCCTTCGGCTCATACCATAACTCAGGCGCCAGTGCCGCCATTTCACTTGTCGTAATATACGGAGGGTTACTCAAAACCGCGTCAAAACACCGCCCCTCGGCAGGCGAAAAAAGATCACCGCACTTTAATTCGAGACGTCCAGCCACCCCATGGTCAGCCGCGTTTTTCTCTGCTACCTTAAGCGCATCAAGAGAAATATCCACAGCCATACCTCGCGCCTCCGCCATTTGCGAAAGCACGCTAACCGCTATCGCTCCGCTCCCAGTCCCCACATCCAGTATCAGCGATGTCGGCCGCGTCTTCAATCGACTTAGTGCATATTCCACTAAAATCTCAGTATCCGGACGAGGAATTAATACCGCCGGACCAACAGCAAACCGCAGCCCCATAAACTCCTTCCACCCGAGCAAATAAGCTACCGGCATCCTAAGCGCACGTCGTTTCACCAGCTCCCGAAATTCCGCAAGCTCATTTGCCTCCAGCGGCTGATCAAAATTCACATATAAATAAAGACGATCCCGTCCCAAAACATGGGAAAGCAGCACCTCAGCATCAAGGCGCGGATTATCCACTCCTTTTTCACCAAAGTACTGCTTAGTCCATGTTAAAATTTTGCCTATTGTCCATTTTTCATCCGTCATTGTCATTCAACCTGCTTCAAGCGTTCGCTTTGATCAGTCGTAGTCAGCGCCCCGATCAATTCCCCCAAATCTCCGTTCAAAACGAAGTCCAGTTTATGCAACGTCAGTCCAATCCGGTGATCTGTCACTCGACCTTGCGGAAAATTATATGTCCTGATTCTCTCACTACGGTCTCCTGTGCCAACCTGACTCTTTCGAGCCTCTGCCACTTCCGCATGTTGCGATGCTTCAGCAAGCTCCAACAGCTTCGCCCTTAATACTCGCATCGCCCGGTCACGGTTTTTAAGCTGCGACTTTTCATCCTGGCACTGTACCACCACACCTGACGGCAAGTGAGTAATTCTTACTGCCGATTCCGTCTTATTTACATGCTGACCGCCTGCGCCGCTGGCACAATACGTGTCAATTTTAAGATCATTTTGATTAATATCTACATCTACCTCTTCGGCTTCCGGCAGCACTGCCACGGTAACCGTCGAAGTGTGAATCCGTCCGCTCGCCTCAGTTGTTGGTACCCGTTGCACTCGATGTACTCCGCTTTCGTATTTCAGACGCGAATACGCACCGTCACCCTCGACCACGAATACTACTTCCTTAAATCCACCCAAGTCAGTTGGGTTAGCGTCCATAATTTCGGTTCGCCAACCACAATTCTCGGCATAGCGCGTATACATGCGGAACAGATCACCTGCAAAGAGAGCCGCCTCATCGCCACCTGCGCCGCCGCGTATTTCAATAATTACATTCTTATCATCATTTGGGTCACGGGGTAAAAGGAGCACTTTAAGTTCAGCTTCCAAACGTTCTTTCGCAGCCTTTAGCTCAGTTAATTCAGCCGACACCAACTCCCTGAAATCGTCATCCAGTTTATCTTTCAAAAGTTCCAGGGCATCCGTAATGCCCTGGTGAACACTTTTATATTCCCTAAACTTAACTACGATATCAGTCAACTTCGAATGAGCTTTGGTTAGTTTCTGCCATTCACTCATGTTCGCCATTGTCGCCGGATCACTAATTAAATTTTCAAGTTCTACATACTTATCTTCAATAGCCTGCACCTTGTCAAGCAATGCCATTCACCTCATCAACATTAGCGGGTTTAGCTGCCTCAAGTGCCTTAACAGCCACCTCGATTTGGTCATCGCTTGGCTCCCTGGTAGTCAGCTTCTGCAACCACAACCCCGGAGTAATCAGCCACGCCACCCATTGTTTGTCACTACGTCCAGCGAACCGAATCACTTCATAGCTAACCCCAGCAATCACCGGCATGAGCACCACCCGAGACAATATTCTGAGCCATAAATCAGGCCATCCCAAAAAGGCGAACACAAAAATACTAACTACCATAACAATCAGAAGAAAATTTGTCCCACATCGCGGGTGAAGCGTGCTGTACCCGCGAATATTCTCTACCGTCAGTGGAACTCCTGCCTCATATGCATGGATAGTCTTGTGCTCAGCGCCATGATACTGGAAGACCCGCTGAATATCTTTCAAAAGAGAGATCCCTGTCACATACGCGAAAAAGATCGCCAGTCTGAGTACACCCTCAAATAAATTCAGGAGACGTGCATCAGTCACAGTACTATGAATATACTTTGCCCCATATGTCGGAATAATAATAAAGAGAACAATCGCCAAAAAAAGTGCGAAAGCCATTGTCATCCCTATTTCCTTAGCACTTAGTTCCTCGCCTTCCTCCCCGGCCGCCCGAGCTGAAAATGACAGCGCCTTCAGACCAAACACCAGTGATTCAACAAGCGAAACAACCCCACGCAGTAAGGGCTTTTTCAAAACTGGATACTTATCTGTAACTGATGAAACCAGATCCTTTTTGACAATAATATTGCCTGATGGCTCGCGGACTGCAGTAGCAATGTACTCCGGCCCACGCATCATTACTCCTTCGATAACCGCTTGCCCTCCAACATAAACCTTCGGTTTCACGGTTAATCTCCCCTCTCATATAACAGTCCATTCCCAGCCTATATCTTATTGTCTTACTTTAACAATCGTAGCTATAAATAAAGCAGAGCATCGCTGCTCTGCTCCTTTTAGCCCTCTTGTCCGTAACGCTTATTGAATTTTTCAATACGCCCACGGGCAGCACCCAGACGCTGTTGACCGGTAAAGAACGGATGGCACTTCGAACATACGTCCACACGAAGTTCCTTTTTAACTGATCCGGTCATAAAGGTATTGCCACAACCGCAAATTACCTTAGCCTCGCTATAATTCGGATGAATTTTTTCTTTCATTCTATTGCACCTCGCTTTGCACAGTCGGTTGATTCCACACTAAATTATTATAACACACGCAAACAGCAAGCGCAACATTAATACCTTACCCGAGTTGTTCTTTTATAACTTCAGTTAAATTTCGCATATCCTTTTTAACCCAGAATGTTGCTAGCGCACTTCCACTCAGATTATGCCAGACACTAAAAATCGCCCCAGGAATTGCAGCAACCGGATCAAGATGTGCCAAGGCTAATGCTACAGCTAATCCTGAATTTTCCACACCAATTTCAAAAGTGAGCGCTCTGGATTTTGGTTCACTCATGCCAATAAAACGCGATGCACTATAGCCTAACCCCAGACCAATCAAATTGTGCAGTATAACTGCTGCTATTGCGATAACCGCTACAGCACTTATCTTCGCCGCATTGACAGCAACAACTACACTAATAGTTACGACAACTAGAATAACCGATATTGCCGGAATAGCCGGCTGCAATTTATTTACATATTTTCCTGCAACCATTCTGAATGATACACCCAAAATGATAGGCACAACTATTATTTTAATAATATCTAGTAATAAACCAGTTACATCCACAGGAATAACTGCACCAGCAAAAAAGAGAAAAATCAGCGGAGTCAAAAGCGGCGCAAGCAGTGTATTTAAACTTGAAACAGAAACCGAGAGGGCAGTATCCCCCCTGGCAATAAAGGTTAAAACATTAGAAGCTGTACCACTAGGACAGCAACCGACCAAGATCAAACCAGCCGCTAACTCAGGAGGCAAGGCCAGAATTACGGATATCAGCCAGGCCACTGACGGCATTATCAAATATCGCAGTACTACGCCATAAAAAATGTCCTTCGGTCTATTAATAACTAGTCTAAATTCATCAAACGTCATGGTTAACCCCATACCAAGCATAATAAGCGCTAACAAATAAGGAATTTCTTTGCTTAGTGATGTAAACATCGGCGGATAGAAAAAAGCTACCCCGGCACCAATAACTACCCATACCGATACATATTTAGTAATAATTTCAAAACAGCGATTTGATCTTTCCATTCAAATTACACTCCCTTATTAAATTACTAAAAACAAAAACCTTCTTGTCCACTACAAAGCAGACAAGAAGGCATAATACCCTGATTAACCCATTGCCGTCTAAGTCCGAAGCGGATCCAAGCGGTTTAGAAATATTCTATTTTTAAACTAACTTTAGAAATAGGCCAACCAGCAGTATGATCCCAACGGGTGTCATCCACCTAAGGCACACGGGAAATTATTCAGTCAAACTAATTAGCTGATATTAACAAAATTATTTTACCATGATAAACTCTGTTTTTCCAGACTAAATCTCCATTTCACACTCACTGGCTCGCCTTATTAATACTCCAGGCATCGATAATCGCTCCGCTTTTTTTAAATGCTCTTACCATTAGCATATCGCCCTTGACTTCCGCCACTAAATAGTTTGGCTCATCCAGGGGGTTACAAAAAATTTTATCCCCGGCTTTAGCTACAGGGTCCTGATAAGTCTTTGTGCCACTACGGCCGGTCGCAACATAAATGGTCCCCTTGTCAGCGCTCTTCATCGCCATACCACCATAAAGCGGGTAGGTGCGGGCGTAAACATGCTCATGAGCAGTAAATACTACATCAACATGATATTTATCCAATATCGCCGCGAACATTTTTCTTATTTTTACATTATCATTAGCTAATTTATTATTATAGAGCGGACGATGGATTAGGACTACCTTCCACCGCTTATTGCTTGCTGCCAGATCCTTCTCTAGCCAAGCCTGCTGCACTGCCAACATGTCAGGTACAAACCGCCCCTCTTCTCCATCCTGACTATCCAATACGCTGAAGTGCACATCACCATAGTCAAAAGAATATACTTGTCCTCTCAGACCTGCCGGCCCATTAGAAGGCAGCTTAAACTGAGCAGTAAAGAATGTCGGTTTAGAAAACTGTCCCGTGGGAGTATAAGTTTCGTGATTCCCAACCACCGGCATAATCGGAATATTATCAATTACCCCTCGGGCAGCTGTAAACCAAGCATTCCATTGAGCATAGTCCTGTCCAACATCAGTTAAATCACCCATATTTATCATGAATGATGCATCGGGATTCGCCTGATAAGCTGCTTGCAGCGTCGTGCGCCAAACATTATAATTAGTACTTTGCGAATCACCAAAAATGATAAAGCTAAACTGCTGACTGTTAGCTACAGCAGTGGTAAAGGTTCGTGGTTCACTCCACCCAGTTTCATCACCAACACGGTATTGATACCGTGTCCCTGGATTAAGCTGCGTTAATGTAGCGGAGTGGATACTCTGATCTCCCAAATTAGTAGCCAATATCGTGACTTTTGCCAAAGCCACTTTAGCATTCCTGGAAAAAGATTTTTCTGCTCCCATTTCTACATACTCTACCCGCCCGGCTGCTTCAGTCCCCGCTGTTCTCCAAGTTATAGTTTCTGTTGTCGCCGGATCTCCCGTCCAAGTAAGCATTACATGATCCGGGGCTGAATTAGCCCCACAAGTCACCGTCGAAATACCAGCATAGAATAATATTGCCCCAAAAACCATCAGGAATATATAACGTAATCCATTTTTCTTACCCAAAACTTACTTCCCTCTTTCCACCCCTAAGTCATATTAGTAATATTACACACCAACACAAACAATGCCTCCAAATACCAACCACGCAACAAATTTTCGGCCTTCCCGGAAGGGTGTTAACCCTAAGGTACCGAAATAAATAATAATATAAGTTCTTCGGGTGTTATAGCCTGTTTCTCCGACCTAAGAGGATGGAGTCTTACAGGCTGTTATCAAGATAAATTATAACAGGAGACTATTATTGCTATGATCATTTGCCGCAAACAACTACTAACACAAACAATTTTCACACTCATCTTAGCCTGTATCTTATTTTCTTGCCTAACTGTAGTTACCTTTGCCGAAGTTGGCGATACCAAAAAGCAAATCGAACAAAAGTATGGCAGTTATTTTATTGTCGAAGATTCAGCTCACCAATTCTGGACGCCAGCCGAATGGCAAAACAGCTCTGACCGCACTGCAAAGTCTTACGGATATATGACACCGTCCGGCGGACTTAATCAAACTATTTGGGTCGAATATAACAGCCAAGATGTTGTCACAAAAGAAACCACACTAGTTGATGGCAGCATCAAAATTAGAAACTTCAAAAACTATTTTAGCGAACTGCATAACCAAATAATTGCACCAAATAGCATAGTCCTTACGTCCGCTTCTGCGCCAAATAGCAGCCTAGCGGTAATTATTCAAAATCCTGCCGGTAAATACAACCTGATTACCTTCTTCTTAGATAATGACAGCCAAACCAAAATCAACATGCATACCAAAATACGCGGCTTTGAAATATCCGCGGCCCCGCCCTCAATCGTCAAAACCTACATGAAGAAAGGCGAAGTAACTAATCCTGATCCGTCAGCAACCACCGTTAATAAAACTTACCCGCCTGAAGAGTGGGTCATAACCGGAAACTTCTTTAGGCCTGAGCTTTATTTTTCAGAAATACTACAACAACGGAAAAAAACAGATATGATTGTCATTCACCACACTGCTATAGACAATGTTTCAGTTGCCGATATCCACGAAATGCATCTGGCCAAAGGCTGGGCTGGCATTGGCTACCATAAAGTAATTCTGCCTGATGGCGTTGTCCAAAACGGGCGACCAGAAAACGCAATCGGGTCACATGCGCTGGGCGCAAATAAAAGAAGCATAGGCATCTCACTTGTTGGAAACTTCGAGACCAGTCTTCCCACTTCCCAACAGCTAGACGCCCTTGTAACCTTAACCCTGGAGCTTATGGCCAAATACCATGTCCCACTTGAAAACGTTGTCCCCCACCGAGCCGTAACCCAAGGTACGGTGTGTCCGGGAACCCTTTTCCCCTGGGATCAATTCATTCATGCACTCAAAGAAAAATCTTCCAACTTAAAATAATGTTTATATTTCCTTTACTTCTCATTTGCAATCCCCATAAAAATAATGTATTATATTTATGGGGATTGCTACGGGTGGTGCCGTAGTAGGTGGATGGGTAAAGGCAAAACAACGGCGAGAGCAGATCGGAAAAAGCTCTCGCCGTTGTTTTTATTTGTATTAATAGAGCCCCCAAAATATCAAATTATGCCGCCCAACGCTAAAATACGTTGCTTCGCCCCATCAATTTCTTGAAGGTCTTGCGATGATACATTTAAAAGAAGACTTTTATATGTTTTAATTGCTTCCTGAAATAAACCTTGCTTCTCATAAGCTGCCGCTTTGTTGATATAAGCAGTAATACATTTCGGATTATTCTGTATTGCCCTACTGCAGTCACCAATAGCTAAATCATACAGTCCACGTTTAATATAAATATTTGCACGGTCAGAGTAGGCTTGTTCAAGAAAAGGATTGCACATAATAGCCTGGCTATAATCATTAAGTGCCAACTCGTCCTGCCCAAATTTAGCATAAGACCAACCACAACTTAAGTAAGCATACGCATATCCAGGATTATTTTCCACAGCTTTTGTAAAATCTTTTATTGCTTGTCCATACTCAGCTTTACTAAAATATGCATTTCCTCGTTTGTAATAATTCACTGCATCGTTTGGGTTTTTCTTTATCGCATTAGTCAAATCTTGTATTGTCATATCAATAGAATTAACACCAGCGTTATTAGCCGCAAAGCCTACCCCTACATCACCCAGTAAAAGCATACATAATATACAAATCAGCACTCTTTTCACGCCTAGAAACCTCCTCTCTACCATCCGCCATTACCTCCAATTACCGATGTCGCACCACCTATATTTCGCTTTTATCCACCGCTTCAAATTCATTTAGCACCGCCTGGGTTGGCGGAATATCAAAAATGCTAACAAAATATATCGCCAGGCAAGACAGCACAAAGCCCGGTACAATTTCATACAGCCCCCAAAACGCAAATTGTTTCCAAATTAACACCGTTATCCCGCCTACTATGATTCCGGCCAGCGCCCCGTTACGAGTCATACGCTTCCAAAACAACGACAGCACCAGCGTAGGTCCGAAGGCTGCACCGAATCCAGCCCAAGCGTAGGCCACCATATCCAAAATAAAATTATTAGGATCAATGCCTAAAAGTACTGCTGCCACAGTCACAACAAGTACTGTCGCCCGGCTAACCCATACCAACTCTTTTTCACCAGCATCTCGCCTAAACAGTGCTTTATAAAAATCTTGCGATACCGCTGATGCCGTCACAAGAAGTTGAGATGACGCAGTGCTCATCACCGCAGCTAATACAGCAGCTAAAATCAGTCCGGCAAAAAAACTGCTGAAAACATCATGGGTCATCACCATAAAGACCGTCTCCACCGCCGAACCTTCCAGCGGTGTTGTAAGGTAAGCCCGTCCCACAAGTCCTACCAGAACAGCTGCGACTAGCGAAAATATTACCCAAGTCATCGCAATATTAGTGGCCTTTTTTACTTCCGCCGATGAACGTATTGCCATAAATCGCACCAGAATATGCGGTTGCCCAAAGTACCCCAGGCCCCAGGCCATCATAGAAACAACAGCAATTAGCGTAAGTGGTTTTCCGTTCGCACCCGAAAAAAAGTGGAACAACTCGGCATGCATCGTAGTCAACGAATTAGCTGTAGCTATAGGTCCTCCCAACAAAAATGTTGCAGTAATAGGCACCGCTAAAATAGCAAAAAACATCATAACGCCCTGTACAAAATCAGTCCAACACACGGCCATAAACCCGCCAAGAAAAGTGTAAAAAACTACAACAAACGCTCCCAGCACCATTGCAGTTGTGTATGGCAAGCCAAACACAGTCTGAAAAAGTTTTCCACCAGCCACAAAGCCTGACGAAGTATAGATCAAGAAAAATATTAGGATAAATACCGCAGAAATAACCCTGAGTATCTGTGATTTATCCTGAAACCGATTCTGGAAGTAATCAGGTAAAGTCAAAGAATCATTAGCAATCTGGGTATACTGCCGCAACCTTTTGGCAATAAACCGCCAGTTAGCCCATGTCCCAAGAATCAATCCCAGCGCGATCCAGCTGGCCTCAAGGCCGGCAACATAAGCATATCCCGGCAATCCCATCAGCATCCAGCCGCTCATATCCGATGCCTCCGCACTCATTGACGTTACCCAAGCGCCCAGTTGGCGTCCCCCGAGAATATAATCAGACATCGTCTGTTCTTTCCGCCAATAATAAATACCTATTCCCATCATCACAATCAAATAAATCGCGAACGCCGCCAAAATCCCGGTACTACTTTCAATCATTTTGTTTCTCACTCTCCATAAACGTTTATTAATCAACCTTAACTAAGCTATTTTACCATAAAACCAGCTTGGATTGCGCAGCAGCCCTTTATTTCAAGAAAAGCAACCGGCAAAAAGTTAGGCCGCAAAGTCATCAATTATGGCTTTGCGGCCTAACTTTTTCCAAACCATTAAAACAAGCCCACAAACACATCTACTCTGATGCCATCAACAGCAAAAGTTACTCCAATCACCTTTGGCACCGAGAGTTTAATCATTGCATCTTTACCAATCAGCAAAGTAGGTGGTGAAATATCAAGTCCGCCCATGCCGCTCTGGCTAAAATTAGTACAAGCATTAGCACATACCATATTCCCCATTTCAGAAATGGCACTTTGGGCCAAACTATCTAGTTCTACCACCTCCATACCCATCATCATTTTAGAGGCAAACTGTTTAGCTGACTCGACATCCATTCCAATTAGTATTGCCCCCTTAAGCGGTCCCATAACTCCAATATTTATAATCATTCCAGGATTGCGCAGACAGGAACTTTCCAGTGATATTGCCTTTTTTTCTACCACTTGGAACCCCACTTGCGGCAATATATGCGCAAATGCATCCAATATGGGATTAATAGCATTTACATCCATAATACCGACCCCTTTTTAAAACCAACACTTAGATAAATACGGCCAAACTCGGTATCTGCATAAGTATTATGGCATTTGATATTAGGGCTGACAACTTCAGTGGCTCCCCCATAAAAAACACTTGGCGGAGCCACCCTTAAACCAAAGGCTTTTTCTTTCTTATTGAGCATCGAACAAGCAATACCGCCAACAACATTGGCAAATTCAGCCGCTAATCCGACTACCTCTTCACGGCTCTTCGCTTCGCGCCGGAGAATTATCTCCGTCATTTTGTTCGCCGTTTCTGCTGAAAGAGCCACAATCATATTACCTGAGTACCGCCCTATAATACCGATAACTACCGTAATCTCCTGAGAAGCATTGTTACAGCATTCATTATCTTCTGCAAACGTTGCCGTTGTTTTAGTCATACGGGTAACGCTTTGGGCAAGCGCTTCTTTAAAAACACCCACGCCAAACTCATCCAAGGTCTGGTACATAGTATCCGGAGCCAGAACACTATTAATTACCGTTAACAATGCTTCAGCCTCCACCGGCTTCTGAACATAACCGGCTATTCCAATGCGCCTAGCTTCTTGCTCAGTTTCTTCGTCTTTCATCGAACTGACCAAAATTATCTTCACCTTAGGGTCATGCAAAATAAGGTTTTTACTACACTCAAAACCATCTGCGCCAGGCATTGCTATATCCATCGTAATAACATCAGGTTTGCAGCTATCATACGTTTCTATCAGAGTATCTATCGATTCTGCCTCACCTACGACTTCATATCCTCCCTCTGCTAGAGCGTCTGCTATCATCACTCTGGAAAAAGCCGAATCATCTACAACCATAACTTTAACACTCATTTTTTGGCCTCCTTCAATAAATAACAATACTGATCAAAACTGTTTATCCGAAAAATCCTATTACAAAATTCTACACATTTTGCTAATAACCTTCATAAGTATTGTTAACTTTAAGAAACATCGCCAAATAATCTATCTTTTCTCAAAATAAGAATTCATTCTCACTTTTATCAGTTATATTTAATAGTATTAATCCCCATACGCCACGTTGTTATTCTTAAACAACTTAGGGTTCCGTCCTGATATACCTGCTAAAATTACCAATCTGCACATCAGGATACTCCTGCCGCAATTCTTTAATAAATTTTCTGATGCCCAGCGACCTATCACTTATTTCCGGCAACGCTTGCCATACCATATCCGGGTCGATGTTAAGGTTGCGAAGCTGGATCATATCCACCCCGGTTTCCTGGATAAATAATCGCCAGGCAGCCATTTCCGCCGCCTGATCATTGAGTCCTGGGAGCAGCAGCATATTCAACGACACATATACACCCTTCTTTTTAGCATAAGCAATTGATTTTTTTACCGCATCCAAGGAATAATTTCCTCGATAATATGCTTGATGGGTTTCCTCTCTGCCACTAATAACACTTACCCGCATACTGTCAAGACCAGCATCGACTATCATGTTTAGCCCCTCGGTAAAGCCGGCATTAGTATTTATGTTTATTACTCCGCGGCTTGTATGTTTGCGTATTTGTCCTACCGCTGAAGCGATAGTATCTGCCGCGATGGACGGCTCTCCTTCGCACCCTTGGCCAAAACTGATAATCGGCTCCGGCGCACCGCTAAGATGATAAACTCCAACCGCAGCTACTTCCGCTACACTCGGAACAAATGTTATCCTACTCTGAGATGCAGGACAACAGCCGGACGGTTGGAGCGAAATACAGCCTAAACAGTTTGCATTGCAGGTTTGTGATACAGGAATACCAGCTTCCCAACGATGATAAAAAAGATTCTCAGCTGTACAACAATGCCACTCTTCTGAACAGCGGGCCAGATGCTCCACAAGCCGGTTATCAGTTAGTTCCTGCCGCACCTTAGCAATTTTATTCGCCAAACCAGGCGTATTGAATCGGCTAGGGTGCCATTTTGCGTTGTCATCACTTTTCACTGCCGCTACGTACAATCTATCTTTATGGGCAGCTACTGCAGTATAGCCATAAAGCGGCAAAAACGGCGCCTCCGCTTGTTTTACATATGCAGGAAGGTGTGTCCTAGTATAGCCTACCGGTAAAATAGCTGCCACCGCAAATAGCGACGTAGCAATTGATTCAAGCTTACCTGAACGCACAGCGACTGCGCTCGCTCCCGGCAGAAACATCAGATCAGTTCCTCCAGGCAAGGGTATAACATCATCCATTGTCAGTGCCGCGTCAAAAAAACCAGTTCGCCCCACCGCCCAATATCCAGGCGCATCATATATCTTTCCGTTCGCATCCGCGTAAAGCGCAGTCAGCACTCAGTTCCACCTCATTTATAATCAGCCTTTGTTATATTCATTAGCAGCCTTAGCCATCCCACCTTTAATTATGGCCTCAACCGCATCCGCAGCCCGCTTGAGTGACGGTTCTACCACCTGTATTTCCTCTGGAGAAAATCGCCCCAGTACATAATCAGCAGTCGCCATAAACTGTGGCGGACGACCAATCCCAATACGAACCCGCGCAAAATCATCCTTTCCAAGCTCCATCAAAATAGATTCAATTCCACGATGGCCACCCGAACCACCTTTTGTGCGAAGTCGCAATTTTCCAGAAGGCAAATCAAGATCATCATAAATAACAATCACATCTTCCACCGACAACTTGTACCAATTGACGGCAGCCTTCACTGCGGCACCGCTCAAATTCATGTACGTCTGAGGCTTTATGAGAAGCACTGTGTCAACACCGCGATATTCAGCAACCAACCCATCGAATCTATTTTTCCAGTTATCTACTTCCCAGCGCGCAGCCAACAGGTCAGTAGTCATGAATCCCACATTATGCCTGGTGGCACTGTATCGATTCCCGGGATTACCCAAACCAACAACGATCTTCATTTAGTCCTCCGGTTTCAAAATCTCACTAACAGTTACGAAGGTATACCCTTCAGCCTTAAGCTCGCGAATAATCCGGCGCGTCGCCTCCACCGTCTGAGCCCTTGATGCAGCTTGCTCTACCCCATCACCATCATGCAAAAGAATAATCGCCCCATTTTTCACTTTGCTCAAAGTGCGGTCAACTATTGTCTCCACCCCTGGATTAGTCCAGTCGCGGCTAGCCACCGACCATTCAACCACACTAAGCTTCCGCTCGGCCATCATTTCCATCACAAGAGCATCACGAAAACCGTGCGGCGGCCTTACTAACAGAGTTCCCTTGCCAGTAATATCCATAATAGTAGCATTGGTACTATCAACTTCTTTGCTAATAGCGACACTATCGGCCTTTAAAAGATCAAGATGATGATATGTATGATTTCCTACCTGATGCCCCTCAGCCACTATCCGCCGCAGCAAGTCCGGATATTTTTGAGCATTTAATCCCACCACAAAGAAAGTTGCCGGAACACGTGCTTCCTTGAGAATATCCAATATCTGATCAGTATAAGGAGGATACGGCCCGTCATCAAAAGTTAAAGCCACTACTTTCTGGGCAGTCTTAAGCTCAGAAAAAACTGGACCATAGAAATGGCCAACCGGCCTAACCGCCATAAAGGTAAATAATCCCCCGGCAGCAATTCCTAAAAGCGCTACCCAAAGGCCCAAACGAAACGGACGTTGTAATTTACCTAAGTAATCGAGCGTTAGCCCCAGCAAAACAATGACTGTGAGCACCCCAAGAATACTGACCAAGCGCACATTCAAGTCCAGCATAGCCTACTCCATTTCTTTAAACATAATAAGCCATGGCCCCTGAGAATCATAAGTCATTCCTGCTTCGACGAACCCCTTTTTTTGATAAACCTTGATCGCCGAAATATTATCAGGACGCACCTCAAGCCGTACTCTATGTGCGCCAGTCACTCGAAAATACGCTAGCCCCGCTGCTAAGAGATCGCCGGCTATCCCCCTGCCACGCCAATCTAGAGCAACTGCAATCGATAAGATCCGGGCATTAGACGCCTTTGTCGGTGTCGCCGCCGAACGAAGAAACGCCAGCTTATTCAATAAAATTACTTTTACTGGCGAAAACCCAAACCCATATTGCCCACTAATCCAACGTAAAGCCCACTTAAAGATATGCCCCCCAAGCACCGCCCGCCACCAAAGACGCGGCAACGCCGTGGGCGCAAAACAATAGCCGATTATCCCTTCTGACGACCGAGCTACAAATGCCGCCGCTGGCTCGGCTTCATACACTAAGGCAAAGACGTCCCGCATCGCACATGGCTTAGGCATCTTTCCGCCACAGTGATGCAGGACACTTTCTTTAAAACTTTCGGTAAACAGCGCGGCAATGGCCGGTACATCTGCCATAACCGCCCTCTCAATCCGGTATTCTTTCATAACATTAAGCATCAAACAACTTACTAACAGATAAATCTCCAAAAATACGAATAATTGCCTCTCCAAACAGCGGAGCAACAGATAATACCTTTAGTTTAGGACTACTTTTCTCAGGGTCTAATGGAATTGTATTAGTCACTATAAGTTCTTTAATATTCGATGCTTCCACTCGCTCTAACGCTGGACTGCTAAGCACCGCATGGGTACAACAGGCATAAACCTCTTTAGCTCCATATTTCCCCAAAGCTTTAGCTCCCTCAGTCAGCGACCCCGCGGTATCAACTATATCATCAATAATTACCGCAGTTTTACCTTCCACGTTGCCAATCAGATTCATGACCTCAGCTACCCCAGGAGCCGGACGGCGCTTCTCGATAATTGCAATTGGCGCGTGCAGTCTGTCAGCCAGCTGCCTAGCCCTGGTCACTCCACCAAGATCTGGTGAAACTACGACCAAATCGTCAAGCTGCTTAGTTACCAAATAATCTGATAGAAGTGGCACTCCCAGCAAATGGTCCACCGGAATATCAAAAAAGCCCTGGATTTGACCGGCATGAAGATCCATTGTAACCACTCTGGTAACTCCAGCAGTGGTCAAAAGATTAGCTACCAGTTTTGCAGAAATCGGTTCCCGTCCGCGTGTCTTACGATCCTGACGCGCATACCCATAGTAAGGAATTACCGCTGTAATCTGTGTGGCAGAAGCTCTCCTTACAGCATCAACCATTATCAAAAGTTCCATCAGCGTATCGTTTACCGGCTGGCAAGTCGGCTGAACAATAAACACGTTAGCACCGCGCACACTTTCCTCAATCATAATCTGAGTCTCGCCGTTATTAAACTTACCTACAAAAGCTTCTCCCACCGACAGTCCCAAATAAGCTGCAATTTCTTCCGCAAGTCCCGGATTTGCACTACCTGTTAAAATCCGAAGCCGCTTCCCATTATCTAATACCATTTTTCTCCCCCCACTACTTTAGCCTTTAGGTTTCTTTGTCCAGTCTGCGATATTATTCTGGCGGGCTCTAGCAACCCCCAGGGCTTCGGGCGGCACGTTCTTAGTAATGGTTGACCCGGCAGCCACATAGGCCCCCCGCCCTACAGTAACCGGAGCCACCAAATTAGTATTGCAGCCGATAAATGCGTCATCTTCTATGATAGTGCGGTGTTTCTTAGTTCCATCATAATTTACGGTTATCGTACCTGAACCAATATTAACTCGCGCCCCCATGTCGGCATCGCCGACATAACTGAGATGCGGAATCTTGCTACCGTTACCGACGTTAGTATTTTTCACTTCAACAAAGTTGCCAATTTTAACCCCATCAGCCAAAACAGTGCCGGGCCGCAAATGAACATACGGCCCAACAGTAACATTATTGCCAACCCTACATTCGTGAGCATATGTAAAATGAACAGTTACATTTTCACCAATGACAGTATCAGAAAACCTCACATTAGGTCCCACTACAGTCCCGGTTCCGATTGTAGTCCGGCCTTCCAGCCAAGTAAACGGGTAAATAACCGTATCCGGTGCAATTTCGACTTCATCATCAATAAACGTCGATTGAGGATCCATTATTGTAACTCCGCTATCCATAAGCCTCACCAGCTTACGCTTACGCAAAATTCCTTCAGCCTCAGCCATTTGAGCCCGAGAATTAATTCCCATAGTCTGCTGATGATCATCTGCAATAACAGCCCATACTTTGGCATCGCCCGCTACCAGTTTCCCAATTACATCAGTCAAATAATACTCACCCTGGGCATTATCGCAGGTAATACCACCTAGCGCCGCAAACAACGCTTTACTTTCAAAACAATAAATTCCGGTATTAATCTCTCGGACAGCAAGTTCGTCCGGAGTTGCGTCTTTTTGTTCGACGATTTTTACAACCTGTCCCTGCTGGTCACGAATAACTCTTCCATACCCAGTAGGATCAGGCATAAGTGCCGTTAGTACAGTAGCTGAAGCACCAGTAGTAAGATGCTCATGAAACAGTTTAGCCAGCATTTTATCCTCAAGCAGCGGTGTATCGCCGCAAAGCACCATAACCGTTCCATTATAATCTGCCAGCAAATCTCGTGTCTCTAGCACTGCGTGTCCAGTACCGAGTTGCTCGGCCTGCAGTGCGTACTCAGCATCCAGGCCAACCTCCTCCCGAACACGATCACCACCAAACCCAACAACAAGAATATTCCTTACAGCCCCAGCAGCTCTTGCAGCATTCAGTACATGTCGCACCATGGGTTTTCCACCCACCTTATGGAGCACCTTAGGAAGCGATGACTTCATCCTAGTACCCTTTCCTGCTGCCAATACTATAGCCACAAAATCCGCCATTCCTGTTCCCCCTGTATAAATGTTCTTTAACCGAATTGCTCTTCGACACTAACCGCCCGTTTTCCTCTTAAATAACATCAACATGATACCCTTCTTTGCGCAAAACAGACAATATTTCCTCTGTATGCATTGCGTCGCGAGTCTCCAGGCTAATCTCAACCACAGTTTGGCCAATAGGCACCTGATGCTCTACACGATCATGATACACTGTATTTAAATTACCGCGTGCGCTAGCTATCAGCGCAAGAAGCTTCTGCAATTCACCCGGCCTGTCAAAAATAGTCGTCGTGATCTTTACCCTCCGGCCCGACTCCACCAACCCACGCTCAATAAGCCTGGAAATTATATTTACATCAATATTCCCTCCGGAAATCACACTAACTACCTTTCCCTTCGTCGGAATACTCCCACTAATAACCGCCGCCAAACTAACGGCGCCAGCTCCCTCAACCATTAACTTAGCTCGTTCCAAAAGCATCAGAATTGTTGCTGCAGTAGTATCATCATCAACAACAAATATGTCATCAACATATTTATCAATTATGCCAAAGCTCTTTTCACCCGGAAGCTTCACCGCAATGCCATCAGCCATTGTAACAGCATCAGTAATCCCTTGGATGTGATGTTCTTGTTTTGATATATATACCGCCGCCGCGCCCTTAGCCTGCACCCCATAAACTTTTACCCGCGGACAGAGTGATTTAACAGCGACTGCAATACCGGCAATTAATCCACCACCGCCAATTGGCACAACAATACAATCCACATCACTTAATTGCCGAATAATCTCGAGACCCACCGTACCTTGTCCAGCGATCACAGCGTAATCATCAAAAGCGTGAACAAACGTCTGACCGCTACTCTGCTGAACTTCAACAGCTTTCTCGTAAGCATCGTCGTATCCTAGCCCCTTTAATAAAACCTCCGCTCCATAGCCTCTCGTCGCAACCACTTTAGCCAAGGGAGCTACCTCAGGCATAACAATAGTCGCCTTAATCCCTGCACTTCTGGCAGCAAAAGCCACCCCCTGAGCGTGGTTTCCAGCTGATGCTGCGATAACACCCTTTTCCCTTTCCCCAGCAGTCAGCAACCTAACCTTATTGTAAGCACCTCTTATTTTAAAAGAGCCGGTTTTCTGCATGTTTTCCAACTTTAAATAGATGTCGCAACCCGCTAGATTGCTAAAAGTTGTACTGCGATCCAACGGTGTGATATGCGCCACTCCACTTAACGCTGCATATGCCTGTTCAATATCAGTTAAGGTCAACTCTGGCTCGCCAATCATAAGCTATCCTCCAACGGACAGAAATTCAGCTATTAACCGCTGGTCGAATGTCCGTTTTCTTATTATGCTCATCCACCGTCTGCAAGATAAGTAACGCCAAATAGTCTTTTACTAATTTTTCACGTGGTTCGGCAGTTGCCACCAAAACCCCGGTTCCAACTACCTCAGCTCCAACTTCCTCAGCCAATTCAATCATCCCTCGTGCCGTACCGCCAGCTTTCATAAAATCATCAATAATCAACACTCTTGCCCCGCTTGGTATAGCACGACGCGGCAAAGACATAGTTTGAATCCGCCGCGAAGAACCGGTAACATAGTTTATGCTTACAGCAGACCCTTCTGTTACTCGACTGTCACGTCGAACCGTTATCAACGGTAAATTAAAAGCCCGGGCTGTTGAGTAAGCTAAAGGAATACCTTTAGTCTCAACTGTCATTATATAATCCGGTGCCGCTGAAGCAAAACGCGTCATAAACACTTCTCCAATAGGAGACATTAATTGAACATTGAACAAAATATCAGACATATAGATAAACCCACCAGGAATAATTCTGTCAGGCGAGGCTAGTTTTGTCGATAGTCCGCACAAAATCTCCTCAATCTTTGCAGCAGACTTAACCGGTATATATTTAATTCCTCCACCGGCACCAGAAACCGTCTCTAATTTTCCCAAACCAAACTGTTCTATCGCCAGCCGTATTGCATCAACATCTTCGCAAACAGTAGACTTCGCAGCCATAAACAACCCACTGAAATGGCTAAGCGGAAACAATTGATTTGGGTTATCAACCAAAATCTTTGTTAGCGCAATTCTTCGTTCTTGCCGCCGTATTTTTTCCATTCCGTCCTCCATAATTAGCAGAAAAGCCGAACATTTTTCCTGCCATAAACATTTTTATTCACATTCTCTGCAACAAGAACAATTCCTGCCAGAAATATAAAAAACCTTAGGATCGGAAAATAAGTGAAGCGCGATACAATATCGCGCTAATTAAATCGTTTTTATTAATCATACTCGTACAGAAAATGTCTCTCTCACCAATTCCAAATCACTAGGCTTATCAACATCAATCCCTAGTTCAGGATACGGAGACTGAATCACCGCTCCGGTTATTCCCAGAATCTCCTCAACCCTTGTCTCCACATCAGCAAGACGCAAAGTTCCCAACAAAAACCGGATAACAAATGACCACCCTAACATTTTGCACAACCGCAAAGGATCTTTTCGGTTAGCAATAATTTTCTCAGCAATCTGAGCACAGGAATCAACGATAGCTGGATTAACCAAAAACAAATTACCGCCGGTATAAACGCCTTCCCTTAAGCGGACATACGTTCGCCTGGCATTTGGATATCGTCGCTCGTTAACCTCTTTCCTCACAATAGGATAATACAAGTCTGCTGATACCTTGTTGCATTGGCTCAAAAAGTGATTTACCGCTTCCGCAGTTAAAAGCGGAATATCAGCAGTAGCCACTAACGTCTTTTCATTATGCCCAAGCCCCATCATGCCACGACGGATGGTCTCGACAATCGTTCGCCCACCCTCAATCACTAAAGTATTAGCCGGGAACTGGCATTTTGCCAACGCCTCTGACGGTCCCAAAACAAAAATTTTTCGAACCTGTTCACTTTGAGCTAAAGCCTCCGCAACAAAAGTCACCATAGGCTTACCGGCAATATCAATCAGAGCTTCGAAGTTCTCTCTAGTTCCTTGATTGAATAACTTATTGCTTTCGCCGCCCGCCAGAATAATGGCGTCATGCATGCACGCGTCCCTCCTTCAATAAAACTATGCCTCCCGCCTACGCTCACTTAGGTCAATAAGCAGTATCTGCTCGGCGTTTTCCATATGTTCGCGGGCATACTCTTTCGCCAATTCTGAATCGCGTTGGGCAATAGCCTCCACTAAGCGGCGATGTTCTTCCAGAGTATTCTTCAGCCTACCAGGATAAGCCATAGAAATTGTTCTGAACCGTGTAAACTGTTCCCGCAAATTGTTAATTATCCCTACCAAACGGTCATTACGGCTGGCCTGATAAAGAATATCGTGAAATTGGCCGTCCGCAGCAACTATATTATCAACGTCCCCATTTTCGATATACTCACTAATCTGAACCAAAAGACGTTCCATCTGTTCCAGTTCTTCTTCAGTTATCCTTTCAGCTGCAAGCTCTGCTGCCAACACATCAAGCGCTGTACGAATTTCAAATACCTCGTTAACATCACGTATTGACAAATTTGAGACATATGTTCCCCGCCTGGGCACCGTCACCAGAAACCCTTCCAACTCCAAGCGCCGAATAGCCTCTCTCACAGGGGTACGACTCACTCCCAGTTCTTCAGCAAGCTGAATTTCCATCAGCCGCTCACCAGGCTTTAAAATTTCGTTAACAATAGCTTCACGCAAAGCTTCACTTACAACCTCCCATAGAGGTTTATAACTATTTAATTTTATGGGCGACAACCGGCGTTCCATATTTCCCCTCCACCCGAATCAACAGTCTCTGTAACAATAACCCAGGCATCACTCTGACGTCTAATCGCCTCAGCAACAGAACATGCTTGCTCACGATCGGTAGTCAAACCAAAAACTGTAGGTCCACTACCAGACATCATACTTGCTACAGCACCATTTTCATACATAACCTTCTTCAATTCAGCAATCTCTGGATGAGCCGCTATCGTCACTGACTCCAAAACATTGCCCATCCGTCCGGCAATGCCTATAAAATCCCTGGTTGCTAAACACTCAACCATTCCCTGAATATCTGGGCGCACACTGACCGATGCAGGGCTGTAATTATTGTATACCCACCCAGTCGACACATCAACTGGTGGTTTTGCCAGCACAACCCATATATGCGGCAAAAAGGTCAGTGGCGATAATACTTCCCCCCGTCCAGTTGCCAACATAGTTCCGCCATTTAAGCAAAACGGCACATCGGATCCCAGCGTTGCCCCAAGTTTCTCTAGTTCACCCAAAGATAGTCCTAGACTCCATAACCTATTTAAGCCTTTTAGCACAGCAGCTGCGTCAGAGCTACCACCAGCCAACCCGGCAGCCATAGGAATGCGCTTATTCAGGATAATCCTCACCCCTCGGCGCACCCCATATGTTTTTATAACAAGACTTGCAGCACGATAGGCCAAATTCGACGGGCCAGAATCCAAACCAGGAATATTAGTCTCAACAATTATTCCTTCCGGTTCTTCATACAGACCTACCTCATCAGCTAAGGCAACTGTCTGCATAACCATTTCCACTTCGTGGTAACCATCAGCACGCTTATGAAGAATATCCAGAGCTAAATTTATTTTTGCGTTTGCTTCAATAATCAACCCGGTTCTCCATTCTGCCGAAACTGTTTTAAAATAATTTCTTCCTGACTTGTCAGTATTTTATCAATATTTAAAAGGATAAGCAATCGCTCATCAAATTTGCCAATACCATCAACATATTCAGCATCCAAAATAAAACTAGGCGGCGGCGGTTCAACAAGTGCTTTAGATAAGCAGACAACCTCAGTCACGGCATCTACAATAACCCCTACCGTCTGACCAGCAACCTCAACAATAATAATCCGTGTATCTTCATCATAATCAGATACCTTTAACTGAAAGCGCTTTCTCAGATCTATTATTGGAATAACCCGTCCGCGAAGATTAATAATACCTTCCATAAAATTCGGAGTTTGCGGCAACTTTGTTATTGGAACTATGCGATTTATTTCCTGTACCTTAGTTATCAGCAAACCATATTCTTCAGTAGCTAAAGAAAAAACCACCAATTGCAATTCGTTGATGGATTCTACTTCTTGCATAAAAACACCCCGCATGCAGTATTGATATTTTTAATATTCTACATGCAGGGATATTTGCCTGCCACTATTTAGGCAAATTTTTCAAAGTTGGGAAACCACCACTTTTCATATTTTTCCCATGCTTAGCGCTATTATGCAGTTTTGCTAAAAACACTATCGCTATCTCGGGCATATAATGGTTTAGCTCTAGTATCTAAAAATCGGAAGAAGGTTGACCAAATGCAAATCAGAATAATTCACCTGCCGTACCGTCGGCTGTCTGTTGTCAACTTCACCGAAAATGACCGTCATACACTAATCGGTGAAATCCAAAAATTACTGACCGAACAAGGTCTATACCACTCCGCCCCCCATGGTTTTTATGACGCCAATACCATAGAAGCAGTAAACCGCTTTCAAGAGGCCAACGGCCTGTCGGCAACCGGTGAACTTACGCCTATTACCTACTGCCGGCTACATAAAGCCGCCGTCACTCAGATACCAACAATCTCCAAACCAAAGAAACCCCAAACCGTTCAACGCGCTAATCTACTGATCACCAAATCAACACGTCAGCTTACCTTATTTAACGGCAACACTCCGTTCAATCGCCACCAAAATCATTAATCCCGGTGGTGTACTAGGAAGCCGCTGGCTTGGGCTCAACTACGACGCCTACGGCATACATGGTACGAATGCGCCGTGAACAAAACCACACGTAAAGAAGTGCTGAATTATCGCTATCCCATTAGCTTCGTGACCAATTTAGATACTCAATCTTGTATTTCCACATTTCGGCGAACCTGTTTCGCTCCCATCATCAAAGTGACTTTTGTCTTCTTCAATCGCTCCGGTGTCCCCGGTGGGGTAAACTCAACAACAGAAATTTTATCAATTCCATAAGCCGCCAAAAATGGAATTCCTGATTCTTCGCAAACCTGTGCCGCCTCATTTAATAGTTCGCGAATTTTTTCCATATAAATCCCTCCTAATTATATACTAACCGTAACCCTGTTTCTAATCAAGATCGCCACCATAACCTCAATTATCAAAGCTTGTTTTTATACGTCTTTGCGTATATCAGCCGAACTATCCAACGACCATCGTGCAAAACTGTTTAAACAGCATAAGTGCCAAAGACATAAATATCCCGATTGCTGCCAAGTAACTACCATTGCTCATTAACCGTCCACCACGGCCATCACCAAAACCTGATAAGATCAACCCGCCAGCCT
This sequence comes from Bacillota bacterium, assembly GCA_017889635.1. GTDB lineage: Bacteria > Bacillota > Negativicutes > Sporomusales > CTSoil-080 > CTSoil-080. Next base: position 214,175 of record JAGGAC010000001.1, on the reverse strand, counting down.
TGCCAACAATGCACACCGCAAATATAGCAAGCACACCATAGACATAGTATTTTGCGTCAGGGCTTGCCCCGGTAATTAAATCCTGTAAACCGGCGGCATGACTGACGGATGGAATACACCAAGCGAACAGTCCTACTATTTTTCGCATAATACTGCCTCCCGCCAATTATTTACCGCGTCATCGCTAATAACCAGCACATTATCACCCGGTAATTTAAAACCTCTCTCGACTATATAAATTTGTCTTTCCACGCCGGTGATAGTATTAGCGACCGTACAAGTGCTAGTTTGATAATCAATTGTTATACGCTCCCAGCTTTTTGATTGTTTCAAAAGCCATAGTCTAGCCCAGTTTATTGCTATACGCCGCAGGGGATTAGCTACTGGCTCAATGTAGTAGAAATATGGCAAGGTCTGAGTGCTTCGTTTAATCCGTCCGCTTTCTGTCAAAGCCCTCAGCCTTCGCTGGGTGACTCGCGACGATGGAAATATTAGCACCTGTATTTGCTGAGTGTCCAGCACTCCCCATTCCTTCAACGTCTCGATTAGTCGGGAGTTCCGTTGGTAACCCTGCCGCCGGAAATTTATCGACATATTGCACCTCCTCCGGGTCCAAATATGGCGTTTGTATTTCGGTAATCTCTCTGCCGATCCGCAAATATGCGCGGCCTGGAATAGCTGGCAATGTTGCACCTTCGCCCGAATCTAGGATAATCCGGCTGTCAACATCTGATATTGTCTGATAGCATAGCCGCCCGGAAAAGTTCGCCTTTGCATCACCGAAAGACTTAGACAGGAATATTTTTGATGATGGACGCTGAGTAGCTGCAACAATGCAAATGCCTGACGCTCGGCACAAGCGGAGCAATGTTTCTAAATCTTCCTGGGCATCTTTATCCTTTAATTCGGCCAGTTCGTCAATCACCAGAACTATGTACTGCATTTTGCTGTGCCGATTATATTTTTTTATATCAACGCAACGAGATTTTTTTAATAGTAGTTGTCGTTGCCGCATTTCCTGGACAAGTCTCGCCAATGCTTGACACGCCGTATCAATGTCGGTGACGAGCAATACCTGATTTTCTAAGTAGTTGTATTCCGACATTTTTAAATCAATCAAAATTATTAGTGGTGGCTCTGGCAATCTCAGTAGTGAATTGACTATCACATGTATAGCATTACTTTTCCCCGCGCCGGTTGTGCCACCAACTAGCAGATGTGGCAAAGTAGCAATGTCGATTACCTGTAACCCGTTTGTACTGTAGCCGATCGGCACCGGCAAAATGCCTTTTAGCGGATAGTCACGGGGATACTCAAAATAATTGCCTAATAGATTAGTGCTTATCTGCAAAACAGCCATTTTGCCAGCTTGCACAATTGAAGTATTAACCTTATTGCCGCCAGCAGAATCCTTAAAATAATCTAATTTACTGTAAAAGTCCTTAAAGCTAATTCCTGGCGGCAGCGCAATAGTAAACGTATATCCGGTTGACGTTCTTTTCTTCGCATGTATCTGTGGCCGTTTTTCTTCGGCCCACAACGCTTCTATAGTTTCAATTACAGCAAGGGGAATATCCCTGCCAAGCATAGGCATAATAACGGCCCGTATATCGTTTTTTATTTCGGTTAGTATATTCAACGTATGTACACCTCCTTCCAGTTTTTATAAATATACGCACATATACGGCATAAATTGCCTGTCTTGCGTATATTTATATAAATAAAAAGTCCCGGAGATTAATCCGGAACTTCTTCGAAGAGGTCATCTATTTTACACCCTAGTTTTTTAGCTAATTTAATCATCGACACACTATTTGGTTGCCCCTGTTGCCGTTCCCACCTGTTGTACAGCGATTTGTTAACGCCAAGAAAAGCAGCAAATTCTAGTTGATTCATTTCATATTTATGTCGAAAACTTTTTAGTTTATTTTTTAGCATAGCCCACCGCCGCAGAAATATAATGTTAAATTACGATATTCTATTCTGCGATGCTATTTCCCTTTAACTTTTCTGTCAAACAACCACTTCGACAGCCAAGGTATTTTTATCGTAAATTTGAAGTCAGGAATTGAAATCTTCATGCTGCCACCGCCAACGGCTGTAAAGCATCTAACAATGCCGCAGGAGTAATCCCGTCAGCATATACCCCCGGCAATACATCTAAGCCCCCAGCCCTCAGTATCCGCGCCACAGCCTCAGAACAGTTTACTGTTACCTCACCATCGCCGGGAATCTGCTGGCCTGTAATTTCACGCAATCCACCATTTATACAATCAATCCAGCCATAAGGTGTATTCAAAAGCCGCTTTGCTTCTAGTTCTGCATCGTCTATGTCAGGCACATCGACAGTGATAATAGTCGTCTTGTGACCATCATAGGCGGTAAGTGGTGACTTAACAAAACCGTTGTCTAATGCCTCTAAAATTCCATCAAGCATAAATATAGCGGCGTGGCTTGGGTCTGCTCCTGGGCCTTCAACGGCATCGATTATGCGACCAAATACCGTTTCTGGATATGAGAATAAAACATTTACCTTCATTATATATATGCACCTCCCCATATATAGAAAAAAGGCCCGATCAAAGACCGGGCCAGCACCTTAAATCTTGTCTTTTAAATCTTCTAAACCTTCCTTTAACCCGGCGACAAGGCCAGCCAATGCACCAGTCATAGCCGCTATTTCAATAGAATTACGAGTCTTAACCCAAAGACTCTTTGTAGTAGAGATTTCAGCAGTAAGCTCCTTTACTTTTGCTGTAATACTATCAGCAATATCCGTGGTAGTAGATGTAGTAGTGGTTACTATACTCGTAATAACGGCGGCTTCTGCGGCCTCGGTAGCGGTATCAGTAATATCAGACACAGTAGATTCCTCCTCGGTTGTAGTATCGGTTGTGGTCGTGGTTTCGGTTGAATCAGTAGAACTATCGGTAGTTGAATCGGTAGAAGTATCAGTTGAATCATCTGTTGATTCAGTTTCCGTTGTAGTATCAGCATCGGTAGTAGTATCAGTCGTTTCCTCCGTTGTAGTTGTATCGGTTGCAGTAGTTTCAGTAGCAGTTTCAGTCGCTTCTGTGGTATCGGTTGCCTCCGTGGCAGTGGTTTCCTCGGTTGTCGTTACTGTGGTTTCATCAGACATAAATGAACACACTCCTTTAATTTTATTAAAATAAATAGCCATCTGTTTTGATAACAGTGGCCAAATACTTTGCTTATTAAACTCTGCTTGCATAATCGGTCACGCCCCTAGCAATTGCCCTCGCCATTTGTTCCTGCCATGATGGCGTAGACAATAGCTGTGCCTCTTCGTCATTACTGATAAACGCCATTTCCACCAGACAGGCCGGGGCGTTAGTATGAGTTAATACATAAAAATTAGCCTCTCTTAATCCGCGCCCTTGCCGATCAGGAAAGGTGTTACGAATTTGGCTATAAATGTAGCCAGCTAAATTGTCGCCATCGGTTTGCCCTGGCGAAGTCCATACCTCAAAGCCCTTTGCCTCTTCGCTGATTGCTGAATTACAGTGCAGTGAAACAAAAACATCTGTGCCCCACTCGTTGGCTACAGATGTTCGATAACTTAATTCATCAGTTTTGGGATCTTCCCACGCGTCACGGGTCAGTTTAACTTCACAGCCAGCCGCTTCTAAGTATTGTTTAACCAGTCTGCTAACCACCAGGGCAATGTCAGCCTCCTGCAAACCAGAATTTTGATTTATCGCGCCGGGGTCAACAGTACGCCCAGCATGACCAGGGTCACATACTACTCGCATTTTACATACTCCCTTTCGGCGTGTTCCAGAGCGAATCAGCCCCATACTTGCCAAGTACATATACACCCAGCGCCCACAACTTTTCCAGGTCTAGCTGCGTATATCCTAACTGATTCGCCAGCCACGCCACGACATACAAGATAGCGAAGGCTGTTGGCAGTAATCTGTGATTATCAATAATGTTCATGCGCTCACCTCATTATTTTAGATGTTGAAACTGTTCAATATATTTTCCAACTGTAACAGTATAGGTTATCGCCGTTCCGACTATTGCTGCCGAACCGGATAAAACAGGTATCAACCAGGTAAGCATCTTCACTCCACCTTTTGACTTGTTATTATCAGTTTCTAACGCCAAAACTCTTGCATCAATGGTAGACTCTGTACCGATATGAGCATCTAACTTTGCCTCTATCCTGGCCTGCCCTTTTATAATCTCTAAAAATGCGTCCATCGGTACTTGAATTTGGTTTTCACCCATCCCTCACCCTCCCCACTAGAAATTAACCTCATACAACGCCGCCCCGCCGACCGTTGCAGCAATATCGCCGCGGTCAAACTTACTATCTGCCCACCTTTCTTTTGCATACGCAACACAAAACACCGCCAGAGTGCGCTCCAACGGTGTAAATTTTGTGTACCTATGTAATTGATCGCTGATAATATAGCCCGCGCCAAGATGTGCCCATTTGTCGAGTGGCATACTGTCTTCAATTTGGTGGACAGTATTTGCGTAACAAATTGGCATGATGAGCATAAGCAACAATATTAATAGTGTAGTTCGCGTATTATCACCCTCCCAAACTAAAAAGAGCCTAGTGGCTCAATTAATACATATATTCATTTCTCTATCTAGCCACTCTAAAAAGGCTAAAACATCAATAATTGAGTATCCGCTATTTATTGCTGAATCAGATAGATAGTATTCTCGTACAAACGAAGTGATAAGTAATACTAAATCCATTTCAAGCATCTGCGCTAGATATTGCCTTATTTTATTTTTAGTAATCTTATCATTTATTCCGCTATCTGTTGCTCCCTCATCAAAGGCATAAAGAGAGTCTAATAAAGAGAAAAATTCGCTTTGTTCCATACTTTTAGCTCCTTATCTTCCCCGTGTCTTAACTCGTTGTCGTTGTAGTCGTCGTATCTAACACATCTGTTGCATCGCTTAAATCATCGGTAGTTTTAATATACGCATAGCCAAACTTTAATATATTTGTTGTGCTAGTCAGATCATAGCTAGTCGTGAAAAACTGTTGCCAAATACATGGCGTTGTCGTAGTATCAGCAGCCGTTTTTGATACCCACGCCTTAACATCATAAGTAACACTCGACTTATTGCCTACATAATCACTTATTTTTATATAGGCATCTGTAGCTGATAAACCAGAATCCAGCGTTAACGTTTTTTGTAATCCCATAAACTCACCCTCCTTTAATTTACATGGCATTTATATTCAAAGGTCACGACTGAAGCAGGAGCCGCGTCAAGAGCTAATGTCGCACTACTTGACGTAACGGAACTTATATAATAATAAGAGGCACTACCTAGCGAAGAAGTTGGCACAATATGAAAATCTGCGGCAGTCGGGGTAACAGCGCAACCATGCGAAAATGTAACTGATGTTGAAGTAGCTGTTACAGTAATCGTACCTTTTGAACGGTCTTTAAAATTCGGTTCGCCAATAGGTTGTAATGGTGCTGCACAGCCTATAACTACACTAGCCCAATATACATCTGCTGTAGCGTCTGTATCTCCGTCTAAAGCTATGCCAAAAATTACTTTTGTAGCTGTGCTTGAAACAGTAAAAGTTCTTGAGACTATTCGCCTTACCCCATCACCAGTAAGATAACCGCTTACTTCGGCATTATTTTCAGTAGTAGAAGATGTAGTGTAATCACTTACATACAGCAATAAAGAATTATCTGTACTTGTAGCAACTTCGGCAAAGAAAGTCACAGTCATACCGCGTAAGTAATATGGATTAATAGCAGTTTGATAGAAATGGCCTCTTGTTGTAACGCTTTTAGACAAAGCTACCATGTTGCCAGCCGGTGATGTTGTATCACTTGTCACTGTATCTGTGCAATCTTTTGTATCCCATTTATCCGTACCATATTTAAATTGAGGATTTAGTATTTGATTTTGAGGCGATTGGATAAATGCTAAAAATTGCGGAACATTATCAACGTTCTGATTTTGTATTGCCATTCCGCTGATGTTTGCAGCCGTTAAATCTTGAAAAGTACAATCTCCTTCAGCAGAAGCAAATTGTATTGTAGTCCCGCTCGCGCTACCGCCAACCTGTTTAAATGTACCTGTAGAGCTATCATCATGCATATTAACATTTGTAAATGAATGTCCCCATCCAGCCAAATAGATTCCGTAGCGCGTCCCAGTATCGCTAGAGTTTGTATCTTGTATAAGCAGATTATTTACTGCTATATTAGAAATTTGGCCTTTAGTAGTGCTGGCTCTTGTTATATAAAAACCTATCCCACTATCTCCAATTCCAATAATATTGATATTATTAAACTCGTTTGCAGTTATCCAAGCCGAAGACGAGGCTGCAATTTCGCATTTAACACCGTAAAGTGAGTTTCTTATCTGTAAATTATTAAAACTGTTATTCCAAACGCCCTTGGATGAGCTATATAGATAAAACCCTGTGTAGTTTCCTATTGCTGAGGTTGTAGTATCAACGATTATATCTCTAAACTTATTTTTTATTATACTTGTTGTAGTGCCATAAAGATAAAAAATACTTGATGTATTAGTGGTATCAACTTGTATTTTTAAATTAGAAACATCTGCGTTTACAACATTCGTCATATCAAAGCAGTTAATATCACCACTAAAGTATAGTATTGAAGTTGGCCCTTGACCGACGATTACTAATCCATTTATATAATCCGCAGTAAGTGCAGAAGATAATAAAAATGTATGCCCTGCTGGAATAAGCAGCCCCAAACTATTCTCCAACACATAACTTGCCGCTAATAAAAAATCCTCAGTATCATCTGTTGTCCCATCCCCAACACAACCAAAAGCCCGAATATCAACCAGTGGCCCTTTTGCTTTTATATCTGCAAGTTTCGCTGTCCCAGTGTAGTTAGTTAGCCCGGATACATCAGCCGCCGCCGATGCCTCTGCATGAGCTTTTGCTTCTTCTTCATACGTTGCCGCATTCTCTTCACTGTTCTTGGCATTTGCCGCATATTTTTCTGCATTAGATTCACTTGTCGCGGCGTTAGATTCGCTTGTAGCCGCTGCCGTTGCTGCAACATCAGGGTCACTCGCTAATTCCCAACCTGTAGCAGTAGAGTTCCATTTGATCGTCTTCCCCGCCGTTGGCGTAGGAAGTGTCATATCAACGGTTGACGTATCAACAGAAACAGGAGCCTTTAAGCTCCTGTCTAATGTCTCCTGCTGTTGTTGGTTAATCATTGTCAGCTTATCAAATTCGCCTTCGTGCGTTTTAGCAAAGTATTCACCTTGATTCTGAAGACTGATACTTTGCGTTAGGCCAATTTCTCTTGCCAGCGTTATAGTATAGTTACTGTCAAGGCTTGCCGCTGCTGAGTATGTGACTTCCTTATTTGTAGTGTCAACCGTGAAGCCACTTGTTATCTCGGTTGTTGTACCATCATACGTCTGGTAAAGATGAATATCGCTGGACTCTGTAATATCAAAGGTATATGCAAATACATATGTAGCGCTGTTACAGGTATAAGTATTTTTTGTCACGGTGTTTGATACTGTCATGTAATCCCTCCTTTTTGGATAAAAATTACAGGGTTTTTCTTCCAAATGTCGAAAATTGAATATGCGCCCAGGCTGGAAAGGATGATTTAATGGATGATAAGGAAATTGCAAAGGATATACTTGTTTCGCTTATAGAAAAAGGGCATTTAAGTTTTGACGATTACAATCTAAGAGTTAACAAATCATCATGCGAGCAAATTAATCAATGTATAATCAACGAAACGGCTAGAGCTTACAAATTAATTTATAAATTAATTACTAATAGCGATTAACGGTTAAAAACTATCTGGTAAATAGCCTGGGTATTTTCTCTAATTTCACGTACCATATCAGGAGTAATATAGTTAATATGTTGACCTTTCAATTGCTCAACTAAGTTAGTATTCAAATCAATTAAATCATCTAATAGCTTGTCAATTTTTTCTGCCTTATTTCCCATTTTATACATCTCCTTAACTTTTTTGGATAAAATAAAAAGGAGTAGCGAGTGCCACTCCTTGAAAGGGGAAGTTATATGCTTGAAACTGTATGGACGTTTATTTGTTACATACTTGGCATATTTATGGCGGTTGGATTAATCGGCGCTATTGTAACAGGTTTTGAAGATGCATTTCATAAGCACGGAACTTTAAATGTATTAGTATTTTTCGCGATTCTCATATTGATAATAGTCGGCGGTTTATTGGGCGGTCACGGAAGTCATGGTATGCTAGATTAATTTTTCCCCAGTGCCTTCTTAGCTAGTTGTAATATTTTAGCGTTGTTAGTATCAATCTTTTGCCGTTTTTGCTCTGCCGATAAATTGACGTTGCTTGTAATACCTCTATTTTCTTTATGCAAATCCTTTATAGTCTGTTCAGCAGTACGGAATTTCTTTAAGTCTGCTGGTACTATACCTTTTTTACCCGTAGCAGCATGGTTCTTTTCCATTTCATCAAGTTTTTCGTAAAACTCATTAACAGAGTTAGAATTTTTAAACGATGTATAAGTAAGCCCACGAACTCCTGGAATCTCGTTCCAGTTTTTCGCGGGCATTTCTTTTTTGTCGCCTATGAACGTATCACCTAACCCAACAAAGAATTTACCTGCACTGCCTAAATAACCATTTATCGTATTATCAATTTTTTCAGGAGATAATCCAGTTGCTCTTCCTAATTTCTTAGCTGCTTCTGAAGTATAGTCATTGAATTGGTATTCATCAGGTAAACGTTGTTCTTTCTTGCCCACTACAGATTTACCAGTAAAGAAACTGTAATTAGTCATCCACTCAATTATTGGACCTACAAGTGTAGGAATAACATTAGGTGCAAAACCTTGTGCTGCATATGATACCCATTTCTCCACTGCTTTTGGGTCTTCACCGTATGCTTTATCTAATGCCCTTTCTACAGCAGAACCAAAGAATATTCCCGGTTCGAACGGTTTCGGAACACGAATAATTGTCCCATTGTGTTCAAGCAGCCAACATCCGTTCTTTATATCGTCAGATAGTTCTTTATACCAATCCTTGTCATGATTCATAAGCCATGTAACAATACTTGGCAATGTTATATACATCAATGCAAGTGGTATTGCTCGTTTAGGGTTATTAATCATTCCCCTTATAAACCTATCTCCACCCTGTAATGCCGCATTGAAAAAAGGTATTACCTGATTAATCTGCCGCGTAAGTGTTCCAGCGCGGCTAAAATCAAGCGTTACATTCTTAGCAAGTAGTCCAGCCTCATCAATACTCTTCCCTTGCTGTCTGGCACGTTCGAATTCTCTTATCCTTGTTCCTGATTCTGCCGCCTCAGATACTTCCCTAAGTCCATCATATCCCGCCCTTATATATGTTAATGGGTTCTCCCAGTTCTTGCCGTTAACCGCTTCATCAATCATTCTATTTACACCTTTGCGATCAAGACCAACAAAGGCCGATAGTGGAGCGCCAGAAGCTTTAAATTCATAAGCTAATTCTTTATCTTTAACAAGTGATAAAACGCCTTTTGCAGTATCAAGAACTGGTTTAAAACCTGTTTCGGAGTAAATACCAGCCGTTAACGTGTCGCGAATAAGATTTCTAACTACAAAGTCAGGCGAAATCGTAGCCCCAACTCTTAACGCTTGTGCAAATGGCTTAAAGATACTAATTAACATATTTGCTGATGCTTGATTCATGCTCATTATCGCTCGGTAAAACTCTGGAGTAGTTTGAAAAGCCTGCTTTTTACCGTCTACCATTACTGTAAATATACTGGATTTAGCATCGCCAGAACCACCAGAAACAGCTTCGGCAAATTCACCTAATCCACTTTCCTTACTCAAAGCAACAAAGGTTTGTGCTACCTTATTTCGTTCTGCTGCGCTTAATAATGTGTAAGTATTTTTAATAAGGTTTTCAAGCGGGTCAATAACATTTCGCGTTGATCCCTCATCCGTCAACTTTTTCAGCGGATTAGATACATTGCCAATCTTCTTACCTGTAGCAAAGGTATTTTCCATTGCAGCCTCGTCAGAAAACTCTCTGCTCATTGGAACATAGTTCTTATATTTTTGGTGCAATGCGTCAACTGTCTTTTGACTAATTAGGCCGCACTCCTGAGCTATACTTAATAGGTTGTCGCTGTATTGGTATACTTTTTCGGTTAAATCATCTAACTCTTTTGGAGCGTTTTTAACAATAGTTTCTGCATCAGCATTTGACATTGGCCCTTTGTACTCTGTACTATTGGCTTTTTTCAACGCATCCTCAGCTTGCTTAAATTTGGTCGTTGCTTCATCAACAATTTCTTCTGCTTTAAGCACAGCAAAACGATGTTGAGTATAACTATTATGTTTGTTCTTTCTAACATTATCAAGATTGGCTTTAGCATTGAATAATTCTTGTCTTGCTATATTGTAGGCTTTTTGATACTCTGCTCTTACATCTAAAGTTTTAACCTTATAATTTTCTAATTGCTTTTTGGCTGTCAATAAAGTGCTGAGTGCTTCATGCCAATTTTTAAAGTTACCGTTTTGCAGGTAACCAGGATATTTTCCATCTAGATTTTTTTTGTCAAGACCATTGAATATTTCTTTCATCGTGACATCATAACGAAGTTTATTATTATATATCTTATTAAGAGTGTCTCGTACTAAAGTTGGGTTATCATCCCAAACTAGCATTTCGGCCCTCGCAAGCGCGGACGTTTGAACCATCCGCGCCTTTTTATATGGATTTTTTTCATACTTTAATTCTTGGCCTATTTGTTTTTCGATAGCTGCCGACTGCCGCGCCAGATCCACCTTGTCATCAAAAAACGCCTCATATGCTTTATATGCAGCGTTTGTAGCCTTATCTTTTATTGTATCGAATATCCCTGTATCATTGCCGAATGACACACCGCCGCGTCCTCTGGCTTCTGGTGATTGGTTAAACCACCTTTGCATTTTATCGCCAATATCTTGAACTTTTACAGCTAAATCTTTGTTTTGGCCAAGCTTATCAACAAAATCGTTGTAATATCCAGGGAAGTTTTGTTTTGCTTTCGCCGGATCGGTTAGATACTGGCGAGTAAATTCGGCAATTCCTTCGGCTCTACGCTGTTCCGGTGTATATTTATCATAAATCTTATTGCCTCCCCAAATATTATCAGCGGCAGAAATTAATTCACTATCATGACCGGATATTTTTAATTGCTTATCCAAATAATGCCCAACCTCGTGTGCTTGCGTATCGAAGTCGCCGAAGTTTCTTGACCGGATAACATCTTTATCAACCTTAAATATTCCTTTTGCCCCGGCAAAGCCGATTCTGCCAGTTCTGGAAGTAACCAAGTCATTAACAGTCTTATTAATCTCTGCACGTGTTACTGGCTTAGCACTACCTGTTCCATTTTTAGTCGAAGGCGTTCCTAGTGCGGCCTGTACATTATCAGGGATATCCGAAGTATAATGCTTATTTACAATGGCCTTTATATCATCATTGGTAAGATGTTTGCCGCTTTGAATCGCTTCGTTTAATTCTTTTTCTATTGCAGCATCCTTTTCTTCATCGTACAATGCAAATTTTTCTGGCGTTTTCCCTTCACTTATTCCTTCTTCTTGAATTTCTGCCGCTTTTTCTTCGCCTAGAGTTTTTCCCACCGCTTTCTCTTCACTCGTTAGTGGCTTATTATACTCAATTGACTCCTGATCTTCTGTAGCGGCTCGTGAGCCTGTTTCTTCTTCGTTAGATACGTTTACATTAGCTTCGCCATTTTCTGCCATTCTAGGCCGTTCTTCGGATTCATTTTTTAGGTCATCCATTATCTTGCTTACATAAGCTTGCGTTTCCTTATACGGCGGTATCCCACCATATTTTTTTACTGCTTCTGGTCCAGCGTTATATGCTGCGAGCGCTTTCTCAGTATCACCGTCAAACTCATCTAAAAGCTGACGAAGGTATTTAGTTCCACCCATAATGTTTTGCCTTGGGTTATGCGGATCAACACCAAGCCCCTCCGCTGTTTCCGGCATTAACTGCATATATCCAATAGCACCTACAGGTGACTTTGCATCCGGGTTAAAACTAGATTCGGCCTTTATAACAGACCTTATTAAAGCAGGTGATACGCCGTATTGTGCAGACGCGTCTTGAATATCTGCATCGACTGTGCCCGGTTGAGCAGATGTATTATTCTGAGTAGGATTATCATGGTCACGTTGCCACCTATCAATACTTGCCGAAATATCTGCGTCTGACATAGAAGCAGTGGCAGTAGCAGCAGGTGCTTCACTACTCATAGCTCCTGGGGTTACTTCTTTTTCAGCGGTTTCTTTGCCTACTTCTTTGGCTGTTTTCATTGAAAAATATCTTTTTCCTTTGCTAAATGTGCCGCCTAATACTCCAGCCAAAGGAATTAGCTGTGATCCTGCCATTAGAACATTAGCGTTCATTGCTTCGGGGTTTTCATTAAATTTTTGCTGAAAATCAGGATCAGACATTATATCAACCAATGGACCGTATGTTAAGTCGCGCCCAACTTTGCCTAGTCCTCCTGATGAGTAAGAATCCATTGCGTTCTCGAATATTCCAGCCGGAGGAATTACCCGATAAATAGTTTCATAACGAAATGTTTTAAGCGCCTGATTACGCTGTTTAACGGCAAAGTCTACGTCATTTTGTGTATATCCGGTTTTAGGTATATATGTCCCTGTCTCATCATCATGATATGCAACTTTATCCAGATCGTCTGTAGTTCTTTGCAATTCGCCATAACTTTGTCTCGCACCCACAGCAAAGTCATGCACTATCTTTAATGTATTAACTGCTGTTTGCGGGTTTGACGGAACTCTTTCCCCGGTAATTGCCGCATATGGGTTTTGCTCCAAATAACTCATAGTATGACTTGCAGCTTCTTTTACATTGTTTACAAATGAATCCTGGTCATTTTTCATCCACCTATCAATTTTTTCGTCAATTGTTTCAGGTGGTGCATAATAATAATTAGCATCAGGATTTTCGCCTGTTTGCACTTCCGTTAATGCCTGTTCCTGCTCCGGAGTAGCCTCTCTATAGCCCATAACATGATTAGCATAATTGGTATCTTCAAATGCCTTCTGAGAATAACCACTAGATAAATAATCAAGACCCTTTTTTACGACATTTTCAGCACTATCAAACGCACCAGTTATATAGTCCCATGCTCCCATACTTTAGTACCTCTCATTCGATAAATCATTCGTACATTGCTCAGCCTTTTGCCGGGCCTTTTCTGGTGTCATACCATTGTCAACAAACTTTTGATAGGCAGTATAATAGGTTTTGTACCAAAGTTTTTGTCCCTCGGTTAACTGCGGTTGTTCTTGTGCTTGCTCGTTTTTATCTTGTATTTCGTAGCCTTTATTTCCTAAAAATGCGTTATATCCATTTTCATAGTACGCAGCTTTGTCATATTTTTTTTGTTCAGCATCAGAAATATCTTCTCCATCTTGTATTCTGGTGTAATATTCTTGGCATAGCCGCGCATTGTTTATATGTCCACCATTTTTCCCATACCCGATCCAAAATTTTTGTTCTGGAGTATAATTTGCTTTTCCACTTGCAATTTTATTTTGAGTTTTAATCTTTGGTTTTATATATTTTGTTTCTAATGTATCTTGATCAACCTTTGATAATCCAGAAGTATGTAAAACACTATACATTTGACTAGTATCATCACCGCATAGCAGCATTTTTTCTGCTACACTGTTTCTTAAATCTTCCCTTTGTTGGTTATATGCAACACGGTAAGTTGTCATATTTGAAGCGTAGATTTTTCTGTATTGCGGTAAATCAGGATCATCTTTATGCTCTTGATTCAATGTAGCCAATGCCCCCATTTCATCACGGCCAAATCGAGTAATTAGATCATCAGATATTTTCTGTGCGTTATAGGCTACGATAGAAGGGTGCATTTTTGATTCTATCCCCATTTGCATTTCAGGCGAAAGTTTATCCTTGTACTGGTTATAAACCATAACCGCCCTTTCTGGGTCGGTTTTAATCGTATCAGTAATGTACTGGCCTAATGCTTTTTGCATGTAAACCGATTTATTGTAGGCGGCTGCATCTCCGGTGATTCCATCATGTTGGCTTTTTAAATCAACTAATCCTAAACAATTAATTACGTTTTGGTTAGCAGACTGCCAGTCCGGTTTATTCTTATCTAACAAATTAAAACTCATATATGCTGCATTAGTTGCTTCATCTGTTGCCAAACTATTATTGTTCTGCCACATTACCTCTTTTTGTTTTGATTCATGGTCAGCGCCAAAATTAGTAATTGTAGCTACATGATTTAAGAGAACACTTGAAAGCATTCTCTTTTGATCATCATTAGTACACTTATTTAGAGTATCAGCCGCAAGTTTTTTAACTCCATCTTCTGCTTGCCATCCAGCACCAGGAGAAATAATCGTGCTTTCCAATCCTGGCGGCGCATTAGGATCATTTTTAACAGTAGTAACTGCGTCCTGACCTTTTAAATTAGCAATTTGATTCTGTAGCCCATTTGCATCCTTTAAAAAGCCGTAAGTCAATCCTTGTACAAAGCTCAAATTATCTTGGTGTTGCTGCTCAACCCGTTCATTATTCAGTTCTTGTCCAAGCCCCATAGCTGCCTTTGCAAAGCCCTGTGCTGCATCATTAACAGCACCTATATTAAGCTGCTTTACATCCATGGCTGGCTCGCGGATTGTTGGAGTTTGTAAATTAACTTGTCGTTGATAACGTGGTACTACAGGCAATTAAATCACCTCATTTCTTATATGTCCATTTGCCCCACAGTGATCCCGTTCCGCCTGTTGATTGATATTTGTTGTATTCACTAGCCAATGTAGTAGCCCCAGTGAGTAGACTTGTTCCAGCGTTCAGCCATCCGGCCTTAGTAGCATTTGACGCTGCTGTTCGATACGCTGACGCTTGACTACGGTCGCTCTGTGCCTCTGTTTCCAGTCCGTATACGGAATTGGCAGTATTGTGGCGAACAGTTAGCGCGTCCATTAGATTTTCATAGTCGGTAGACTGTATTACATCCTGTGCGCTGCCGGAATTTGTATCAATATTAGAAGCGCCGTACATTGCAGTCTGTTTGCCCATCATTGCATTGCCTTGTTTTCTAATCTGCTGTTCCTGATCCGCACCCGACCTTGCAACATTGGCGGCTTGGCTCTCTGCCCTTGCCGCATTATTTTCAGCTATTTTAGCCTGTTGGGCATACGCCGATGATTGAGATTTCGCCGACTGTACTCCAGCAACTGCACTAACTAATGATGAGGCTATCGTTGCCGCAGCTACACACATTTACGCCGCCTCCTTTCTGAATCTCCGTATTGATACGCCGTTATATACTTCCTCTGGGCCAATACTAAAACCAAGCCATGTAAGCCACTTTAAAATAAAGGTATTGTTAGCCGCCGTATAGTTGCCAAGTACGCCGTATCTGTCCAACAGGCTAGTTAATTGAATCCGGCTTTCACGAAAAAATGACATTGGTAATTGATCAATACCGCAAACAAACAGCATCCATAATGAATTAGGTTTAACCACGCCATATATACAGACGATCTCGCCGTTTACTTCTGCAACCCAGCTTTCACAGGAAGACGCATAAGACATAAAAAGAGCGTCTTGACCATTCATATTTGCAATAGCCAAACACTCTTCTACGTCTTCGCCACGCATTCTCGCGCCTATATAGTCAACATCATCTAAGTTTGCTTGTCTGACATTAACCATCGAGCGTCACCTCTGTTACAATAGCAGCTACTGCGATCGGTAACGGATCGCTCATACGAATACATATCCTACCCTTTACACTTGGTGCTGAGTTAAACTGTATCTCTTTATCGCCAGTATAAAGGGCAATCGGTACACCATACGCCTCTGTAGAGCGCATTTTTAGCTCATATAGCTTAGAAAAGCTAGTACCAACAAAAGCCCCGCGTGAATTCTCAAAGCGGATTGTAGCCTTTGTAATGGTCTTATACCGTGTCTGTATTGTCCCATCTTGGGCTTGAAACTCAATATTAAGAGTCTCTAGGTCACAGGTATAAGGTAGCCCGACATGCACTACACTAGCTGAGTAATCAAGAGTAATAGCTCCGTCAGTTACAGTTTTCTGTGGATGCACATTGCCATCCGCTAAGATAGATACTGTTTTGCCTTCAAGGTGATCCAGGCCGCTGATCGTACTTACCGCCGTGTCGCTAGAATAACTAAGCCCACAGTCAACGAAATATTGATCAGCAGGATCATAAACCACAACCTCTTCGCCATCGCTGTTTGTTGATGTAGCCGCATCGGTTACCCGCGCCGCCATTACTTCAACATAGCGCTTTGTTTCACCGTTGATAGTGCGGTTAACAATAAACCACACTTGGTCCCGGTCATCACCAGGAATAACAGCAACACTCTCATATGTGCCATCTGTTTCATGTCGGTGCCAGCCGCAAACCTGCTGCTCTTTGAGATAAGTTAAGCCAAGTAATGTCCCATCGCTACCAATGCACCAGACAATACCGTCCGGCTCTTGTGCGTAGGCCCATTGCTTTATCGTCCGGTTCTTAAACAAATGCTCGGCATACAGCGTCAAATCAACTGCAATATATGACTCAGCCGAATAGTCATAACCCATATCCCGAACAATAGCGCCTTTGCAGCTTGTAAATAATATCCGGTTGCCGATAATTACCGGCTCTAGACTTGATGCACCAAAGTAGCCTTCAGCACTGGCATTTTGTGAAGATGGGGTAAATGCTGTAGAATCACCCGCGCCAATAACCCAATACCCGCCAGCGGTTAGGCCGATAATTTTAGACAGGGCCTTTAGTGACTTTATTGCATTTACCTTGTCATTTACTAACGGAGTAGTAATAGCGTCATCATCTTCCACCGTTGCCGATACTCCAAAGTTGGTATAGTCGCCGCTATTCGAAGTCCACAGCGTTTGAGGTTCGGATTCTGTCGCGCCAAACACTAGCCTATTCTGATAAAACACAACCGCACTAGGCCAGCCTCTTTCTTCGCTCCATGCCCCTTGATACCAGTATTCTGTAGCGTCTGTACTACCAAACTGCTGTTTAACTGTTGCGGTTGCTTCTGTCGTGCTGGTAACGGCTGTTATCTCGCATATGCCATAAGATGTATATGGTTCGAATTGCAAGTCAAAGCGGCAAACGTCATCGCTATCTGTTGAGTCCCACGAATACATCCTCACCCGCAGCATAACAATTTCGTCATCTTCTGTACCAGAATCAGCAATGTTATCTGTGGCACACGAGTATTGTCTTAGTTTCTTCCAGCTCTCCCCGCCATCCTCTGACTTTTCAAGGTACAATACGCCTGTCCATGTGCCATGAGTGGTTAACATCCATGTACCCATGCCTGTTACGCCACCGTTGGCGCCGCTAGATACGGACACTGAACTTGTGCCACCGTAATATGACTGTTTTAGTGTGACTGAACATGATCCAGATTCTAAATCAGATATTGTCGCATAAGCATATCCTCTTGTCGTAGCTACTGAATACTCAAACTCTCCGTTTGCTGTCTCAGATAAAACTGATGAGAAGCTACTATTATCAGTTGAATAATATAGCGTTACTGTGCCACCGCTGTATGTTCCGGAAACAGTCATTGTATATGTAATCGTATAAGAACTGTGGGTGTGGGATGACGACAGAGTATCGGTTTTGTTACTGGAACACACTCCCGAACTTGTAAATTTGCCACTCAAACATTGTGCTTCAATGTCCTGGTCAAGCCTAAACAAAGCCCCAACATGATTAGATGTAAATACATCATCAGAGGCACTAAGCGTAATCTCACCATCAACCGTCAATGTGCCGCTTGGTGTTATCGTAGTATCAGTAAGATTCATTGGCGCAAATGGCCCTAACGTGAAGGCAAATAAGGCTATTGCCCATCTAGTATCACCTGACCTTGTAAGAGTCCTTGGTGCATAATCAGCGTGGGCCAAATACATTACATCGGCAGACTGAGTAAATTTTAAGTCAGGTACATCAGCGATTGGATAAGGTGACGTTATTTGATATATTGCGCTCTGTACCCAGTAAGTAGCCCAATTAGTCCCTGTTCCCGGCTCGTCATCGCTGGTTGACGTGTGGGCCGTAGTGCATCGATATATTAGGCTATTAACTTCAACATAGTCATTTACAGCATAAGCTGTTGACGCTGCCCATGCATCAGCAGATGAAAGCACTAACTGACCGCTATCCCTGTAAAACCGGACATAATAGTCGCCAAATTCTAGCATGTATGCAATCGACTCGTTAAATGAAAACGGTATTAAGTATGCCTCTCCGCTGTCCTTAGTTTCGGCTACAAAGACGGTTCCCGGCCTATTTACTGCTGAACCCTGCGGCTTAACGTAGAAGTTTTTCATCGTTTTACAGCCAGTACCGTACTTTTGTACGTCCTGGCGCGAATCCATGCTTGGCGCGAACTCACCGCCTGTAAAACTGTTTTGCATTATATATAACATCTACTCACCGCCTTGCGTTTATATATGATCGCGCTGATTTAGATTTCTGGCTTTGTGGCCTCTGCTCTGCTCCCTCAATTGCCCCGGCAAGCATAGCGGCCTGATGCGCCTCGTTGAACGACGACATAGTAACCTTAATCCGGTTTGTGTCGCCTTTTTGCATTGCTAGTTCAGTAGCAATTTTGCAAGCCAGCGCTTGGACAAAAAGCGGATCAAATACAGTGGTGTCGGTAACGCGCAGCGTGTACCGCGCAATAGCTTGGTCTATATTACAGCAGACATATTTTGAATTGCCTGTACTGATGATTTCGTAGTCATTCGGTATCTCTGGGGCAATATTGCCTTTGTTGAATACCTTGCGAACATGCAGGGCATTAGTTGGATACTGATAAATATATAACCACACATCAGCTTCTGGGATTGTAACTGACACCTGCCCCAAAAATGCCGACTTAGTTGCAAAGTTCCAAGGGTATTGCCGTAGCAATGCGTCCCTTGTAGGTTCGTATACAAGACTGCAAGCTTCTGCCTGTGGGCTTGCTTCGCTCAATGTATTAATAGTGCCTTGACCAATCTTAGCCAAGGCCAAA
The DNA here is from genome assembly GCA_017889635.1 of Bacillota bacterium. Classification (GTDB taxonomy): domain Bacteria; phylum Bacillota; class Negativicutes; order Sporomusales; family CTSoil-080; genus CTSoil-080. Next base: position 195,055 of record JAGGAC010000001.1, on the reverse strand, counting down.
TTACATATTTCAACTACTGAGGCCATAACTTACCTCCCCAAATAAGAAAGGGACGGATTAACCGTCCCCAACATTAAACTCCTACAACTACGCCGCACTGTAAGAATGCGTTTACTGTTCCTGCGGTCATTGTCCCGTCAACAGTGTAATACAGTCGGTTATACTGCAAAGTACCAATTGGAATAGGAACTTGAACCAGCACAGTATTAGCTGTCAAATCAGCTAATAAAATAGTGCCAGAAGTAAACAATGTTGCATATGTGCTGAAATCGCTAGACGTTGAAGTCTGCCAGCTAATTTCTAGTGATGTACCACCAGCAAAGGCAGTGCCAACACCGGCTATTAGAAAAATCTGGTCATTGATACCAGTGCCGGCGGCAAGCCCATTAATATAGTTAGTAGAGGCCGCACTAGTTGTTACGGCCTGGTCATCTGAAAATCTAGTCAAATAATCAATTAAAGCCATGTATAATCCCTCCTTACGATATTACAGATTCAGTTAGAGTCATTTCATCTACACGACGAATAGGCACTCCCATGAATGACAGAGTAGGCCGTGGAATTCCTTGCCCATTGGTGAAAGTTTCAAGCGACAACCAAGCATTAGATTTGCTCATTAGTTGAACTCTGAGCATTGATCGTACTTTAGGGTGACAATAAAAAGCCCACCGTACGTTACCAGTAGTCGGTGGAATATCAAGAGCCATACTCATATATTTCATGACATTTGCTGATGTATCAGTTGAATCGCCAGCAGTCAGCAGGGCCGTAACATCAATATTAGCGATGCGAACCACATACCGCCAATCCTCTACAGCCATACCGCAATCCCATTGGAAGTATGTTCTATACCCTTGCATTTGACCGCCAGCAGTTGGGAACAAGGTAACTTCGCCCAGGTCATTCATATGAAGCCCAGCGGTTGAACCTTTCGGATAGATGCCATATACAGTATTAGGAGACCATCCAACAAGATAGATTGACGTTATCCCATTAGCTTTGGTAGAACCGCCAGCACCAATAACGTTTTTATAAGTAGTTCCACCAGTGCTAGACGTTAATCCGTAATATCTAGCAGCAAGGCCGTTAAACTTGGCATTATCAGCATCATAGTCGCCGCTAATAAGAGTCGACGCCATTGACTGGTTAAACCCTTCCATAATAGGCTTGGCCTGTTTTAATTTATAATCAGCGGTATTCCCATTGAGGTCTGCCAAGGCCTTGTCAACTTCGGAATAGTTACTCATTGTGCCGCACACTTCCATGATTTGACCAGTAGTTGACACGCTAGGATATACACCTTGGTTAAATTGTCTCCACGTTGGCGCCGGAATGTTTTCGCGCAAGCTAATCTTATGACCACCTGTGGAATTACCTGCAACCCACGGAATGTCGTCAAGTATTTCATTCGTTTCGGTCAATACTTCGCCAACAGCGGCTAGTTTGCCACTAGAATCTAAGTCTTTACTGATGTTGAACAGTGTAGGCCATGTATTAGTTAGTTCAGCCATTTAAATCATCTCCTTATTTACCAAATAATCTTTCAGCAAGCGACAACTCTTTTTGTGTTGCCTGATTGCCCTCTATAAACTTACCCTCACTTATTGCCTCGCCGATTTCCTTGAATATCCCGATCATCGCAGGACTATTTGCCAGCCCTGTAGCCTCCAATAGCTCTTTAAACTCAGGTGTAGCAAACTGGCCTAGTGTCTTATTAGCCAGCTCAATATCAGCTTTCTGGTACTTAGCAAGGCTTTCCTCACGCCATGCCTTACTTTGTTCTGCCGCTTGCTGCTGAATTGATTCCTGGCTGCCGCCGATAAGCTTTGCACCAACATTTACAAGTTTTTGCGCTTGTTCCTGTGATAAGCCCAGTTCTTTTGCAACATCCAAGAATTCAGCAGATTTTTCGGCATCCCATGTCATACCTTCTGGCATAGTAAAATCTTCGTATTTCTCCGGCGCAGTTGGCTTATCGCCCTTTTGCTCACCGTCTTCACTCTTTTGCTCGCCCTCACCACTATTACCGGTTAACAAATCACCTTCTGCCGCTGATGTATCGCTCTGTGCGCCAGCATCTCCGGTATCGCCAGCAGCAAATCCAGTGTCAGGTGCCGGTTCACCATCTGCGAATAGTTGTAGATCAAACTGCCTATCAGTGTTATCTTGTAAAGCAGTAAAAATCATGTTAATCACTCCCTAAAATAAGCATAAAAATAACCGGGGTATTGGCCCGGCTCAGATTGGATCACGCTCCTTTCACTATGTATCCCCTTGTGAATTTTTGTTTACCAGATAAGCAATAAGATATACAACATTGTGCAACTCCAATCCCTTGTGATGCCTCTTTAACGCTGTTGAATAATAGCGTTTCTCCACCATTAATAGGAATAGCTATTATTCGTCTGGTTGTTGCCTGCCGACCGAACAATCCTCTTTTTGATTGATGTATAATATTGTCTAGTTTAGAAACCCATTCGAGATTGCTAATATTATTATTTTTTCTGTTGTAGTCCTTATGATTTACTTCCGGTAATCCCATGCTGTTATCCAAAAACGCTTTGGCAACCAATCTATGAACTTTATATTCTAGCCTTACTCCATTTTTATACAAACGAATTTTAGGATATCCATAATGGTCTATTCCTTGTTTTACATTGCTAATCAATCCCTTTCTTCTATAATTTAAAGATCTAACATTTCCAAGGTTGCTTACTTGGTAAATACCTTCATAGTCTTCAACGTCTTTCCATATTTCCATGCCACTTTCTCCTTTATTGATAAAATAAAAAAGAAGGTGGCAGGTAATTATCCTGCAATCCTTCTTGTTTGTATCCTCCCTATTTCTTTTTGCCGCCTTTACACTTTGCCATGTCCATCACCACCTTGGTCTAATATCTGCCGCTTGATTGCTTCTGACAGTTCAATGTACTCACGCTCTGATTGATGCAGCAGGTCAACGCCTTCAAGCCCTATGGCCTTCATACTGCTTTCTAGGAGCAATGCCACGTTACGCATACCCTCGTTGAAGTATGTCCGGCTATCTCTAGTAAACGATGTATTGTTGCGACCGCACTTGAGTAATAGCCATTGAAAAAACCTGCGGCCCTGTTGTGTATCCATCAAGGCGCGAAGGTCATATAAGTTTTGCACATCTAACTGTGTGGCTACTTGCTGTTTTAGTATGTCATCACTCATTAGTTACCTCCTGCGCCTTGGTAACCGCCCGCGCCAGGTATAAGAGCATCAAGAGCAGAACCATTGCCCAACGGCGTTTGTGCTGCTGTCTGTGCTATATTAGCCGTTTGCTGTACGGCAGCCATCGCCTGAGCCGCCTGTTCTTGTTGCGCTCTCTGTTGCCTTGTCTTAGCCACTTGCTCATCCGACTTAATGATTGACGGCGAAATACCAAGCATGTCGGCGCTCTTATCTACTAATTTATCAAAGTCAATCTTGTCCAGTACCGAGCCTTGACTAAGCTGCGATAATTCTCCCGCATACTCTGTAAACTGTTGCAGCGCTGTGATACCCTGCATCTTCTGAGCTTGTGCCATAACCGATACATATTCAATCTTTAAGTTAACCCCTTGAAGCACATCGGGCGGCGGCGGCAATAGGTTGTTACGCATCGCAATGTTAAACACCCGATCAATAACCGGCTGTAAAAACTCATGCTGTAGTCTGTTAAACACTGGGCCAATACGGCTCATTTTTTCCTGCACACGCTCGATAATTTCACGGGCCGTTATCTGGCTCCGGTCAGCCATTTCATTTTCCAGCATTGAAAACAGGTCCACATAGAAATGTTTGTTTATCTCAGCTTCTATCGACTGTTTTTTAGCCTCAACCTCTTGTATTGCTAGGTTAACCTGATACAGCGATTGAACAGGATTAGCACCTACATCACGACTATAGTAAGTCACACCATTAGGTAATGTATTCACCCCGCCAGCGCTTAAAATATCAACCGGGGCAATCGTTGGCGGCTCAACCTGTTTCTTAATTCCGGTATGAATATCCTCTTCCATCGCCTGTAGTGCCTTCGCATCGCCTAGCGCATACCATCCTGGTCCGCGTCCGTATATATCAGCGCCCTTGACAGACCAGCGACTAACGGCAAATGGAAAGTCATCATACCCGCCTATTTCCAGGTAATCATCGTCTTTATCAGAGTTGCACCAATACAGGGAAATATACTTCTTAACCCACTTGATCATCTTGCCTTCAATATAGTTAGGATTAGGTATAACCAAGTGCTTGATCTTCTGGTACTTCTCGACGCTCTTGTTTTTCCACAGCACCTGTACTGTATTAGGGCAATTATCAAGGCCAAATGCTGATACCATTTCCGCGACATTCATCTGCACGTTCCTGGCGAATCGGTTAACTCTGTTACGATGATCTGTCCCAACTGCATACTCACCAATTGTAAACGTCCGGCACCATATACCATGGTCAGGGTCTTCCTCAATCAGCATCGCCGCTGTTCCTGGAGCGCCAAGTTCCTTATAAAACTCAATCGATGAATCGTAGAAGTTAGAACGAGCGAATAAATCAAGCAGTATATTGGTTACATCATCGCACCATCGTTTTACCTCGTCATTATCCTGCAATGTTGGGTCAACTATTGCCAACCTATACCACGGCCTAGACGGTGATGTAATCCCGTCTTGCATCCCAGAAGCCTGTATATTATTGGCCTGTAATGGCAACGTGTTAATCATCAGATCATCGCGGCGCTCACCATTGTTCGGCATATCCTCATCAAAGAAGCCGATGTATGGATTAATATAGTCGCGAATATCCTTCCACTTTTCCAGCCATTGTCCACTTGACTGTACGTCAAACATAGCCTTGTGTATTTTATTTAACTCGTCCCGCGTCAATGGTAGTGGTTTTTTCCCTCCCCATTTCATAGTCGCATCACTCGCCTAACAAACTTTTCTTACTTACGTTTGACGACGACAGGCTACTTGTGCCGGCAACAATATTCTTCGCATAACCATTTGCCTCGCGCAGCTTCTTGCGCTGCTTCTCCTGTTCCTCTTGGAGCGTTTCGGAATCGCCGGTTGATACAGATGTTGGCGCGGCTGAGTAGTCGCTTGAATCACTTGATACACTTGTTGAAAAACACATATTATCGCCTCCTTGCCAGCGGATTATACCGCTCACCATTATTTGCAAAGTACATACCGTTTTTATCTGCCTTGGCTTGTCGTAGAGTCTTAGGGACTACAGGATAAGCAAAGGTCAAAGCTAATGCATCGCCTAAGTCTGTAGACTTGCCAAGCCGTTCCTTGATCTTCTCTTTGGGTTCTAGCTTCATCCTGTTCGCAGTATCAAAGCTATACTCAGGCGTAACAAGGTCAGTCTTTAACTCTGGTATATTAGGTATTGCCCCGCCTCGCTTCTCTAGCCATTCGCGTACAGAATCCCACATCTCAGTCCGTTTGTTTGCATATCGTTCCTTCTTCAACGCCGCGCCGCCAAATGGCACTTCCATTACATCTTTAAACCCTAATTGTCGCAGCCTATCAATAACGCCTTCGCCTCGCCCTGAATCAATAAATACAGCATCAGGATCAAAATCCTGTATTTCAGCCGCTACACACGCCGCTAACTGCATATTGTCAATGTTGTCATATATCTTAGGATTAAACGCCTGTAAACCTCGCCGCCTAAAAATAACGCTTCTATCATCGCCAAACCTAGCCACATCAACACCTAACACCTTTTCGGCGGTCATCACATCAGCTTCGGTATATATTCTTTTAGCCGCCTCAGTAGCTACATCAATAGTAATCAGCACATTAAACGCCGATGCCGTGAAGTCACAATATAACTCCTGTCTAACCTCTGTTGGAGTCATATCTCGCTTCATGCTCTCTAGCTCATCGTCAGGTATTACGCCTGATTCATCAGCACGATACATGCAGACATACCATTCATTTGATGCACAAGCCCTCTGATATATCTCGTAAAACTGGTTTTGGCCTTTAGGTGTACCAATAAAAACAGCCCACCCTGTTCTATCAGCCAAGGCAGGCCGGATAACTTCGCCCCATAGTTCGGGCTTTATCTGTGCGTATTCGTCTATTATTACGCCATCCCAATAAGTACCGCGAAGAACGTCAGGATTATCTGCACCCACAATGTATATGCGCGCTCCTGGCGCGTTTTTATGCATAGTCGGGAATTCTATATATAAATTGGTTTCATTGGCTTTAGTTCCCGGTATGACGTTTGTATAGTATTTAAGATAATTCCATGCAATCATTCGCGCTTGTTTTTGGAATGGTGCTATATAAGCGTACTGTGGCGACAGGAGTTTATTTTGTGTTGCCCTGCGGATAAGATGGTTAACACTACCAACGGTTTTACCAAACCGTCTATGCGCAACTATAACGGCCCAACGGTACTGCTCTAATGCCGGATGTATTTTGTCGCGCCAAATCGTTCTAGGTTTATATGGAATAGTAATTTTAGGCATCATTATCCCAACTTATTATGATAGTGTTGTCGCCTGTTGTCTTATCACCAAGGCTGGCCTTACCCACAGTTTGAAAGTTTTTTAGCGCCGAAGACAATTTGTTTAGGTCTTCAACCAAGAAGCAATTGCCTATTCCATGCTGTATCTTCTCTATCCCAGCCTTGGCAGCATTAAAACAATCAAGATCAAACTGGCTACCTTCGTCAGAGATCAATTCTGCCTTTTTCTCTTGACGCTTTATTGATGTTTTATTGACGAATATTTCTCTTTGAACTTCCCACTGTTCAGCTTTAGCCTTGCGATTAACGGTTTCTGGGGCTATCCCGTATTTATCAGCAATTGACTTTTGTGTCGGATAAACTAGCTGCCCATCTTGTTCCATTCCTTCTATATACTCTTTTCTTATTTCATCCCAATTATGACGGGCCATATTATCACCACCTTTAAATACAGTTGCCTAAACTCTTTAATGTACTCTGTAACGCACTCTTGCGTTCTTTGAGTATCTTTAATGCAAAATCACACTCAGTCGCTCGCATCTTTGCGTCAATCAACTGTGGCCCAAGCTCTGCTATCGCTTGTTCAATCTCTAATAATGCCCGCTGTAATGCTGCCGGGTCGCGTTCGGCTCTCTCAGTCGCTGTTAGCATACAATGTCAATTGTCCTTCCCTCGCCCGACAAATACCATGCTTCGCGTTGTTTAGGTGTAAGTTTCCTCCATGCGTGCTGCTGTTTGCAAAACCATATACCTTTGGGGACAAGAGTAACCCAAAAATTAATCCCCCTATGTCCAACCATAAATCCATACGACGCTATCACAAACCAAATAAAATCTTTAAGCCATTTCATTGTCTATCCCTCACAATCTCTCTCAACTTATCCCGGCCTATATTGCCAGCGTGTACCTTGTTATGGCACACATAGCACAACAATATAAGATTCTCCGGCACATCATGGCCTCCGCTGCCCCGGCTCTTGATATGATGCACCTGCAAATTAAAACGGCTCCCGCAATATTCGCAGCAGCCGATCTCATGTATACGCTGTATTAGCTTTTTATCCACTACCCTGCGTGGCTTTGGTATCATGACCATATACCATATCGCTTATATTGCTTTTTACCGCACCTGTCGCAGAATCTCATCCCGAAATATGTTAGCCACTTGTGCCAGCCCAACCAGCATAACAGCCTCATCTTAGCACCCTGCCCCTCTTGCCACTGCGCACCGGCTCATGATTAAGCGCGGTCTGCCGATCAGGTTGGTACATATCACATTTCCCCTTTGTAAGTGCAATCCTCGGTGCCATGCACACATCCGTCCCTTGTCTCTCGCAATCCCGTTTATCGCATTTTACAGTCGGCATATAATCACCCCTATTTTTAGGCATTATAAAAGCCCAACAACATAAGCTGTCAGGCTCTACTTTAAAAATTAGCGGCCTAAGAATACAACATGGCCGCTTTGCAAGAACTAGACCTGGTCCAAGGTCTATTATTTGTGCTTCTGCACACTATCATAGTACCACGGTAAATTAGGACTTTGGTAAATTACAAAAGTATTTTTATAAACAACTCTGTCGAATTGCTATCCTTACCACAATATTAACCATCTCATCCCACCATTTATAAAAGGTCTGTCTAGTTGGTATATTGCAATAGCCATATTCCCTCTCATGCCAATCCGAATACCGGGACATCGTGTAATCTATCCACCCCGGCCTACCACCTGTAGATGTTTTCACTAATTCAGCCATGCGCCGTATGTCTAAAAAGGCTCGCTTTCTCCGGCTTAATGTCTGCTCTGCCATCTCAATAGCTATAATCCATCGTTTGTCATAGTCTAAATCAGCTAACCTTATGCCCTTCTTTTCTGCCGGTCTGCCTGTATCTGTACCATGTGGCATACCATCGCATACCACTGCCCCCAGGAATTGAATACTGTTCATTCTCTCTAAATAAGCCTGTCTACGTTCGGGGTACTCCAAAAGCCACTTTGCCGCCTGTTTGTTCTCGTCCTGGTAGTTTATTTTTAATGCTGCTCCCATCCTAACCCCTCCCCACAAAATCAAAGCATTTTATTTAAATATCTTTCTCTGTCACTCGGATAATTGTACTCTTGATTATCATTGTTTGTCCGGTCGCTCAGCTCAGCGCGTTTGGCATCGTTGAAATTTGTTACCTCGCTCAAGTAGCCGGTGATGCGCCTTATACGCCGTATATGTGACCATTCTCTTGCTGTAATTACAACATCCTCATTATCTAAACTAAGGCTAACACTCTCCAGCCTCTTGCCCTTTTCCTCCCAATCTTTGATTTCATCTTTTGCATATTCTAACGCTTCATCGCGTTCTATCTCATCCTGATAGTACACAAATACCCCTTCGTAACTATCACTTGCTATACAGCTTTTCATATTTGCCCCTCCCCACACGTGTAGGGCAGCTTATTCAGCCGCCCCTTATCTATTTTATTGCTACTACCGCCAGCACCCCGGCTCCGATCAGCACCAGCCAACCTACCGGAGTGCATAGCAGATAGTATAGTGTGTTAGTCAATAACCTTGTCCCCCATTACAGCCAATAGCGCAGCCTTGCATATTGCCTCCGGCGCGGTTTTGCACCATATTTTTTTATTAACACATTCTTGTGCCATGCAATAATCTATACCGCAGTATCCTTTATCACACCAATTAATCTCAAAACCAATTGTCCCGTTCTTGTCGTATTCTTCTTCGTAAAATTCTTTTTCATATGATTTTTGAATCATAAAAGGTTGTGGCATTACCTGAACTACTTCCCATGCCGTCGCAATATCTGTGCTGTAATCTGGTATCGCTTGTGGTCCAATGCATGAATTAGGTCTGCATAACATCGGGCTGAATTTAGGTCCACCTGACCACTCTCTATCATGCCATTCCCATCCCATAATCTTCTCGGCCACAAGCGCATTTAACTCATTACCTGGCTTCATTGCCAAAATATCATCCCTACTCACGGCTTGGACTCCTTTGCTTTAAGATAGCGGCAAAGCTGTTCATGCAATCCACCGGCAATATCGCATTTAATTTTGCTATTGTTTTCAGCATAATAGTCATCGCCAATCTCTATACAAAATTGTTTGTCGTCAGGATGTGGGTAAGGAGCAACAATAAATCTCGGTAAACCACTAGAGCAACCATCCAAAGTAGACAGTAAAGAATGCGCTAATCCTTCTAATTTGTATCTAGCTGTGCCTTCAACGCTTTTATCCCAGTAATTAATTAATGCAACAACATACTCTAAAAATTGCTCTCTGACTTCATCAACGGTCTTCTCTCTGCTCATTTTGATCGGCCTCCTTCGCTTTGGCTAGGGCTTCGCTAACACTTTGGACAAGCGGCGCAAGTCCTTGATATACTTCGATTAATATGTCTGTAGGTTCTATCCTGCGATATGTTTTCATAGTTTCACCACTAGCAAATAAATTCATGGTTTCGTATGCCTTTGCTAATCGCCTTTCAACTTCTTCCAATGCCCCAACCAGCACTTTTACCTTCGCCTTCAAAATGTCTATTTCTTCCTCATTTTCAATGTTTAACTGTCCAATTTTTTGCGCAGTATCTAGTTCAGCCTCTGCATTATCGGCTCTGGCTTTTTCTGCCCGTAACTCTGATAAATCTTTTTTATCAATTTAATAGCTTCAAAAAGTTCAAACGATTCACTATTCACCCTTGCTCACCAGCCCTTCGCCACGTTTCCACTATTTCATATCTTTTGGGTTGGGCCATCGGCTCTTCTAGTAAGCCCAAAGCCTCAACCGGGGATATATCATTTTCACGCAGTAAACGTAACAATTTTTGGCTCTTCGATTCGTGTGTAGGTATAAATTTAACTTTCAACCCTTGCTCACCAGCCTTTTTAGTGTGAATATTACTGGTTTAGATTTAGGTATCTCTTGCCCGCACATGAGGCAAATATCCGTATCCTTCGATTCCTCATTTTTAAGCATTGCTTTTATCAATTCATGGTTTTTACCGTAACCAATCAGCATTTACTCACCAGCCTTTCAGCTAGTTGCCACCCCGAACGGTCAACATCGCAATTTTCATTACATCTTGCTTTCCCATATACCCATTTACAATGCTGGCAATTCCCGCAGCACCGCAACGCCTTATTCTCACGCTCTAACTGCTCAATCTTGGCAAGAAGGTCGGCTCCGGCTGTTGTTGATTCAAGAACTTCCATAACCTTTCGGTAAGTAGCCGACTTTACAACAAACGCAGGTACATGCCATTTAAAATAAACACTCATAACCCAACGCAGAGCCGCGCAATCTGCCTGTTCCTGCCGTAACTGCTGGCGTAATGCTGTAACTTCATCCCCTAAAAGTTGATACCCAAGTATAGGATCAACTCCGCATTTTTGCACATTTAACGGCGACAGCTCCTGCCTTGTTTTCGTATTCCCATATATGTGTACGTTTGCCCATCGCTACCGCCCCTTTCTTACGCAACCATCCTCGTCTGCTTTTTCCAGTATCTTTTTACAACGCTTGCAAGTAACCGACGATGAAATATCCTCATAAACCTCATCTGCTAGATTCCATGTATTATTGCAAACGCTTGCGATTTTAACATCGCCGCCCAGTCTAACTTTAAATCCGCAATGCAAAAGCTTTTTCCGTTTTACAATATTGACTAATCCAGTAAAAGCCATTACTTACCGCCCCTCTAACCAATAATCGATCCAGCATTGTCTTACTTTTTTTGTCGCAGATGTTCCAGATGTTGCACAACCACATTGTTTTAATCCACAATCTGCTGGACACTCTCTGCCCATTATTTTTGTTGCTTTATTAAGAGCATCATCCTGTGCGCGTATTAGGTCTGCTATATCTTTTGCATCAAAATCCCATATAGAATTAATAATCTGGTCTTCTTGTGCGTGAGCGTTATATATCACTCGCGGGTTATGATTCATCAACTTTGTTCTGGCCTCATCAGCCGTTATCTTAGCCATTGTCCGCGCCCCCTTTGCTACACACATAAAACCACTGGCACAATTCCCCATCAGCTACACACGCCGCCTTGCAGTCATCCATTGCTATCACCTTCTAATAGCTCTGGATTATCGTATATATTGCCGACTACTTCCCCTAAAAACCGTAATGAATATTTGCTAATATCATGGACTTCGTTCCGTTTAAGGTTTTTGAATTTAAAAGTAATATCATTTTCATCCCAGAAAACCAATGTTGGAACTTTCCCATCGCCCATAGTAACAATATCGCCCTCGTAAATCTCAACGCCGTTTTTATCTCTCAGCCCGGTATACTGGTCCACAGTTTCAGGCTGTAAATCAATGCAGACCATCGAACCATCTGCCGGATGTTGTCCAATATACGACACTTTCCCATCATGATGTGCAATATCCCCATAATGCCATCTGTGATCATCTATGCTTAATCCCCTGAACTTTATCTCTCTCATTTGCTATCACCTTCAATATCTATTGCCATCTGGCAAACTTTGTCTAACGGGCAATCAGGGCAATCATCAAATAGTGGGCAATTACCGTTATCTCCAAATACGTCCCATATCGCCTGACCGAGCCGCAATTTATCCTTTGTGCTAATCTCTCTCATGCTACTGCCTCCCTAAGTTGCTCCGATGCCATTTTTAAGCCGATCAAATAAGCGTATACCCTTGCTGGAATCACGTCTCCAACCGAGTAAATCCATTCCCAATAGTCACGGTCAAGTTCTTCTATAAAGTAATACCTGTGATCTTGTAACCTCCAACCCCACTGTTGCCTATTTTCGCACCCCCTAGCTAAATCAAATAAGTCTTTCATTTGGTCGTGGTCATAATCGATTTGATCTTTTCTTAATCGTTTTAGCCACTCACGCAAGCCCTTTACCGCTTCATCCGAATCAAAGTCTATCTTTTCGTCGCAGAATGCGCTCATTTTACTTTTGAAATATCCAATATTAACATCATCAAAGGTATGAACTCCAGCCTTCCATGTTAAATTAAATACCGCTTCTCCTATATCACCAGATATGTACATCTTCGATCCATCAAAAACATAACGGCAATAAAGTGTAATACTATCTGGCCTTCCCCAATCCAGTACTTGTAAATCTCCATGCTGAGTTAATGTAGCTATATGATCTTTAAACCATTTTTCTCTGATCACTTTCTCAATCTCTCTCACACTAACCCCTCCGCTCCACTATTGGCAGTTCTCCTGCCTTTGCTCGCTTCACATACTGCTCAAACATGCAATTATCGCATCTATGACAACGCCAATTGCCTTCTCTTTCGACTTTTTCGCACTCAATTTTAGGTAAGGCATCATCTAATAGTAAGTACATCGCGTTTCTAAGTTGTTGCTTGGTATATCTCACGCTAACCCCTCCGCGCTTAATCAAAAACTTCTACACCATCATAATCTTTAGGTACTAAGCAGCACTCCATTTCATTTTTTCGTCCATAAGAAACAGCATACTTACCTTCAGCCTCGCCAATAATTTCATATTTTTTACCTGCCTTAAAATGCAGTGCATCATCACAATACATATCTTTTTTAAAAATTACGTAATCTATCACCGCTAACCCCTCCCCTATGTATAAACCCAGCATTTACCGGGCATAATATTACTGAACAGCCCAAATAATCTCCTTATTTATCTCCTTGCAAGGCCATAGCCAGTGGCCTTGTTCTTTTTTTGTCTACTCACCCCCACGGATCAATTTTCCCGCCTGTCTGCGCTATAAATAGCCACTCCGCATATTGCTTCGCTTTTGCAATCTCCTGCGTTGGATCATCTTTCTTACCACATCTCAGCACATATTTGATAATGTTGCCTTTGCAAAATCCGCAAAACTCCTCTTTCGTCATGTGCATCTGCATAATCTCAATCGGCTGTACTTCTGCTGCCTGATAATGTTTAGCCGTTGCCGCTGTACCGTCCATTAGCTCACCGCCTCGATCATAATCCTCGTCGCATTGCTGCCAGCCACAGCCAATTCCCAAGACAAGTCAATGTTTGAATCATTGTCGTCAACGATTACCCCCGATTTAACCAGACCGTCCATTATAAATTTCGGAGTATAATTGTCTTTATCTCGGCGCGCATTTGTCTTAAACTCATAAACGATATGTACTTTTGCTTTGAGTAGGTTTAACCCCTTAACTCTTGCATTGACAGCCGCCGCCCATACTTCTTGTTCCCACCGCTTTTTTATTTCGCTTTGACTTCGCCAGTGTTTCCTGGCCCACCGGTTAAGGCTAGGCGGTACATCAGGCAATATCAGTGTTATCATGCGCGCCCTCCCTTGCCAGTGTCTCAATCGCCCGGTTAATATTATCAATCATCGTACGGCATACGCTTACGCTTGTGCGTCCCTGAATAGCCAATGTTAACCACCGTTCCCGTTCTTGCTGTAGCCTCAATATCTGTTCCCGATTTTTGTTTGCTTCTAGCCACTTCATCCGCTGTTTCCCCCTTAAAAGTCATCCTTTCGCCGATAAATTTAAGTGGTACTTTTCCCCTGCCACCGTCACGGTTTTTGTCCAAAACTAGATAATAGTTGAACCGGCTTTGGCACTCTTGCATTTCCTCGAAGGTCATTTCTCGAAGTAACCCGAATAAGTCACACTCATTTTTCATCCCTCTGGCCCCTTCAAGCTTCTCATCATCGTTAACCTGAGCCAGCATTATGATTGTTATTTCAAGCTGTTGTGCCAAGGTTTTCAGCTTCTTGGCAATTGTCTTATATACTTGCCACTCAGTAAGCTTTGCATCTGCTGTATCCATCCGGCCTACATAGTCCACAATCATAAATTTCATTCCGGTCTGGGCTTTAAACCGCCGCGCTGTGCTAATCAAAGTATTTATAGTCAAGTCCGGCACTGTTACCGTGTAGAATCCTGATGTATGCATCTTATCCAGCAATGCCGCCAACCGGTTAAATTGTTCGTTGCTCAATTTGCCGGCCGCTAGGTCAGTGTGTGTGAACGATTCCCCCACGCTCAATATCGCTGCATTTCTTATGTCCATTTGCTCCGCGCCCATTTCTGTATTAACATACAGGCTTGGGATTTTTTGCGTTATCGCAATATCGCGCATCTGGTTCATAGCGAATGCCGTTTTCCCTTTACCGGTCTGTGCCGCAAATATGATTAGCTGCCCCGGTAAATAGCCGCCGTTTAAAGCGTAGTTAAGCCTGACATAGCTTGTACTTATACCCCCGTTAGACCTTTTGTCCATCCGCTCCGATACTGTGTTAAGTATCCGCTCTGCTAATTGCTTGGGCGTAACGATTTCATCAGCTTTACCGGTTGAAACTTTGTAAGTGAGCTCCTCGAAACTCTTGGCAACCTCGCCCGGATCTTCTTGATCTTCCAGACGATGAATAGCCTCCTGTGCTACCATTACTATTTGCCTGGAAATAAAGAGTTTTTGCAGCCGATCTATGTAATACTGGAAACTCGCCGTACTGTAAAACCCATCTTTCAAGAGTAGCCACGAAGTCCCATTGTGCTTGACTATATCTTTTAACTCAGTCGCTACCGTTACAGGATTTACAGTCTTCTTTTCCTCGTACATTTTTTTGATGCCATAAAATATATCGTGGCAAAAGTCTTGTGTAAAATGGTCAGGGTTAACATCGTATATGCCAGATTCCAGGCAGCTTTTATCAGCAATCATGCAAGCTAATACCTGACGCTCAATATCTAAGTCCATCATGCTAGTGGTAAACCTCCCCCATATGCTTCAGGTGCGGCCCTAGTTGGCTTTGCTCTAAAGCCATTAGCCTTCCAGCTTTTTAATACAGTGTCGATATATTTAAAATTTCTGGCGTTATGAGTTACAGCCTCACTAATCGCCATCACAATCCAATTTGGTGGGTACTCGCTAATAGCATCATCTAGATACTCTTTAGTCAAAGGGGATATTACCCCAATCTCATTCTGGAAAGTTTTATATACCTCGGCGGCGGCATCATCCGAAGAAGGATTATAGGATGATAATTCTGTATCTGTATCTGTTTCTGTATCTGTATCTGTATCTGTATCTGGGGGCGTTGCAGAAACGTTTTCTTGTTGTGCTTGCAACGTTGCATCAACGTTTCTTTTTTTCTCTCTGCAACGTTTACTACGTTCTGTTGAATTGTCCGATTCAAATTGCCGTTTTCCCCAATTGACCAATTGCCAACGTTCGTTAATAAAACCCTTATCTATAAAAAGCTGCTTAGTCTTTTTTAATTCAGCCTTGCTTATCCGCAATACGCAAAGAATCTCGTCATCCGTTGCACTATCAAGATCATCATTACATTGCATACAGAACAACATTACTAGCCGCCTTTGCATATTCTCAGGCATCGTCTGTACCTTTGGGTCATTAGCAAATTCTCCATACATCCTAAACCATTTCATTTTTTAACGTCACCGCCCCCGAATCACTTCACAAACTTTCCTATGTTGCTCCATCAAGCTCATTCCCGGCTTGAACAACCGGCTTTCTCTAAACTCAAACTCTGTCTGTACCGGCGATCCCATTGCTATGTACTTTCTATTGCACACAGGCCCATGTTTGCATCTGATTGATTCATCTTTGTGTATGGGCCTTCCACACATCTTACACCGCTCCATGCTTTCGTCTCTCGGTCAGGAACCGCCAATAATAACCCGCCATACCTAACGCTTGAAAATCCCTACGCTGTCTATACTGACTCTTAAAATCCTTTATCAAAAACGCTATATCTTCGTCTGATGATTTATTAAGTACACTCCGGTGATAAGTTTTGGCATATGCAAAGCCTTTTAAATAATCAGCACACCCCATCATTACGCCTCCCCGCATAACTTCTTAGGTATTGGGTATCATATTCTTGTGAGGCTTGTCCCACTTGTATAAGGGTATTGGGGGCGATTAAGCCCCCTTATTTACTGTGCTGCTTCTTGTTGTTCTTGCCGTTCAACAATCCGCTTATCAAGCCATTCAATTAACTCTTGCGCTTGATCGGCTGTTATATCGTTACTGCTTTCCACATTGTAGGAAGTATGGATATGGTCTTTCATTTCGTCCGGCTTAATTCCGGCCTCTTTACTCATTGCAAAAACCTTACGTCGTTGTATATCGGTGATGCGCGGCTTTGGCGGCTCTGCTCCAGACTCTAGCCACTCCATAATCTGCTGTCCGGTACTTTCATCTGGCACAAACACCTTGCTGTCAAATAGCCCTGTACGATCTTTTCCCGCCTCTGCAACGTGTTTTTTATTGTCCAGGTCTAAGACTACCGTGAATTCATATTCTAGTCCGTCCCGCTGGATCGGAGCCATTCCTTTTTTTATTGGTACTTTTTTACCACGTTCGTCAGTTTCAATCTCATAAGCTGTCTTTGACCGCATTGTCACGATAATGTGCATCTTTGATTGCAGGATGGTATCAACTAATCTGTTGTGCATCGGCGTTACATCGCGCCAAGCGGCAAAAGAATTAGCCTTGCCAGTTTGCCGCTTATCAACTTCCTCCAACAGACCGCCCTGCCCAGCCCAAGCATGTGTCAAGCTGTCAATTATCAGTACATCATAACCTGCCGCCTCTGCTTCTTTGATTGTCGCTATGTATTTTTCAACGGTGAACGGTGGAGCTATTTCGGCTGTATCATAATCGCAAAGGTGACTGTAAAGCGAACCACTACCGTTTTCGGTGTCAAGTAAGGCAATCTTGCCGCCAATACCATTTGCTATTTTTAACGCGCTATAGGTCTTACCAGAACCGGAAGGCCCACATAAGGCCAACCGTAATTTTATTTTGCGTCGCTCGGCTTTTTTGAACATTCAGTAGCCCCCCAACTTTTTGATTAGGCCGTTTATCACATCTTTACTGGCTTCTGAAATATCATGTTTGCCAGTATTATATTCGTAATAGCCAAAGCCGTTAACGTGTTCCCTTTTGCAAACCTTCCAATACATTCTTAGAGCTAAAGTATTATCATCAGAAGGCGTAAATGGTACTGCTTCAAACTTTGACTCAGGCTTGCCCCAGATGACTTTCGGCTTCGGTTGGCAGTTGTATCGAGCAATACGACATTCCTTGTTGTAATTGTCGTATACAACATTCATATCCATCACACAGCCACCTTCGCCTTATCGTACTGCGGTAACACAATCAATACCTGAGCTTTTCCGCTGCCGAATATTGGTTTCTGGCCCTCTACACACACTGACCAATTGTCATTATCAAACCTGGTTACTACCTCTTGCACATCATAATCAGCCGCCAAATGCTCTGCTATGTCATACCGATCCACCGCTTTAAGCAGCTCATTTATATCTCCACGCCGTTTTAACTCGGCTACTAACTCCTCTGTACCTGCATCAGCTAACCTTGTTGCCCAAGGTCTAACCGCTTTTTCTAACATTGTCAATTCACCCTTTCATATGGTATAATCAACTTAGTCGTGAGATTCTTTTTCCGCACCGCTCAAACGGTGTTTTTCTTTTTCTACCTCCAGGGCTAGTGATGCAGCCCTGATAGTTTTATAATCCTCGCATAAGTCCTCCAAGCGGGGCAATTCGTCCGGCGTGATCTTACCGTCATCCAAGATGGTTAAGAGATCATGCCGCTTTTTTATGATGTTCTCGGCTGAGTTAAGTATTTTTACCCCTGCCAAACTTGGAGATATTTCATAATACTGATAACCAAGACACTTCCCTACGCTGCAACCGTTACCACAATGCCACATCATCAGCCGGCTTTGTGCCTGATAAAGGTCATCCATCAATACAACTTTGTCCGGCGGCACTTCTTCTTCGCCATATTCAATCCGGACAATTCGCTTTCTGCCCATATTTAGAAGTGCTTCGGCTGTTAAAAGTGATATTCCGGCACTTTTTCGGCAATCTTGATACATCGACTTTCACCTCTAATCTCTGCTACAATCTAATCGTGAGGTTAACACCCTCCCCACTTTACGGCCTACCTCCTTCCCAGGGGTGGGCTTCTCTTTTACCACTGACCACCACGCGCCCAGTATCGCGCCCATGCCCGTTCTGGTGTTACCCGAACAATTTGCAAGGGCTTTTGCTTACCAAATAATCTTCTTAAAAATCTCAACAAAGCTTGTCTACTCCCTTCTCGCGCCGGAATTAACCGGCTTGGTCATTAGATTTTTCCTTTGCTTGTTCCGCTGCTTTGATCAGTCGCCGCCGAAATACCTCGGCAAGCGCTCTGTCAAATAGTTCCTGCCCCGCTGCGGTTACTGGGCAATCAACTAGCTCTACCATTGCCACCACCTCAATAGATCATATGTAATAACGCCTTGTCCTGATCACGCCCCCTTCATCCAGTTTTTCGCTGTGGTTTCTCGCCGATCAATTCGGATACACTAACACCAAGCCCTGATGCTATTTTTTCAAGTGTCGGTACTGTCGGTTGTTGCCCTTGCAAAATCCGCGATATTTGGGCTTGAGAAACGCCAGAATTTTTTCCAAGACGATATTGTGAAACATTTTGTTTTATCATAAGCTTCTTTAATAGCTCTTGTAGTTTCATTGACTGCCCCCCTTTCACTTATATTATACTTACGTCTTCGTATGTATGTCAATACCAATTCGTAAGTATTTTAAAATTTATTTTTGCAATGTATAATACATACGAGAATGTATATGAGGTGTAACATGAATATTGGCAAGAAGATTATTGAACTAAGAGAAAAAAGGGGCTTGTCACAATATCGGCTTGCTAAGGAAGCGGGAGTTGGTCAAGGAAGAATTAGCCAAATAGAATCTGGCAAAAATCCATCTCCAACAACTGCTACTCTTCAAAAAATAGCGCAAGCTCTTGGCGTTTCGATGTCTGAGTTTGACGATAATAAATCTGAGGCAGCTAATTTGCTACCTCAGATTATGGAAAAATATAAAACTATGGAAATGAACGAAGAAGAAAAAGAAGCCTATCAAGATTTATTAAAAATGTCAGCCGATGAACAAGAAAAAGAATTAGTTGAACTCCTCGGCAAATTAAAAAGCCTTCCGGCTGAACACCGGAAAGCTCTAGGATTAATTATTGATTCGCTTTCAAAGCTTTCTTCTTCGTAATAATTTGATCTAATAATAATCTTCCCAACAATTCAAGAGTATCAGTATTCTTCGAATCACCCACGATGTATACCTCCGTCTGCACAACGAATTATCGAACATATGTTTGGTAACTACTTCATCATTGACCGCCAAAATTCCTTTGAATCAATGTAAAAATTGGAAGAAATATTAGTGCAAAGTCTAAAAGAATATGCAAAGCTACGAATAGTAATTCGACTAAATTTATATAGATAGCATCACTCCCTATACCCATATGCCAACCCTTTGAAGTAGCCTAAATTTGGGTATAGGGAGTCAGTTAATTCGTGTGGAAAATTCCAAATTCCTGCAAAAATTTACAGAATCTTCTCGTCAAATAGTGACATTTTTTGTCACTTAAACCATATTTAAGGTTTCTGTTGTAATTGTTCTACGGTTATGCCCAAGGCATTGGCGATTTTGACAACCTCATCAAACTTAGGTCTTTTATGGTATGTCTCTATTTCGCCGATTGTTGACGGGCCTATCTCCGCTCTTATAGCTAACTCTTCTTGTGTCCACCCTTTTTTCTTTCTCCAATCACTGCAATAAATATGATAAATAATAATACAACACCTAACCTTAAATGTGATTGCAATAGTATACAAAATCAACATTTAAAGGAGGTATGATTTTGACTAGCAAGTCAAAATAAATAGACACGGCAAATTGGACAAGCCGTGTCTTTATGTTTGGAGGAGGGTTTTATGACAAAGAAAATTGCATTTGCACACGGGATTTTATTTTTTATCGTATGTCTAATAGTTACTTTTCCTTTTGCTTGGAGCTATTATCATGAGGATATTACCCGTTTAGAAGCAGCTTATTCTGATAAACTAAATTTATATCCACCTACCGATGAAGAAATAGCCAATTATGAACTAGCAGATAAGCAAATGCAAATTAAACAAAAAGAAGCAGAACTTACTTTGCTCAAACTAGATATACCTATACCAGACGATTTTGGCGATAATTATTCTGTTGAATATCCCAACGGCCATAATCCATCAAAACAAGAACTAACAACTCTGATAAATAATGTTAACGAGAAGATACATCAATTAGAGTTTTCTTCGCTCGGCATTTCTATAATATTTGGGGTCGGCGCAGGAATTAAAAGTTATCTAGATTTAAGGAAATCATCACAACAAGATAATAATGGAGTTGATTTCGGTGAGCGATAACAGTTTTCGCTTAACAGTCTGCATTTTATTAGCTGGCATTTTATTTGTTCAAATTATTGGCACTTTTATCAATAAACCTCCGACTTATGGGGATTTCGTAAACGCCAAACAGCCAGAACTAAAGAAACAATTATCATTAAAAGTGCCTCTTGCTCACGCTCAATTAAATGAGCCTATATCTGTAGAAATAACTAATACGCCATTAGATGTTGATGTAACAAGTATGCCATAGGGAGGAATATTATGAAACGATTGGCACTTATACTTCTTACTACCTTATTATTAACAGGGTGTGGGACAACCACGCCAACCCAGTCATCACAGGCTGCGTATGTCGCCAGTTCAACTTCTGCTAAGTTCCATAGGCCAGACTGTCAATGGGCGCATAAAATTTCAGCAGGAAATAAAATTACTTTTTCTACTCGTGAAGAGGCTATAAAAAAAGGCTATGAACCATGCAAAGTGTGCAGACCATAGATAAATACGTTTAGGAGGGTACTGTGTATTTTTTATTCTCACTTATTAGTAATACAATTGGGGCTATTCTATTTCTCGTTGGATATATAAGCGGTATTGACTATTTAATGATAATTGCAGGTATATTGCTAATTGCCGGTGGCGAACTTTTGATTTTTATTAACCCCATAACGCTTATAATAGCTTTAGCATTATCTTATTTTTTAACGCCTTGGTATACTGGTTTCTTGTGGGTAATGACTTTAGTGTGGCTACTAGGAGGACTTTTAGGCAATTTCGTAAACCTCTACAATAGAGCTTATTGCGAGTACGGGAAACTTACTCAAAGAAACCAGTAAATAATAGGAGATAAAGGAGAAATAAAAATGGATAATGAAACTGAATATGAAGTGTTAAAAACTCAATGCATTGTTAAACGGGCGGGGAAAAGTTTAGTTGCTATTGTTGACACTATTTATATTGATGAAATTCCTCATCTTGTCTTTGAGTGGCAACAGCAAACTGACGGTACGGAAAAGCCCGCTTATATGGTTCCGCTAGATCCACAATATTTTAGTAGGATTCCTGGCGAGAAAGTAAACGCTGTTTATAAGAATCCTGTTGACGATCCAATTTCTCTTTCTTAGCAGCTCCAAGCATTTTTTTAAATTCTGCTGCCAATCTAGGATCATCTGCCGACCCTAAAATAGTAACTCCGCTTCTTGTTTTAAGCATAGTAAATCACTCCTTTTCAATTATTAAATATTTTACAACCGGGAATACTTTAGTTATAATGGGTATATAATATAAAACCAAAACGCCCTGCTGATAACAGGACGTTCGGTTGAATAGGCGAGGCTATTTAAGCCAAAACGTGATATGATCTGGTCTAAGTAAAATTATCGTTACAGCGATAATTAACCAGACAATCACGCGTGGAGAAATCCACAAAGTGACCACCTCCTCTATTCAGTTTGGGAGAGATTGCCCCTCTCCCAAAAACCATTATAACAAAAGCCGGTTGGTGTATCCAACGGCTTTTTATTTTATATTAAAGTGGTGATAATTATGAGAGCAGCTATATATGCAAGGGTATCAACAGAAGATCAAGCAAGAGCCGGTTATTCTTTGCCTGACCAAATAGCAACATGCCGCACTCGTCTTTTGGGAATGGGGATTACAGACACTGTAGAGTTTGTTGATGATGGATACAGCGGAGAATTTATAGATCGGCCCGCGCTTACAAGTATGCGCGAAGACATTGCAGCCGGCAGAATTAATCTTGTTATCGTCTATGACCCGGACAGACTGGCGCGTAACCTTTCAATTCAGTTACTTATAGCCAATGAACTAGAACTAGCTAAAACCCCACTGCACTTTTGTACAGGCGATTATGACGCCTCCCCCGAAGGCAAGCTGTTCTTTTCTATGCGCGGAGCTATATCGGAGTATGAAAAAGCAAAGATATTGGACAGGTCGATGAGAGGTAAACGTCGCAAATCGACCGAAGGGAAAATAATACAGGATTTTGGCCTTTACGGATATACCTATGATGCAGAAAACTTTAGTTATATTATCAATGAGGAACAGGCCAACATAATAAAAGAGATATATAATACTTACCTTAACGAGCAACTAAGCATATCAGGTCTGCAACGCGCTCTTAGGGCAAAAGTAATATTATCACCTACAGGCAAACCGCAATGGTCGGCATCAACTTTGCACAGAGTTTTGACAAACAGATCGTACACCGGGACTTTTGTCAGCATGAAAACTCGATATAAAAAGTCAGGGATAAACAAACGAATAATGATGGAACGTCCTGAAGATGAGTGGGTAAGTATACCTATACCGGTAATAATAGACGAAGTAACTTTTGAACGAGTGCAAAAACAGCTAAAACAACACAAAACAATACGCAAGCGAGAATACTTTTATCCTTATCTAGCGTCCGGCATCCTCTATTGTGGCCTTTGTGGTCGCAGGATGACAGTACATCAAAATGTATTTAACGATACCCGCAAACCATATTACCGCTGCGCCACCCAGATTTCGGTTAATTATCGTAACGCCGGGATCAAATGCCAAAGCAGAACTATCCCCGCAGAATCATTTGATGAAGTATTGTGGCATGAAGTATTAAAAGCTTTTAATAAACCTAATGGATTTAAGAAGTTCCTGCCAAAAGTTGAGCCTGTTGCTGATTCAAAAGAAATAGATCGGCTGATAAAATTAGAGTCGGAATTAATTAAGCGCAGGGAAATATTAGCACGTTGGTTCCGGCAGCAAATGGTATCAGAGCAAGAGGCAGAAGCAGAATTATTACAGATCAAACAACAGCTTGACGATATACAAAAAAGAAAAACTGTCATCGAGCCACAACCGCAACAAGTCGATGCGGCGGGATTGTTTGAACAGTTCAGTGCCGTAGTAAAGCGGGGCGACCTGGACGAGGAAGAAAAAGCCCTAATTATACACGCAGTATTTTCTAAGATCACGGTTGTAAGAACGGATAAACGAACAGGCACTATGAGTACAAGGGTAAAGCCAGATTATAAAATAACCTGGACTTTGAACGTGTGATTTTAAATGCGCCTTGGGCGATCGGTTCAATGGTATCCAACGGCTGCATCCGCATGCATAACCATAACGTAGAAGAACTATTTTCCCTGGTCAATGTTGGAACACCTGTGTTTATTCGGAATTAACGAGCATAAGCATGTTATGATCTCTTCTGCCATATCGCGTCGTGCACTCAGGAACTGGCATAACGTTTCCCGTTCACTAGCATGCGGTAGCCATTCCGTTGGGATTGTTGCTACCAGTTCCTGAAATTCGCCATCTGAAATATCCTTAACTTTAGCAAAATATGTTTCAAAATACGCCGGGCGCAAAAATTTTTTCAACAAGGCACCATAAGATCGTTGATGGTTTACCTGAATACGTGTAGCCAGCCTTCTTAGCCGCTCTTCAGACCATATCGCACTGCGGAATAAGTGCGAATTATCGATGGCATAAATTTTATAACCATGCTCTTCGCGACGCAGCAAAAGATTTCGCCGATTCATAGTTCTGTCAAGATTATGTAGCATATGATCAAACAACATTACTCCAGCCATTTCCGGTTTGTTGATTGCCTTATGAAGGTTGTGAACGCAGAGATACTGAGTACCATTTAGATATTGGCAGGCAAAATGCTTCCCTGGGCTGACATGAGCATTGGACAGTATCCTGCTTTTCCTTATCAATCGGTCATCCAGTTTTATAATTCCTCCTGGTGGAAAACACAGACCTAGCCTTTCACCCAAGCGGGTTCCAAGTAACTCATTGGCAAGCACCCTGGGACCCAACCGATTATTTTGTAATTTAACAACATAACTTTTGCCGTCATCGGCCCGAAAAAGCTGCGGCGAAGTTGCCCCAAAGCCAACTGGTCTTAGATACTCAACTGCGGTAAGCATATTTCCAGCCCCCTTTTTCTGAACGCTAAAGTATATGATCACACCAACAATAACTTACCTATTATAATTAAATGAGTGTTCTCCTCCTACAAAATTGCACAGAGTATGCTCTCTAGCTATCACTAAAAATCCCCTTTAAGTAGACAGTGTTAAACAGTCCACCTAAAGGGGATAATTCCATTTACCTACACAAACCTCACTTTTATGCTTTCATTTCTATATAAGAATGCAACAAAGCTTTAACCTTTCGCCTTAGATGTGCTTGAACTCAAAAGCCAACCTGCAATCCAGCCTACCGTATTGCCATCGCTTAAAACGACTTTGTTCCAACCAAATGCTTGATCCTTAAGTGTCACAACTTCACCTTTATTAACCTGGACCACAACCGGAAAATTAGTGCCAGGGCCACTCCTGACATTTACCTTATTGCCGGTAACCGTTGCCGTCCCACTCACCTCTAGCGAGGTTCCTGCAATGGGAGTAATTCCCGGTCCGGAAACAATGACATTAGCCTCTGCATACTGCGAGGCTGAACTAGGACCAGAGGTCAGGTTCTGGGATGCACTAGCGGTTGTAAATTCAGCTTCTCCCACCTGATCTACCGGAGTCAGCGCATAAACATCCATTTCAGTTGTCGTTACAACACGAGTCCATACTTTAAGTACAATAGTTATATATAATTGTCGAGGCTTAGACTCATCAAAATCGTAATTTACATATTCGACAACTGCATCAGCAGTTGCTTTCATATTTGGTGCAGCACCATAAATCTCAATATCCCTCGTCCAGCGAATTTTATCTCGTTCAAACGCATGAACCGGCTGATTCGGCAAGTCGGCAACATACATCACTTTCACCGCTAGGTCACCGCGAATAATTACTTTGTTCGGAATAACATCAACTTTAGTTATTTCCAAATCTTTAACATAAACATCAATAATCTGTTCGATACTTGGCTTAGGATCTGGTACAACCATGTCGAATTCCAACACCCGCTGAGCCATATCCATACCCAGCACTTGTTCTACTTCGATTGTTTCTGGCCCAGGTTCTGGGCACCCGCACAAAAGTTCCGCACTTTCCGTCGTTCCTGTCCCGGTTGCGACCGTCACCCCTTGCGAAGTTTTCGTAGAAGACCCTGAACTCTGTCTACTTTTATCAGCCATTTTATCCCCCCCTTTTTTTAAAAATGAAGGTTTTTAATTTACCCCTTCGGTATTGGCGGCATTGACGGCCCCAATTGAACTTCCCGATCAGCCAAAACTTTGGCCGTAACCTTCAGCACAATGGATACATCAAACTCGCGAGTACCTCTCGGCTCTGGCGGAGTTTCATCGCACTTGTCATGATCATCGTGATCATCACAATCATCATCGTCGTAATTCCCCATAGTTCCATATTTATGGCGATACGCCCGAGTATGCTCCTCCACATCAAAATCAACAAATTCCACGACCACACTGGCATCGGCATCCATACCTTTACGAGCGCCAGCTAAATCAACATCCTGGGTCCATTTAAAATTCTTAATTTCAACAGCATGTACTGATTGGTCAGCAGTCCCAGCCACATATATAGCCTTTACTTCAAGGTCTCCACGAACAATTACTTTGTCGGTAATTACATCAACACTGTTTACCTCAACATTCTTGATAAACACGTCAATAATCTGTTCAATTGGTGGCCTATCTTCCGGTACAACAACATGAATATCCAGTACCTTTTGCCTTTCTTGCTCGCCAACTACCTGCCGTACAATTATAGGCCCAGTCTGAGCCCCCAGTACACATTGATTTGAAGATGCGCCCATCACCGACCCGCTCGTTGACGCACTTACCGTTTGGCGTTTTTTATCGTCCACACATATTCCCCCCTTTATATGTTCTAGTTATATATATGCCGGGATTTTGTCTGATGTGACAAAAAAGCACCATTAGTGTTCATTTAGAGAATCCACCATTATCCGTTACCATTCTTAATAAGGAGATTTTGGCATTCCCAAACGGAATTTCCCCCTTGTTTCAATGCCGCCAACGCCTTCGACGCCTGTGACCGAAGCGGTTATAGCATCATTTATATCCACTGTTTTAGAAATTGGAGTAAAGGCCACCTTCTCGGCGATAAAAACCGGATCATAGGCATGAATAAATATTCGAGTTGGAGAGCTGGCAAAGTTTGCTCCAGCCCCAAGAATTGCTTCGAAATAAGATTGGCAGGCTCCCGCAAATATAACCAAATCATCCCTTGATGCCTGAA
Organism: Bacillota bacterium; assembly: GCA_017889635.1. GTDB lineage: Bacteria > Bacillota > Negativicutes > Sporomusales > CTSoil-080 > CTSoil-080. Next base: position 168,094 of record JAGGAC010000001.1, on the reverse strand, counting down.
ACTCGCGGGCAACTTGTACCGACTTCACAAAATATTTCGAGGTACGATAATTATTAATGTCCCGAAAATTCTTTTTCCCGCCGCCAATTAACGCATCATGTCCGGTCACCACCACAATATCAGGCCGGACCTCCTTTAATAGTGTTAAGAGCTGATTCGGCTGTTTTTCCTCATCGATCCATCGGCCTACAGCCTCAATATTCAACTGGCTATACGTCTTTAAACACATTTTTAAATAATCTTCATCGCCATCTAGGTGCAATACCCGTCCAGGAACATCAAACGAAGTGTACTTTTTACTCGCATCTGAACGGTGCATTTCCCTCTTTTCGGCCTCCATTCCCCGCCTCTCAATTACTCGCCGCAATGAAGCATCATACTTCCTCTCCATCTCGCTTATTATTCGTTTGAGGTGAGCGGCATCGGCTTTTTCCAGATCTTCTAGCGGAGCATCGGCTAAAAGCCTCAGGTGCATCCCTTTTAGCGTAAATTGTTTTTGTCCGCTTTCATTAACCTCAATATCAGTTACTTTAAACAATATGTCGCCACCGTGAGACTTACGAATCACCAAATCTCCTACCGCTATGTCAGCCACGATCATCCCTCCCTACTGACTATTACATAGTATGTATTCTGCCGAATATTTGCTACCAATAAGGAGCGGCTAATCGGCTCAGCGATATTTTTTTGCAGGAGTGTCAAACAAGGTTGTCTGTCGATATACTGTAGTAAAGTCTGGCTAGACTTTACAGTACTCAATCCACTGAGGTGATGGGCACTTGATTAGTGTTGTCGTTCCTGCAAAGAACGAAGCAGGCCGAATTTCCACAGTTTTACAAAATCTTGGGACTTTGCCGATTGATCATATCATTGTCATCGCCAACGGTTCAAAAGATTCAACAATGCGTGAAATATTACAATTACGGCTTCCTAAACTCCAAATCATGTATTTTCACGAGTGCCTAGGTATTGACGTTCCTCGGGCGGTTGGCGCAAAAGCTGCACTATCGCTGGGCAGTGATGTCGTCCTGTTTGTTGACGGTGATATGGTAGGAACTTTCAACGAAAACCTGATAGAGTTGGTTGACGGGATTCAACTGAAACACCTTGATGTAGCTCTTACCAATTGCTACCCTTCGCCGCCACGTCATATCGAACGCTATAATCCAACTTTCCAATGGCGGCTTAATTTAAACAAGGCTCTAGGTCTGGATAAAAAAGTAAACTTATCCACTACAGCACATGGGCCGCATGCTGTTTCCCGTCGGCTCCTTGAAACTATCCCTACCAAAGAGATTGCAATTCCACCGGTTGTTATGGCGTTAGCCAGAACACATAAATTAAAAATCGATGTAGCAACAACCATTCCCCATTACCGCTTAGGATCATCAATCAAAAACCAGATCCATACTAACAAAATAATTGACACCATCGTCGGTGACTGTCTTGAGGCAATTGCAGTTTTTCACCAGCAACCCCGAACGCGGCAATGGCAAAACACCACTTACCTGGGCTATCACCAAGATCGCCGCTTCGACTTGCTCGATAGCTTTCTAAATGAAAACGTGCGCTCTTAAAATGAGCGCACGTTTTCATTATCTATTGGCCTGTATGATATTTTTCCCATGCGTTAGCCACAGCAGCAAATTCATCTAACGACAACGTTTCTCCCCGCCGCAAGGCATCTATACCGGCCTCTTCCAGTATATTGGCAACTGCCGCTGGCGCGATTCCCGCCGCTTTTAATCCGTTGGCAAGAGTTTTTCGTCGTTGCGCGAACGCAGCCCGGACAACGCGGAAAAAAGTTTTCTCACTAATAATCTTAACTGGCGACTCGGTGCGCAAAGTGCAGCGAATGATCGCCGACTCAACTGCTGGCGCAGGTAGAAATGACTTTGGCGGAACACAAAAGATGATTTCGGGAATAGTATAATACTGGACAGCTACCGATAATGCTCCATAATCCTTGCCGCCCGGTCTAGCCACCATTCGCTCCGCCACTTCCTTTTGCACCATAGTAACCAAACACTCAATTGGCAGCCTCTGTTCTAACAGATTCATTATAATCGGCGTCGTAATATAATATGGAAGATTCGCAACAACCTTAAAACCCTTTTTCGGTATTTCCTGTGCAATATTAAGTTTCAAAATATCGCCTTGTACTATCCTTACATTGTCATAGCCGGCAAGAGTTTTTGACAGCACCTCCACCAAGCGGCGATCGAGTTCCACAGCCACAACCTCGGCTCTAGCTTCTGCCAGACCCTGGGTCAGCGTTCCAATCCCTGGCCCAATTTCCAATACTGTATCGGCCGGAGTAACTCCTGCGGCATCAACAATCTGGCGTACGATACTTTCATCTACCAGAAAATTTTGACCAAGCTTTTTGCTGGCATGAATACCAAACGACTTTAAAATATGGGTTGTAACTTCTCGTTTCGCGATGCATGGTTTAATCATTACTTTCCTCCAATTGTACTACAGCTTCATCAAATTCTTTGCGCTGCACCCCATAGTGATTAAGCCGGTGCAAGAAAGTCTTAGTATTGGCGTAGCCAATACCTAATTTATCACCGATAATTGCCCTGCGATTCATAGCATCTGCAGATGCAGTCAAGCCAGCCGCACAGATATCCTTTATTGTAAACTCTTCTTTACGTACCTGCTCCCGATAGCGAGTTTTCGCCAATGCTGAGCGAATAGCCTCAACGCTGGCTTGTTCCACCCCCACATCGCCGCTCTTTGTCGCCGCCGCCCGGGGTATAAAGGCATGTTTTGCCTCAGGAAACCGGTCGGTTAGAATTGTACGGATTCGCTCCCCAGCACTATCAGGATCAGTAAGTATAATAATCCCATTCTTCTTATAAGCAATTCCGATTCTATTAAGCGCTTCTGTTGAAAGCCTGAATCCTTCGGTTGCCAGACATTCCGCATCCACAGAACGCTTTACAGCCGCTATATCATTTTTACCTTCAACAACGATAACTTCCTGTATCATTTGCTCACCCCGCCGAGTCTAAAAAATTAGTTTATGATAAAACAGGTAAACCCTGCCGAGAGCAAAGCAGGGTTTACCTGTTTAAATTAACTACCTAACACCAATCAATCAGCAATAACGTACACTTTTACCATACGGCGTCCAAAACTGGATGCTTCTCCATAACTTTCCATACATAGGTCGATACGATGTCCTCTGATAGCCCCGCCAGTATCAGCAGCCAACGCCAAACCGTAGCCAGGAATAAACACCCTGCTACCCAGCGGAATTACTGCCGGATCGACAGCAACAATGCCATGTCGCGCCGGAATTCCACTGGCAGTAATACCAGCGCCTGAGCCATCGGTAGGATTGTACGCCGTAGCCTCCATCCTGTATATCTGCCGAAAACGCATAGCACCACGCGAAGTCTCTACAGTATCCCGCGTGCCAACCCTAATAATTTGTGGTTTCGCCGGTGTAAGCACCTTTTCATCAATAACCTCACGCGAAACCTCGTGCCCATCTTCGAAACTAACCTTAAAATGAACTTCTTTTTGTCCTGCCTCACCGATTTGGGCAGTTTCCTCTACCCCTGTTTCCATACTATTGTCTGGCTGGCGAATAATCTGTGATTCTAACGGCAATTTTTGGGTAACTAATTTTTCTGTTACAGTTACAATCTTGACATCCATCATAGAGGTTAATCTGGTATCTTCGCTGGGAATTACCCGGCTATTTTCCTTAGAAAAACCTAAACTTGCCGCCAATTCACCAGCCGTTGGTTTACCGGTATTAATTACCTCGGTTTTTCCATTGACTGTTACTGCTACAGGTATAGAACGATATACTTCAATGGTCGTATTATTTACCAACGTCGGCGTTGATAAACGACACTCGTCATTTGGTCCGAGATAGATGTTTGCTTGGGCTAAAATTTCTTCTGGTTTATTATAAATTGTTTTTATGCTGATATTTTTTCCATCTGCAATAATATTTACTCTCTTATGCGCCCAAACAAACCCGGTAACTACTAGCGATGTTATGACAAGCACCATAATAAGAACTACCTTATTTCTGCTTGCTAAACCTCCCAGCTTACGTAAATTAGATAGCTGAGTACCACTCATGCAGTTCCCCCTTTCTAGCGCTCGAAAATTATACCATAACTTTCATAGATATGTCAAATAAGGAATATGTTTCTGGATTGTCTACATTATAGCCCGCTTTATTAAAATTTATACATAAGCTTTTAAAATAATTACATGCAAGCTTTATCAGTAGGCTGTATTCTTTTAAAAGTAGTCAAATAATTGTCCGAAATCTATTCCAGCAACTTTCTTATTGGCATTCTTCTTATACAAGTAGACAGCCCCTTCTCTTAAATACCGGGAAGTTATTCCATGGGCAATTGATAATTTTGCCTCGATATACGCCGCTAGTTCATCGCACCCTTTGATCATCTCACCATCAATTGGCGAGTATTCTGGAGAATTATATGTACTACCAAGTTCTTCAGCTTTAACAATCCGTATCTCACCATTCACAATTATTTTATTAGCAAATTCGTTTTCGATAAAATAACTGAGCTCACCGCGCCAGGCTTCCGGGAGCAAGGGAAAAATTTTCTCTTCTACCTGCTTTGTCTCAATTTGCTTAATTAGGTCGCCCAGCCCTTCGACTGAACTTTTTATCGGCGAAACAATATCTCTAGTCAACACTTCAGGTAAATCATGGAATAACCCGGTTAAATAGTTGTTAACTAGGCGCTTGTCACAAGCGCCGCTTTCCACAGAGCAAAAATAAGCCAGCATCGCCACAATAAGCATATGCCCCATAACTGAAGTTTCAGGCACTCTGGGCGACTGTGTCCAGCGCTGCTGAAATCTTAGTTGACCAATCAAATCAATGAAATTACGGTTTCTAACACTTAGCCCTATTTTTTGTACTCCCGCCAAATCAGAATGTTCTTCCAACTGATTGTCAATTCTGGCTTTTGTTTCTTCAACGCCAAAGATATGGGAATTAAGCTGATAAATAATTCGGAACTCCCATTCAGTAGCCAAATAATGCGCTGCCTTCAACAACTTCTTTTCTCTCGCTGAGTAGGTCGTATCAGATAAATACCTGGCAAACTTCTCATAAAAATCCTGTCCGACACAATCCATTGTATTTTTCAATTGTCCTAACACCCAATTATTGAGCTGATCACCATGTTTGTCCATCAGTTCATGAAATACAGGCGGCTTTATGTCCGTAAGTACAATCCGATGGAGAAATTCGAAGATCCCTCCTTCAATTAACTGCCGCCAATTTAGCGCGTCCGGCTTTTCGTCGGTTTCAAATTTGCCTAAAATATAGGCAATAATCATTTTGTGTGCTTGCTTGTCAAGTTCAGTAAACCCACCTTTGGGCCGAATGTGGTCGTTCCAACGCTGAATATGAGCGCCATCATATATTAACTCCAACAATGATTTCCTGAGCATTTTCCAATCCTCCTTTGCACTTTTAAACATTTATAAAAAATGTAAATCACTTATCCAAAAAACAGTCCCCAAAAATATGAAAACGCTATACCCTCCACAAAAAATACCAAGCTGTAAATCCAATTCCAGCGTAAAGCAATATCCACAGTCCGACACTTTATAAACTTCGCAAGTGTAAGGACTATTCCAGCGAACGGCGAGACAATATAAGAAATCGACCCTCCAAGAGCCAGGCACAAAGCAAGTGAAACTGGCGCGACCGGGAGCGCCAGTGCAGTAAACACATGACCAAACAATACAATAGAAATAAACGGATGAATACCCAAAACCGCGCCCAAAATCATTAATACCGGTAACACTATAATCGCCAAAACTCCCATTGTATTTGTAAGTTCCTGTAGACCCGGCTGAACCAATGCCAACAATCCTGATTTTTCCACAGCAGTCGCAAGCAGCCCCATGGCAATAAACAAGGGAGCTAAATCGCCAGCCTTCAACAGTCCACTACGCCAGTAATTCAATATATTAGCTTTAAAATCAGGTTGTTTTAAGCATGCCGTGCTCCAAACAAGAACAATAATTATTCCAGCTAACATAACCCGGCCAGTAGAAGCGCCGACATTTAGTTTATCAAAAAGCACAGTAATAAGCACCAGGCCGACCACCACTAAGATAATATGTCCAGCCTTCCTAGCAGCAACGGCCTGATTTTGATTAACCCCTGCTCCAAATGCATCTCCCAAAATAGGCTTTGCCGTCAATACTAATTTTGTTTCAATAATCCAGGAAGTTACAATACCAATCAGGCTTAAGATTAGGCCAGGGAAAAAAAGTTCCGTCCACCCTACTTCCGTTGCCTGAACTACTAATAACAGGTTAATCGCCCCCGGCGCCCACAATACTGCCAGTGCGTACCCGCGCGAAATTGCTGCCGAAATAAACCGTTCATAATTTGACACACTAAGTTTCAAGGTTTGTCCAAGTAGAGAAACCATTACAGGTATTGTTCCGAACAGTAGAAAGCTTGAAAATATATGTGTAGTAAGTGTCGCAAAAAGAAAAAGTCCTGGTTCCTTCTTAAACGACTTCGTTAGCCAATACCGCACCGCTTCATCATATTTTCCTACTTCAATCGGAACAGAAAAGAGTTGCATAATAACCAGTATTGATATTACATTAGTCAGGTAATTGATCCCGGTAACCCATACTGAAAACGGTTGCCCAAAATAAACCATCAAACTTATTCCGATAAAAAGGAAACCTATTGTAACTTTCTTAAACCCGCTTCCCATAATCCAAATGCCAGACACTAATACAACAATAGCAGCGACGAACGATACTGTCATCTGGTTTCCTGGCACAAATTGATTCACGATACTTAACCCTGCCAAAAGCAGCATCGCGATTTTACAAACAGCTGACACAATTTACACCTCTAATTCGCGGACTTCTCCTATAAACCGCATTCATCCATCAATTTTTTTGCTTCGACATATTGCGCAATCCCAACAGCTACCTTTTTAGCTTCCTTCATAGCCAATACTACGGTAGCCGGTTCATGCACCACGTCGCCCCCGGCGAATACACCTCGGCGAGTAGTCATACCATAAGGGCGCTCCTTAGTAATAACAAACCCTTTCGGACTTACCTCAATTCCTTTAGTTGTCGAAACAATACGAGCAGCCGGTCGCTGTCCAACCGCGATAATAACTTTATCAGCTGGAATTTTCTCCAGTTCTTGGGTGCTAATTCTCTCACCAGCATCCGTCAAGATCATACGAGTACATTCTAAACCTGTTAAATTGCCCGTTCCCAGGTAACGCACCGGACTTGTCAACCATTTAAAACTTACCCCTTCCAGCTTAGCTTCCTCAAACTCAGACCTAAGCGCAGACATATCCCTTTCGCTACGGTGATATACTACTGTAACCTTGGCTGCACCAACACGCAATGCCGTTCGAGCGGCATCCATGGCAACATTACCGGCGCCAACCACAATAACCTTATCGCCAACATTAATTGGTACTTCCATTCGAGCTACCGCTCCACTATTCACCAGTGTCACCATTCGCAAAAAATATATAGCCTGAATAACACCAGCCAGCTCCTTGCCTGGAATTTCCAACTCTTTAGGCAGAGCAGTTCCAGTACCAATAAATATGGCATCGTAACCATCGTCAAACATGTCATCTAATGTTAGGTCCTTACCAATAAGGACCCCCGTTCGAAAAACCACTCCCAGCCGCTCAATGCTGCGTATTTCCCGGCGCACCACTTCTTTACTAAGACGAAATTCAGGGATACCATACATCAGAATTCCGCCTGGTTCGGCCTGAGCTTCGAAAACAGTAATATCAAACCCCTGCTTTGCTAAATCACCAGCCACCGTAAGTCCGGCCGGACCTGATCCAATAACCGCGACTCTACCTCTAGTGGCATTTTTTTTGTTAACTGAGCTTATATTCATTTCAGCGTCAAAATCGGCAATAAATCGCTCAAGTTTGCCAATTTTAATACCGCAACCTCTTTTGTTGAGCACACAAGCTGCTTCACATTGCTTTTCATGCGGGCATACCCTGCCACAAACAGCTGGAAGATTACTTCTCCTAGCTATAACTGCGCTTGCCTCGCCGATATTTCCCTTGGCTAGTTCTTGAATAAAACTTGGAATTTCATTCGCAATGGGGCATCCCTTGCGACAGAGGGGATTAGCACAATTTAGACATCGCTTAGCTTCAGCTATAGCTTCTCTAGTATTAAGCCCCTCGTCTATTTCATCAAAGTTCAAATCACGATTATCAAAATCGCTTTTTTTATCAATTAGCATAGTATACCTCCCTGTCCTAATTCAGCGCTAGATAATTTCTAATGCTAATATGTCACGGAAACGCCACCAGATAATCCGAAAAACTCTATCCTGTATATCCATTTACTTCCTCATCCAAGAATAAAAGCCCTGCAATCTTGAATTGCAGAGCTTCTATTCTTATAATTGGCAAATTAAATTCTGCCAACTTCCGTTGAACTTCTATTATATAGTTTTACGCCTGCTTTTACCGTTTCCGGCAAATTGTATACCGCAATCAAGCCAAGTAAGTTAAAGACAACCGTAATCCCTAATCCCAAAGCCATCCCGCTACTCTCTGCTAACGCCCCGATAATATATGGCGATAACATGGACATCACTCGTCCTACATTCCATACCAAACTGGTGCCAGTAGCTCTGGCCTCAGTTGGAAAAAGCTCGGAAATATAGGCCCCGAAGATACCAAAAAAACCGTATGTGGTAAAACCAAAAACCGGCCCAAAAAATAGTAGTGCTAAGTCATTGTTAATTGTCACATATATAATTGTTGTAATAATAGCGCAGACCATACCGCTGATAAAGGCAAGGCGCCGCCCTCTTTTGTCAGCAAGCCAGCCAAAAAACTGATACCCCAGAAACGCGCCTACGTTCAACGTAATAAGAAAACCGCCCGTTTTCACAATATTAAGCCCTTTTGTGTTTGCTAAAAAGGATGGTAACCAGGTTGCAGATCCCCAATAAGCCATAAGCGCGCCAGACGACAAGACCATTCCCAAAAGAGTAATCTTGCATAACCCTCCGGTAAAAAGCGTCGTAAGCGGAAACTTTGCCGGCGCTTTTTCAGCACCATTAGCAGTTCGATTCTTTTTGGCTTCCACCCAAGCTTCAGGCTCAGGTACAAAAAGCCTTACAAGAATTGCCAGGAGAGCCGGAATCACGCCCACCCAGAATAGTGCCCTCCAACCCCAAAGCGGAGCAACATACATAAAAACCACCGAAGCTATGCCATAGCCTAGCGGCCATCCACTGTGAACAAACCCAGTAGCCTTAGCACGATGTCGATCTGGCCAGTATTCCGACACCAGCGCAGCGCCAACAGCCCATTCACCGCCCAAACCAAAACCAGTTATAAACCGCAAGGCCAGGAGTTGATCGTAAGATTGAGCAAAGCCGCAAATCCCGGTAAAAATGCTATACCATAGCATTGTGAACATAAGCACCCTAACCCGTCCATAATAATCGGCTAGAATACCAACTATCACACCACCTAGAGCGGCGCCGCCCAAAGTAAACGTTGCCAAAAGACCAAGCTGTGGCAGCGTGCAATCAAAAGATATTTTGATCATTGGCAATGCTAACGCCAACATCATCCAATCCATTGCATCCAGAGTCCAGCCAGCTGTTGCTCCAGCTAAACTCAACCAGTGATTCTTTGTCAATCGATCATTCTGTGACATAATATACGCCTCCTTATACTTTGTTTTACCCACCTTCGATATTCTCAGGCAGTTTTATCCATTATACTATTGGAAACTTTTGTATTATTTTGAAAATCAATGGAATTTATTCATTTTTTATACTTTTCTTTTACTTTTATCAATATATTTACAAATAAAGAAAGAAAAAAGCGCAAACTCGCACTATTTCAGTGCAAGCTTGCGCTTTTCTTTCCCAGCCTTATTCTTTGTGACATTTATTAAAACAAGAACTCAACTTGGGCTCGGTAGACTTTAATAGCCTTATCATTATCAACAAGTTTACCATTTAAATAGAAGGCAGTAATTTTAGAGTTAATCATCGGTACATACTCTACACCGACTTGGTTTCCTTTGATACCGTGACTATAATCCCAGGTAGAGTCAATTTCCGACAAAGTTGGGATCTTCCTATAATTATAGAAAACACCATATGAACCAGGTTTGTCCTTGACGGCAGCTTTATACTGAAGCTGAGCAAAATATCCCTTGTTGTCCTGACCGACTACGTCAATGTCAGACTTCGAGGCTGTGGCAAGAAACCCCCAGTTAGCGCCGATTTTGCTGTCAAAGCCTCCCTCGTAATAAGAAACATTCTTATCTAAATCGCTAATAATCGTACTGTTTTGAGCTGCCGCTGTAAGCCCTACGCTATGATAAGCCGCCTTAATATTAGTTGTCGGCGAAATGGCATACCCCATTTCAGCCAATGTATATTTCGAACCAGCTGCATTATCTATATATCGAGCATCACTATCAAAGTCGATATGTGGACTCCCCAAAGTACCCGCATTTAGTTTGCCAAACGCTAAGCGGGTTTTAAATTTCTTGCCAAACTCATACATCCCGCCGCTTATATTGTCATCGATCACCAACCCATAAGCACCGAATGGGTCAAATTTCCCTAAAGTCAATGTCCCGCCGCAGGCCGGGCCAGTTGCAAAGATTTTGGTGGCATTCCCCTGATTATCCGCCCCTGAACCGTCTTGCCCTTTGACGCTTTCCAATTCAGCCTTAGCTACCCAGGTATCATTTATACGGGCATTAACCCATAAATCCAAATAGCTATTTGAATTTTCATCACTTTTTTTATTGTTAGCATCAAGATTGGTATAACGCATACGAACTTCCCCAGTAAACTTTACATTATCAACCTTGGTCTCTAATGCAGAAACACGAACGCCTAGTGTTTTTAATTCTTGCGCAAATTCAACAGCTAATTTATTAATTAGCACGTTGTTCTCAGCATCAGCCCTTTTAGAATTCTCAATTGCCTTAGCAACAATTTGCGCCATCTCATAGCGAGTAACAAGTTTGTCACCTTGGAATTGACCAGCAGCAACTCCGTCAATAATACCGGCACTCTCCAGCTTGCTGATAGCAGCATAAGCCCAATGGTTGGCCGGTACATCAGCAAACGGACCAGCAAACGCCGTACACCCGCAACTTAACACCACCAGCACAAACAAAACAATAACTAAACCTCTCCTCATGCATACACTCCTTATGTAGCTTGTTAAACCTTGTCAAGATGCCTTTGCTAAACATTCTCATAATTTCCTTAACAGCAACTTGGCAAGGCCATTATATCACTTACTGCGAAAAGATCCGGAAAACAATAGTTCACCTCCTTACCTTCTGCCCGATCTCTTCAGTAATAAGCTGATTAGTTTTTTCAATTAAATTCTTAATCATTGGCTTTTATTATAAGGGGCTTGAAGAATTAGGGCAAGAAGGATTTGGGCTGAACGAGAGATTTTTGTCGATTATTACAAATACCGCTCTTCAATCCGAGACATAATTATAGGAATATATTCGCAATATTCAAATACGGAATATAGGTTGACACGGCCTCTGTTTCGCTGGTATAGTATTAGCATAGATAAAAAAATAGTTCGGGCAATGAAGCCTTCGTAGTAACTACGAAGGCTTTTTCTGTCCCCTCGCGACAATGGCGTCCGGGTTATCCCGAATGCCATTGTGTTTTTTTATCGATATGGTCTATAAATTTTATTAGAAAGGATGTTCTGCAATGAAAAAGTTTTGGTCAATTCTCGGATTATGTCTCATATTAATAGTTCTTCTGGCTCCCGTTGCGCTGGCCGAAGAAGCTGCACCAGCAGCACCGGCTATTAATGCCGGAGATACAGCATTCGTAATTATTTCTGCTGCACTTGTTATGCTTATGACTCCAGGGTTAGCCTTCTTTTATGGAGGTATGGTCAGAACCAAAAATGTTTTAAGCGTGATTATGCAAAGCTTCTTTATTGTTGCTCTAATTTCTGTACAATGGGTACTATGGGGCTATACACTTTCTTTCGGAACCGATATCAATGGTATTATCGGCGGTTTGAATTTCTTAGGCTTAAACGGTGTTGGTCAAACACCGATGAGCGACACTTCTACAATTCCTCACTTGGTATTTATGGTCTTCCAAGGGATGTTCGCGGTTATTACTCCGGCGCTGATTACTGGCGCATTTGCAGAACGCATGAAATTCCCGGCATTTGTAATATTCACCCTAATTTGGGCAACTATAATATATGATCCTGTAGCTCACTGGGTATGGGGCGGTGGTTGGTTGGCCACCCTTGGCGTCCTTGACTTCGCAGGCGGTACCGTTGTCCACATTCTCTCCGGCGTTTCAGGACTTGTCGTAGCTTTAGTTATTGGCAAGCGTAAAGGACATGGCAAAGAAGCAATGCTGCCGCATCATTTGCCTATGACAGTATTGGGAGCATCGCTTCTTTGGTTCGGCTGGTTCGGCTTTAATGCTGGCAGCGCATTAGCCGCTAATGGTCTGGCTGCAAGTGCTTTTGTCACTACTAATACCGCAGCCGCAGCTGCCTGTCTTTCCTGGGTTGCATCCGAATGGTTGCATCATGGCAAACCAACCGTACTTGGTGCTGCCAGCGGTGCCGTAGCTGGCCTGGTGGCAATTACTCCGGCAGCCGGTTTTGTTGGACCTATGTCTTCTGTAATTATTGGCCTACTGGCAGGTGTAATCTGCTATGTAGCAGTAGGTATCATTAAAGCTAAACTTGGTTACGACGATGCCCTTGACGCCTTCGGTGTTCATGGTATCGGTGGTACCTTTGGAGCTCTAGCTACCGGCCTCTTTGCCTCAAAAGAAATTAATCCTGCTGGCAATAATGGTCTTTTCTTTGGTAATCCCGATCTCTTGACGACTCAATTCATCGGTGTTGTCGTAAGTTGGGCCGTTGCTATCGTAGGAACTTACATTATACTGAAAGTTCTTGGTATGTTTATGAAGTTACGCGCCGACAACGATCAAGAGGTTAGCGGTCTTGATATTACCGAACATGGTGAACGCAGCTACGCTCAGGACTTTTTGGCCGGTTCTCAGATGATGGCTCACAGTTCATTAGCACAGCATAGTGCAGTAGGCACTCAAGTAGGCTTAAATCTTAAGTAAGGGAAGGCGATCTTGATGAATAAAATAACTAAGATTGAGATAATTACTCGTCCAGAAAAGCTTGAAGAACTGAAGGAAGCTATGAATGCCATTGCTGTAAAAGGTATGACTGTAACTCAGGTATATGGTTGCGGGTTGCAAAAAGGTCATACAGAAATCTATCGTGGCAAAGAAGTTTCTATTAATCTAGTACCCAAGGTAAAAGTCGAAATTGTAGTGTGTGAAGTTCCGGTAGAAAAGGTGCTCGATACCGCTAAACGGGTATGTCGCACCGGTAAAATCGGCGATGGAAAGATCTTCGTTTATTCACTGGAAAACGCTATCCGTATTCGTACTGGAGACGAAGGCGACGCTGCAATTATTGAGCCCAAAAGTTAATTTACCTCTCTCGCCAGCCTTATGGCTGGCTTTTTTTCGTAGTTTTGTAAAATAGAAAAGCGCCTGCAGATTAGTTAAGTAGCAGGCGCTTTTCTTGCTATATATAGTCAACAGGGGTTTACGTCCTTATCACGTCAACCCCCATATAAGGCCGCAGCACTTCTGGGATGACAACCGAGCCGTCCGGCTCCTGGTAGTTTTCAAGTATGGCCGCCACCGTCCGGCCTATAGCTACACCTGATCCATTCAATGTATGAACGTATTCAGGTTTGGCTTTGGTGTCACGACGGAATTTAATGTCAGCCCGGCGTGCCTGAAAGTCTTCAAAGTTAGAACATGAAGAAATTTCCCGATAGGTATTGAAGCTCGGTAGCCACACTTCTAAATCATAGGTTTTGGCTGAACTAAAGCCCATATCTCCGCTAGAAAGCAGCATTACCCGATAAGGTAGCCCAAGCAGTTGCAGCACCCGTTCAGCATTATTAGTCAGCTTCTCTAACTCATTATAGGACTCTTCCGGCAAGGCAAACTTAACTAATTCAACTTTATTAAATTGGTGCTGACGAATAAGCCCGCGTGTATCCCTCCCGGCTGCTCCAGCTTCGGCTCTAAAACAAGCACTGTATGCCACGTAATAACGCGGCAAGTCTTTGACATCTAGAATTTCCTGGCGATGAAAATTTGTTATCGGCACCTCGGCTGTAGGAATTAAATAATAATCCATGCCTTCAAGTTTAAACATATCTTGGGCAAATTTCGGTAACTGGCCAGTTCCTAGCATACTGTCTCGATTAACAATAAACGGCGGGAAAAATTCGGTGTAACCATGTTCTCTGGTATGAAGATCAATCATAAAGTTAATTAGCGAACGCTCCAGTCTTGACCCTAACCCCCTGTAAAAGGTAAACCGGGCTCCGGTCACTTTCCCGCCCCGTTCAAAATCAAGTATTCCAAGTTTTTCGCCAATATCCCAATGCGCCGCCGGATCTCCTTCGAAGAGTCGTGGCACGCCCCAGCGACGAATCTCAACGTTGTCATTTTCATCGGACCCCATTGGAACTGATGGATGAGGAATATTAGGGATATTCATAATAAATGCCGATATCTCATTCTCTGTCTCTTTGACTGCGGTATCAAGGCTGCTAATCCGGTCACCAACCTCACGCATATCAGCAATAAGATCCTCCGCCGCACCACCGGTTTTCTTTAACCGGCTAATCTCCTGCGAAACGGTATTTCGCTTATTCTTTAGTGACTCTACTTCACCAAGTAGCTCCCGACGTTTTTTTTCAAGAACTAAAAAATCATCTAGCTTAAGATTAAGGCCGCGGTTTTGCAAGGCCTTCATAACTTGTTCGGGATTATCACGCACAAGCTTAATATCTAACATAACAAAAAATACCTCCTTACCCTAGTAACTTTTCCTGCCTTGTATTACACAACAATTGCCGCACCTTGGGCGGCAATTAGACTGGCGAAGTCAAATTTCCACTACATACTCAGGCAAGCCTTGGGTATCGCGAGAAAGATAGTATTAGTAAGAACCCAGTCTAATTACCCGCTCCCATAATACCTTTATTACTTTATCATTAGTTCGCTCCCAACAATATATTCCCCTGCAACACTTTGTTCGCAGGAGATATTTCGCCGAAGAACGAAGCTAACTTTGAGGTGATATTATGTCTTTTTCGAATCACGACGAATTGGAACAGAGTTTACTGACCTGTGAATTATGCCAGCTTCATAAGGATGCCATTGGGCCAACCTCATATAACGGGAACGTACTAAGTCCTTTAGCAATCGTCGGCGAGGGTCCCGGCGGCGTCGAAGATGAGTACGGCGTCCCATTAGTCGGCCCTTCCGGGCAGCTCCTTGATAAAGCTCTGGCAAGCGTTGGTGTAAGCCGCGATAAAATATATACCACTAATGTTATTAAATGTCGGCCAAAAAACAACCGCACACCTACCATTGAAGAAGGTGCATTTTGCGCCCAAAACTGGCTGGACCAGGAACTTAGCTTTGTTCGTCCCAAGATCATTATCGCGTTAGGTAGTGTGGCGCTAAAATATCTCTACCGCGCTGATGGGCGCATTACCAAGGATCGTGGTCAATGGTTCGATACTAAGTATGGCGTAGCAGCTATTGCTACCTATCACCCAGCTTACCTCCTCCGACTTACCGGCAAAGCGCTAATAAAAGCCAAGTGGGAAGTCTTCTACGACCTCAAAGCCGCCGTAGAAAAATGCCAAGCTTTAGCTCCTGACTACCAATTCGATTCGGTCGAAAAACCAGATTTATTAAGTATGTATGCTTCCCGGCGTGATATGCGCCGCCAAAATTAGTTTACCATAATAAAGTCATGTTGGCACCCTTTGCCGCATGGCTTTATTTTTTTTAAGCAAAAAACAAGTCAAAAACTGCTGCCTTTTGTCATAGACTTTAGTGAACCTAAGGATGCTGCTGTACACATTAGGCTACAACAGCAATAGACTACAATTTAGTAAATTTATCCGAGGAGGCAGCACATGAGACTCCAACCACTTTTGGCAGTCGCCAGAGTAGCCGCAACCTACGCTGGCACGCTCATCGGCGCAGGCTTCGCGTCAGGTCAAGAAATTTCTCAGTTTTTTGCAAGTTACGGTAGTGCCGGACTTCTTGGAATCGGCGTATCCACAATATTATTCGCCTGGCTTGGTACATTTCTGCTGGAGCTGGGATACCAACTGAAGGCAAGCGCTTACTCCCCTGTTATATATCATATTTGCGGACGCCACCTGGGAATTGTAATTGATTTTATCACAAGCATCTTTCTTTTTATTACCCTAGCCATCATGTTAGCAGGTGCGGCAACGGTACTGCATGATTACTTAGGTTTAGCTTACTTGACCGGCCTCGCGTTAGCGGCAGTAATTGTCATCGTCACAGTAGCCTTCGGCGTAAATGGCATTTCAACCGCCAACCTGATTATTGCACCACTTCTAATATTATCGATTTTATTTATTAGTGGTTATTCGCTTTTGTATCACAGTTTTACCCCGAATATGTTGCAAACAATAGCCCCTGTGACCAATCCTGCCACGCCGCACTGGTTGCTCGGCAGTCTGTTATATGCCTCATATAATCTGGTTATGGGAGCAACAGTGCTAGTGCCGCTCGGCGCCTATGTCACAAGCCGGAAAGTACGGCGGCTGGGCGGTCTGGCTGGCGGAATTGTTTTAGGACTGATAGCTGCCTTTTTAGCCGTTGTCCTCCTCATCCATTATCCAGCAGCATTAAAGTATGAAGTGCCAATTCTCCAGATAGCTGCAGCCCAATATAAATGGAGTAGCGCTATTTACTCCTATACACTACTTGCGGCAATGTATACAACAGCTATTGCGAGCCTCTACGGCTGCAGCGTAAAGGTTACACAAACAACCAAAATTAATTCCACAACTGCTATCCTGATCATAACTATTTTAGCACTTGTTTTTAGCAACCTAGGCTTTGCTGCCCTTATTCGCCTCATGTTTCCACTGTTCGGCTACGCAACACTATTTTTCACTTTTCGACTGGCTTGGGTTTCGTTTCGAGGTATTCGATAGCGCTGAGCACCGCTACCAATCCTTCTCCGACAGCTTTGGCAATCTGCCAAGGCTTTCCGGTGCAATCACCGGCGGCAAATACACCAGGAATATTGGTGGACATATTACGCTTTATTTTTATTACTTCGCTCTCCAGTTCAAGTCCTGCTAGCACATTCTCCACCGGATCAGACTGGCGAATTATAAACACCCCATCAACCTTTACCTCCGCCTCATCAGTTACCAGTTTTTCTACCTGACTGTCTCCCCTGATAGCGCAGGGCTTAGCGGTCAGAACCTGCACATTATCTCGCATAGGCGCAGCTTGCTTTTTATATTGGGGCAAATAGTAAACCTTGCGGCAAAGTTCTCCTAAATATGCAGCTTCATGCTCGCCTTCAGTGGTATAGGAAATAACGGCCACGTTCTTGTCTTTGTAAAACATTCCATCACAAGTAGCGCAATAACTAACCCCCCGACCAAGAAAATCCTTTTCTCCGTCAAATAATAGCGTACTAACAACCCCCGTTGCCAAAATGACGCTCCTTGCTTCATAAGTCCCTCCCGGAGTTAACAAGGTAAATACCTCTCCCGGGAAAATATTTAGCACCTTTTCTTTAATTATCGTTGGCTCATGGGCCTGACAGTGAGCGACCATTTGCTGCATTAATCCTTTGCCTGTGACTTGCGGCAATCCAGGGTAGTTATCCACCAAGTGCGCTTTTTGCAACTTAGGACTAAACTCCATATGTTCGAAAATTGCCACTGTTTTATTACGAATGCGTCCGGTCAGAGCAGCCGATAATCCAGCCGGTCCACCACCAACGATTACAATGTCAAAAACTTGTCCTGCCATAATATAATCCCTCCAGTTTAATAAGAAGGTGATAAATATGTATAATTACCGAGTTATGCGCCTTTCCTGCTCCGTAGTATTACGGCTATGCCTTATCGCCGGAATCCTTTTCGGCGGTCTTATCGGCATTGCTCTCGGTCTTTGGGAACAAATGACCATCGGCCTTTTTGGTGGAATGTTTTTCGGGCTAACCTTTGGCCTATTTTCCGGCTTCTTGGGTTTTGTTTATGCAGTGGTATTTAATGCATTAGCACCTACGCTCGGCGGCTTGCCTATATACCTTGAACAGTCAGATAGGCAAACCTTCCTCTCGGAACTAGCCGTTAAGCCCCATATAAAAAAACTTCCCTCTCACTTAAAGCACCAGCAAACAATCAAGAACTAATTTGATTAGCAAAAGTAAATTCTAACTTTAGCTTTTGCCAAATATCACGTTTTATGTGCAATATCATTCCATGCTGGACCTATATCGACAGCCTGAAGGGCTGCCGCAAATGCGGCAGCCCTTTTTTCCATACGCCTTAAATAATATGCACTACCATTGCATCACGCAGTTTCGGTTCAAACCAGGTGGACTTCGGCGGCATAATTTGTCCATTGTCGGCAATCGCCATAAGCTCTTCAATCGAAGTAGGAAACATAGAAAAAGCCACCACATATTTACCACTATCCACCAGTCGCTCTAGTTCCCGCATACCGCGAATTCCGCCAACAAAATTAATCCGTTTGTCGGTACGAGGGTCACTTATCCCTAACACCGGTGCAAGTAAGTGATTCTGGAGAACACTAACATCCAAATTTTCTACCAAATCGTTCTCACTGTATAGTTCAGGCCTCGCCACAAGTTTATACCACTTGCCGTCCAGATACATTCCAAACTGGCGGGCCTGGTTAGGTTTCACCGCCCCGCCACGCGCTTCCTCAACCACAAACTTCTCCCGGACAATAGACACAAAGCTGTCTGCTGTCAAACCGTTCAAATCGGCAACTACCCGATTGTAGTCCATAATTTTCATCATATTATGAGGAAATATCACCGCCAGAAAGCGGTTATATTCTTCATCACCGGTATGGTTTTGATTAGCATTACGGCAAATATCTCGCACCCGTTTGGCGGCCGCAGAACGGTGATGCCCGTCGGCAATATACATTACCGGAATCGCAGCAAAAGCCTCCTCGATAGCACTTTCGTCAGCTACACTGTCAACAACATACAACGTGTGCCGCACACCATCTACACCAGAAAAGTCGTATACAGCGGACTTTTCCATGCACCTTCTGATAATACTCTCAACCGTCTTATTGGCCTTATAGGTTAGAAATACTGCACCGGTCTGAGCCCCAGTCGTCCTTATATGGTCCACGCGATCCTGTTCTTTATCAGGTCGGGTTAATTCATGCTTTTTGATCAGATTGTTCTCATATTCATCCACAGAAGCCGCTGCAACCAACCCGACCTGAACATGGCTGCCCATTTCCTGTCGGTAAATATAAAAATGCGGTTCAGCGTCCTGCTCTAAAAAGCCTTGCAGTCTAAAAGCTGCCAGATTATCACGTGCTTTCTCATAGACGCTTGGTGAATGAGGATCAACCTCAGGCGCAAGATCAACTTCCGACTTTGTAACCCGCAAAAAACTATATGGGTTATTTTCCGTCAGCGCCCTTGCCTCTTCCGAGTCCATCACATCATAGGGAAGGGAGGCAATCTTTGAGGCCAGCTCCGGAGTTGGCCTTAAGCCTCGAAAAGGTTTTATACTAGCCATTAAGTTTTTCCTCCCCCGACTTAGCCTGCATTAAAGTTGACTAATTTGGCTCCAAGAATACCGTCAATTGCTTTAATCTGTTCCAGCGCAGCAGTCGGAATTTCAGCTTCCACGCCCATTACCATTATATTAGTTCCGGCTTTAGCAGCGTGACCAACCTGCATCCGATCAATATTGATATTATGGCCACCCAAAACAGTGCCGACCTGACCAATTATGCCTGGTTTATCGATATGCGGGCTAATCAACAACCAGCCTCTGGGATTAGCATCAACCCGGTAACCATCAATCATTATAATACGCCCGTCTTCTTTACCAAACAAAGTGCCAGCAACCACAGTCTCGCCTTTTTCAGTACGTGCTCGAACAGTAATCAGGTTAACAAAATGCGCCGCTTCTTTGCTCTTGATTTCCTTCGCCTTTACACCGCGGGCTTTAGCCATCCCCGGAGCATTAACATAGTTAACAGGTTCCTGCAAAAGAGGATTAAAGATACCCTTGAGCACGGCGGTTGTCAACATTTTAGTATCTACTTCGCTGATTTCACCATCATATTCAACTTCAACACTGTTAATTCTTCCTTCCGCCAAATGAACCGCCAAACAACCCATTTTCTCAGCTAACGTAAGATACGGTTTAATAACCTGCATTACTTGAGCAGGAACAGCCGAAACATTAACTGCTGTACTAACAGGCTCGCCGCGCAAAGCAACAAGAATTCCATGGGCTACATCCACCGCAACACCTACCTGAGCTTCAGCAGTCGACGCGCCCAAATGTGGAGTAACAACAACTTTATCCAATTTAAATAATGGATTCTCAGGATCAGCCGGTTCCTTCGCGAATACATCAATCGCAGCTCCAGCTACAAGGCCTTCTTCTATCGCTTCCGCTAATGCCAATTCGTCAATTACCCCGCCGCGGGCGCAATTGATAATCCGAACACCAGGCTTTAACTTTTTAAATGCTTCCTTATTTAAAAGATTTCTAGTATCTGCAGTTAATGGCAGATGAAAGGTAAGAAAATCTGCGTTGGCTAAAACCTGATCAAGTTCTGCCAGTTCAATATCCATAGCGCTGGCCCGTTCCTCAGTTATGTACGGATCATAGCCGATTACCTTCATATCCATCGCTAATGCCCGTTTAGCCACGCCGCTTCCGATACGGCCTAATCCTAGAATGCCCAGTGTTTTCCCGCGCATTTCAACACCCATGAATTGGCTGCGTAACCACTTGCCTTCCTTAAGTGATTTGTGTGCATCAGGGATATTCCGTGCCAAAGCAAGCATCATCGCCATGGTATGCTCTGTAGCCGCAATTGTATTACCCTCAGGGGCGTTTAATACAATAATCCCTTTCTGCGTGGCGGCCTCAACATCAATATTGTCAACCCCTACTCCGGCCCGCCCAATGACCTTAAGTTTGTCAGCAACTTCAATAATCGGTTTGGTAACTTTGGTTTCACTCCGCACTACTAACGCATCATAGTCCGGAATAATTTTGATAAGCTCTTCCTGCGATAGCTTTAGCTTAACATCGACCTCATGCTCCTTCTTTAGAATGGCTACCCCTTGCTCCGAAACATTATCAGCTACTAATACTTTCATTTTTTACCCCTCCTATTTTTACTGCCGTTTTTCTTCGGCGTTGTTTCTTTTCTAAAATCAAGCCTGTTGCGCTCAGCTGCCCCCCTTAGTGTCAATTAAAAACAAAAACCTCGTCCCCAAAATATTGGGGCGAGGTTGATTCCCGCGGTGCCACCCAGTTTAGACCATAAACAATATCAAGCAATATATCAAAAAACCTCACATCCCACCAGGGACGAGAGGATCTCCCGCGTTGCCACCCACATTGCTGTACAGCCAACTTTAATAATCGCTATATCGGGCGAACCCGTCCTGATTCCTCACCAGCCGCTCCAGGGCGGAACCTCATGTCCGGTTACCGGCTTACACCATCCGCCAGCTCTCTAAAAACCTCAAACAATCAGTTTCCCTTTCATTACATTACCTATTTAAAGTTTATGTTTATTATAAATTATCCTTCGACAAGAGTCAAGTGTGTTTTTAGGAAAAACACTTTTTTTATTCCTTTACTAGAACTTACAAGTTAGACCTATACTGTACTCCCTAAAGATATCAGGGTTATTTAATACCGACATGTACAGCTACAATGCCTCCCGTCAACTCATAATAAGTCGGCTCTTTTAGTCCAACCGAACCAAACATGGCACACAACTCAACTTGATGCGGAAACTGCTTAAGCGACTCTGGTAGCCAACGGTAAGGAGCATCCTTCCCAACCCCCAGCCGCCCCAAAAGCGGTATAACTCGCTCCAGATATATTTTGTAAAGCTCTTTGAATCCTATAATACCTGGTTTCGCCAAATCAAGTGATACTACCCTGCCGCCCGGCCTGATAACCCGTCGCATTTCAGTCAGTGCTATCTTAATATTAGACACATTACGTAGACCAAATCCTATTGTCGCACAATCAAAGGTATCATCAGGGAATGGCAATTCCATGGCATTTCCCTCCACCAGCTTGATAGTATTATTGAACTGAGTATGTTGTATATCTCGCTCTGCTATATTAAGCATATCATGGCAAAAATCAAGTCCAATTACAGATCCTGTTACACCAACTATTTTAGCCTGTTCGATACATATGCGCCCAGTTCCGCAACATACATCTAACCCGCGCTCCCCGACTTTAAGCCCGGTTTTAGCTACAGTAAACCGGCGCCAGTACTTATCCTGGTTTAAACTCAACACTGTATTAAGAAAGTCATAGCGGCAAGCGATGTCGGAAAATAATCTCTGACAAAATTTTTCTCTGTCCTCAGACTTTAACTCAAGCATACTAAACTCTCCACTCTGATATTCAGCTTAGGCCTCGCTTGCTAGCTTTTGTGCCTCACGCGCCTCTCTCCAGGCCTCTCGAGCCATATCAAATACTCTTTTTTCGTTTTTTGCCTGCGGGTTAGCAACCACCTTACCAAGGTAGGTTAGCGCTTCCGGCAGTTTCCCTGTGCGCCTTAATAGCTCACCGCAAAGATACTCCACCGTAAGCTCAGTCATATTACCTATCGGCATCTTCTCGCGCAGAAACGACTGCTCATAATATTCCAACGCTTTACCTAACGCAATTAGTTCTTCCGGACAACCTTCTTCCCGAAGCAACCATGCTAGTTTTAAATATAGTCCGGCCAATCGGCTGGGCTGGGTCGATGACATTTCTGCAAAAAAGATCGCTAACTTAAAGGTTGCAACAGCCTGCTCCCACGACCGCTGCCCAGAGAAGTTGACATTAACTGTACGACCTGCTAAAAAATCCTTGATGCTGTTTAGTGCCGTTGGAGTCTCTTCAAAATAAGTATCCTGTGCGGCATAGCCACAATGTGGACAGACAAATATTACATAATAATTAGGATTTACTTCTTTATAGTATGTGCAAAAATCACTATCCTGCTTAACCATGCTAAGGCGGCTTCGTACTTTTGTAACATTAACATCACCGTCGCAAACACCACATTTCTTAGTCGCAACAAATAAAATGTCGGCCATTATTGTCCCTTCTTCTTGCATTTATTCTGCGAAAGTT
Organism: Bacillota bacterium; assembly: GCA_017889635.1. Classification (GTDB taxonomy): domain Bacteria; phylum Bacillota; class Negativicutes; order Sporomusales; family CTSoil-080; genus CTSoil-080. The sequence goes on along the minus strand of JAGGAC010000001.1, from coordinate 144,751 downwards.
ATGGCATCCGGCCTGTATTCGACTTTTCGTCATAATTATCCAAACTTTCCATGCTCTAGAATTTATTAGACAAAAATTTTTAAAACCCTTTTCCAATATACTCTAAGCGATTCAATTCAATTAGCCAACCTGGCATACATTAATGTGCTTTTAAATAAATTTAATAAGCAAACAGTATACTTTTTTTATTAATATAAAAAAAAGATTACGCTAAAATTGCAGGGATTATTAGTTATATATCGTATACTATATCTTGATAGTTTCAAAATAGTGTAACACAATTGGCAAAGAAGCGCAGGTGAGCGAAATCGAACTATCGAAACGGCAAGAACAGATTCTAGCGATTGTCAAAGATTCTGGCCCAATTACCGGCGAACAGATTGCGGATAAACTTAACCTCAGCCGTGCAGCCCTTCGGCCAGATCTGGCAATACTTACTATGTCAGGACTTTTAGGAGCCAGACCACGGGTCGGCTATTATCTTACCGGCAAAACACCGTCAGATGTCATCGCAGGTGTTTTAGGCAATATTAAAGTTGCCCAATTACAATCCCAGCCAGTAGCAGTAAGAAATACCTGCTCGGTTTACGACGCTATCGTAACTATGTTTGTCGAAGATGTCGGAACGCTTATTGTTGTTTCAGCTGATGGCCACCTAGAAGGGGTCGTTTCCCGTAAAGATATGTTAAAGGCGGCACTTGCGGGAACAAACCTTAATAATCTTCCGGTTAATGTCGCCATGACCAGGATGCCTAACATTGTCGTGACTTACCCTGATGAATCTATTCTTGTAGCAGCACAGAAGCTTTTAAGTCATCAGATAGACTCCTTGCCGGTAGTCAATATTCTTGAAGTCGATGGCACTGAAAAATACCAAGTCATTGGACGCTTTACTAAAACTAACATCACCCGGCTTTTCGTTCAATTAGTCGGCAAGTAGGGAGGGCTTAGCATCTACTTAAAGTTGGATTGTCCTGTTGTATATGTCCTTTCCGACTCGATCGGCGAAACAGGCGAACTGGTAGTCAAAGCTGCTATCAGCCAGTTTAATTCTGTAAAAATAGATATTCGCCGCATTCCATTCCTAAACTCTCCCCACGAAGTGGAGGACGCACTCCTCGAAGCAGCAGCTTGTAGCGGCGCCGTCATCTATACCCTAGTACGGCCTGATTTGAAGGAAACACTCAAAACCAAAAGTCAGGAACTGGCTTTAAATTGCGTCGATGTCATGGGACCAATTCTTGAGACCATTAAATCTGTAACCCAGACGTCACCACGTTATGAGCCAGGATTAATTCGAAAGACAGATGAAGCATATTTCAATAAAATCGAGGCCATCGATTTTGCCGTAAAATATGACGACGGAAAGCAGCCTTGGGAACTAGCCAAAGCCGATCTTGTCATCATTGGCATTTCTCGCACATCAAAAACTCCGCTCTCGATGTATCTTGCCTACAAAGGAGTTAAAGCCGCTAACGTACCGCTGATACCGGAAGTTGCTCCACCAACCGAACTTTTCGAACTTCCTCCCCGCAAGGTTGTAGGCCTTACTGTTAGTCCTGACCACCTATTTGCAGTACGAAGGGAACGCCTAAAAACGCTGGGGCTAGCCGAGAATGTCGACTATGCTAATATCGACCGAATCACCGAAGAACTACATTTTGCCGAACGTATTATGCGCCGTATCGGTTGTCCGGTAGTTAATGTTACTAGCAAGGCAGTGGAAGAAACCGCCGCCAATATACTAGAATATTATCGCAAAGGAGCAGAATAATGACTCAAAAGTATGTTTATTTATTTAACGAAGGCCGTGCCGACATGCGCGCCCTCCTCGGCGGCAAAGGTGCCAATCTTGCTGAGATGAGCAACATTGGTCTGCCAGTACCTCCTGGAATGACTATTACTACAGAGACTTGTATTGAGTATTACCGACTAAATAAAAAATTTCCAGCTGGTCTTATGGATCAAGTTTATACCAATCTTGCTGTTGTAGAGGAAAAGGCCGGCAAAAAGTTCGGTAACCCGGTCAACCCTTTGTTAGTTTCAGTTCGCTCTGGAGCGATGTTCTCTATGCCAGGCATGATGGATACTATTCTCAATCTTGGTCTTAATGAGAAGACCGTAAAAGGAGTCGCTGACAATACAACTAACCAACGTTTCGCCTATGATGCTTATCGACGATTCATCCAGATGTTTGGCGATGTCGTACTGGAAATTCCCAAGTATGAATTTGAAAACCTCCTAGAGGACCTTAAACATAAGCACAGGGTTACTTTTGACCAGGAACTTTCAGCCGAAGCGTTGCGAGAGCTGATTGACACTTACAAGGAATTTGTCCAGCGAAAAATCTGGCGTCCTTTTCCTGAAGATCCTCGCGAGCAACTCGAAATGGCAATAGAGGCAGTATTCCGTTCATGGAACAATAACCGTGCCATCACCTACCGTAATTTAAACAAAATCTCTCATGATCTCGGCACCGCTGTTAACATTCAGTCGATGGTCTTTGGTAACATGGGTAATGATTCAGGCACAGGAGTAGCCTTTACCCGCAATCCATCCACCGGTGAAAAAGTTTTGTATGGCGAATACCTTACTAATGCCCAAGGCGAAGACGTTGTTGCCGGCATTCGCACACCCCAGCCAATTGCCAAGTTGCAAGAGGAAATGCCAGAGATCTTTCGTCAATTTGTTAACACTGCCCAACTCCTGGAACGTCACTATAAAAACATGCAGGATATCGAATTCACTATTGAACGCAACAAACTCTATCTACTCCAGACCCGTAACGGCAAGCGTACCGCTCAGGCCGGCGTAAAAATCGCCTATGACATGGTAACCGAAGGCCTAGTAGACAAAAAAGATGCCATTTTAATGGTCGAACCGGCACAGCTGGATACCCTGCTGCATCGCCAAATTGATACTAATGCCAAAATTGAATATATTGCCAGGGGTCTTCCCGCCTCTCCTGGTGCAGCTTCCGGCACGGTAGTATTTGATGCTGATGACGCCGAGCGCCTTGCAAAACAAGGGAAAAAGGTGCTTCTTGTCCGCACTGAAACAACGCCTGATGATATTCACGGCATGGTTGCTGCCCAAGGTATCCTGACTAGTCGCGGCGGCATGACCAGCCATGCTGCGGTTGTCGCCCGTGGAATGGGTAAACCTTGTGTCTGCGGTTGCGAAGCAATCAAAGTCGACCATGCCAAACGCGAATTTTCGGTAAAAACACAGATTATAAAGGAAGGCGACCTGGTGTCTATCGACGGCTCTACCGGAAATGTCATCCTTGGTGCTGTTCCTTTAATTGATCCAATACTTTCCGACGAGTTTCTCGCCTTCCTCGGCTGGGCTGACGATCTGAAGCGTCTTGGTGTCAGAGCCAACGCGGACACTCCTGAAGATGCCTTAAAAGCTCGCGAATTTGGTGCTACAGGCATCGGTCTGTGCCGTACCGAGCACATGTTTATGGGGCAAGACCGTCTGCCTTATGTTCAGGCCATGATCCTTGCCGACAACGAAGAATCTCGCCGTGAAGCCCTTAAACACCTCCTGCCAATGCAAGCCGGTGACTTTTATGGTATTCTAAAGGCTATGGATGGATACCCAGTTTGTATCCGCCTTCTTGACCCGCCGCTCCATGAGTTTCTTCCTAATTTGACCGACCTCATGGTAGAAATTGCTGAAATGAGAATTATCGATAAAAATCAATCAGCACTAGCTGAAAAAGAGGCATTGCTGAAAAAAGTCAAAACACTGCATGAGTTCAATCCTATGCTCGGCCATCGCGGCTGCCGTCTGGGAATAACCTATCCGGAAGTCTATGAAATGCAAATTACCGCTATCTTCAGCGCCGTCGCTCGCCTCACTAAAGAAGGGCTCAAAGTGCTGCCGGAAATTGAAATCCCCTTGACCATCGATATCAACGAAATGCATTTCTTTAAAGAGCGCATAACTAATATTGCCAATGAGATCATGGAAAGCGAAAAGGTTAATTTCCATTACACTGTCGGTACCATGATCGAACTGCCACGGGCTGCGCTCTTAGCTGATGAGTTAGCTGAAGAAGTCGAATTCTTCAGCTTCGGGACTAACGATCTTACGCAGACAACACTCGGCTTCAGTCGCGACGATGCTGAAGGCAAATTCCTTAACGACTACCTGGCAAAAAAGATTCTTAAGGAGAACCCCTTCATCGTCCTTGACCGAAAAGGTGTCGGCAAGCTAATGCGCATGGCGGTAGAAGGAGGACGCAAAACCCATCCCGGCCTTCTAATCGGAATTTGCGGCGAACACGGCGGCGAACCAAGCTCAGTAGAATTCTGCCATCAAATTGGTCTAGACTTCGTCAGCTGTTCGCCCTATCGGGTTCCTATCGCTCGCTTGGCTGCCGCCCAAGCAGCAGTCAGCTCTGGTGAGTTACTAGGCACAAAGTAATTTTTAAAAAGGGGCAGCTTCATAAGCATAAAGCTTATGAAGCTGCCCCTTTTGTATATTTATCTATATAGTTGATCCACCGCCTCGTCGAGCTATCACATAGACGGCTACAGTCATCAATGCTAGTACTGCAATAATATTAGTCGTTGTCAAAAAATGAATTGGCACTGATTCATAAAGACCATAAAAGCCAAATAAGATAAAAATCAGTGCAGAGATCCATTTTACAATCTTCTCAGGTATTCTTTTACATAATACCACTCCGACAATAATCCCTATCCCATCAGCAACCATCATACCAGCAGTTGTACCAGCCCACACCGGTAATATGGTATTGAATTGAGCAGCCAACGCAACAGTTGCTAATTGGGTCTTGTCCCCCATCTCGGCAAGAAAAAAGGCAATACATACCGTCCAAAATGGGCTATAGTTACTTACTTTATCCTCACCAGCTAGTTCATCACCGCGAATTGTCCATAACCCAAATATAATAAAGGAAACGGCAGCAGCAATTTCAATATAATTTAACGGTATAATTCGGGTCAAATAGCTGCCTACAAGCACAGCCAATAAATGATTTAATAGCGTAGCCGCAAAAACTCCCCACATTACCGTCTGCCACCGATACCGTGTAGCGAACGCCATCGCTAACAACTGCGTCTTATCCCCCATTTCAGCTAAAATAACAAAAATCAACGCTGTCATAAATGCTACCATAATCACCCTCCTAAGTTTGTCTGCACCCTTTTCACAAAATAAAAACGAGCCCATATTTAGTATGACCAAAAAAAAACGGTCACACTAAAGGTCTCGCTAATCGCCGCATCCGCCGACGGCAGAGCCAGATGTTTCCATCAGTATGTTGACTCAGCCTATCCAAGCTACTCCCCTTCAGAGTACAGTATTAACATATTACTTATTTTAAGTATATCGCTTCTACCCTACGGTGTCAATGCATGCAATCCACCTAACCGCAATCCTGAACATGCATTCAATGATACATTTACTATAGCAAAAAACGACCGGACAAGCCTCCGGTCGTTCTATCTAATGATTAGTTAGAATATAGCTTTTCAACTTATTCAATACTTTCTTCCGTTCTGTGGCCCTAACTAGATGGATGACTGTTTTAGAGCGGCGAGAACGTTTTATGGTCTCATCGCAGTCTGCAAGGTCTTTGTCTAGCTTATCAAGCACATCGTATACAGTCAATGCGTTCTCCCCTTTCGCTAAGGTTATCTATAGTCTACCAGACCAAAGGGCGATTGTCTTGTAGAAATAGTTGGTTAATCTGTTGCTAGATGTTAACAAGCAAAAACTATTTAAACAGATTAACTATTGAAATCATACAAAATTACCATTAAAAATGCTCTTGGGAGTTGCATTATTTATAGAGAATCCCGGCCTAGGTAAAACTACTATCAATCAAGTTAATCAACATAATTAGTCTGTATATATTCTTGCACCTCACGGTTAAGTTCGACGAAAGACGTCTTAACAAAGTCATTAAACTTCGTAGTATCTTTTGAAAAAACGCGTCCTTTTCTTTTGGCGATACCGATTGATGCCGTATATGACTGCTCTTCTAAACGAATTGCCTTTGTAGGAGAAACGTGAAGCTCCCGCTTCATCTTTATAACGGCATAAGAAGGAATAAATGAAATTCCCAAATCCGCATCCAAAAAATCTACGATTAGTGCATCCTCATTGCCTTCCAGGACAAAATTAGGCGTGAAACCCGCATTAGCGCATATTCTTTCTGTTATTTCTCTATTTAAACCACCCGCATAGTGGCATAAAAATCTTTCGTTTTGAAGCTCGTTTATTGAAACCTGTTTTCTATTTGCAAGCCGGTGTTTATCACTTACCAACACAAATATTTCGACTTCAAGCATAGACTCCCATTCAATTAGTGGATTGTTAATCGGAGCAGTAACTATAGCAAAGTCAATTTCATTGTTAACTAATTGCTCGGCAATTTGATTATCTTGATAATGAAATTGCCGAATACTTATTTCCGGATTTTCTAAATAAAAGGCTATTAATAATTCGTTCAAAAAACTATGAATAGATGATGACACAGAAATTTGTCTCTTACCATGGGCGTAAAGCCTTCTAGCCATATTAATACCATTATCTAATTCAGCCAAAGAACGTTCAACATATTCGCAAAAAACTTCCCCAATCGGAGTAAGACTGATTTTTCCCTTTCTTCGCTCAAACAGCGGAACGCCTAAGTTTCCTTCAAGCTTCGATATTGTTTGACTAAGAGCTGATTGAGAAATATGAAGTTTCTGTGCCGCAATTGTAATATTCTGCTCCCTGGCGATAACCCTGAAGTAATGTAACTGAGTAAGTATCATCATGCCTATTCCTCTCAAAAGTGATTATCAGTTTTTCTTATATCAAAACACTGCAATCTATATTTTACAATTACAGCTGTCCATTGTATATTTAACTTATAATTAAAATTGCATTTTATTCTGAAAGTTTAAATGGATCAGAAAACTACTGAGCTGATTCAGGAAACCATTTGACTAAACATTATTCTTATTAAGAGTATATCATACAAAAGATAATAGTAAACATAAGTGTTCTACTATAAAAATTCTAATTGTAAATCTTCATTTATACAGGATCAAAACAGCACTAGTACCGGAAGGGAAAATTACTATAACCTATTTAAGTCTTAAAATAATCAAGCGGGAGGAACAGCCATGATTTATAGCATCGACCATGCCTGTTTTACAGTAAGCAACATGGAAAGAACAATTGCTTTCTATCGGGATATCCTTGGAATGAAGGTAGATTGGGATTCGGCAGCCGAAGGCGTTGTTTTCAAAGGACCGGAAGCCGACAAGGTGACTGGATGCCCTAATACAGAGCAAAGGCTTGTTTTCATGAGTATTGGAAATAATTATCGAATCGAATTTGTTCAGTTCACACCTACCGGAAAACCACTGGTCGACAATAAAGCCAGCAATATCGGCGCTGCTCACGTCTGCTTTAAGACAGATAACTTGCATGAACTTTATCATAAGCTTATGGCCAATGGAGTACAGTTGCACTGCGCTCCCCAACATATTGGCTTTGGCTGGACCATGTATTTTCGTGATCCGGATGGAATCATCCTGGAAGCAGTACAAGATGACCCGACCTAGTAACACACATATTTATTAAACCTGTTGACTTTTTCATCCTAAACCGTTAAAATTAGAGTCGTAAAAATTGCCGATATAGCTCAGCTGGTAGAGCAGCGCATTCGTAATGCGCAGGTCGTCGGTTCGAGTCCGACTCTCGGCTCCAGCAAAATTAAGGGATTTAGCTAATGCTAAATCCCTTTTTATGTTAATTTGTATACAAGCCTTAACTTAATACTTTTGTAACCAATCCAACATAACCGGCCACATGTCTAAAAAAAGAAGCCGGCCCGCAATAAGTAGGCTCCGCTCCTTTTTCTAGCTTTCTTTTTATCTTTATGGCAAATCAATCATATGTAAATTTTTACCTTTGTAGATTTGTTTATACCAATTTTCAGGTGTACCTTTTATTCTTTGGGCTTCTAATGCATCACTGCGATCAGCATTGGTAAAAATAATTTTTTGCCCTACGACGGCAAGGGGCCCGTAAGGGATATTTATAACCCAATTCCAATCAGATTTTGGCATCTCAATTATAACCTCTTTCCCTATCCGACATAAAACCTTCTGCACTTTATTTAAATTAGAAGCTTGTATATAAGGAGCTAATATGAACATGTTACTCGTAAACTTACAGGTATATCTCATAACATAAGGCATTGAAACTTTTATTATATTATTTTGACCTCTTTTTGCATTACCACTTACATAAATATAATCAAAATCTAATGTATATGAGCCACTAACAGCATACATAGATGAAGTATCAAAAGTTACCTTACCCTCTGAATCTGTATATCCATCTCTCTCAGCATCCCCCGCCCGGAATATCACCCGAGCCCCCACTAATATATTGCCATTTGTAGTTCGAACAGTGAAAGTTGTTGTATCTCCTTGTGCTAATGGTTGCTCTTGTGAGTTAGCCGCAACTATACTTATTAAACTTGTCATTACCGCTAAAACAAGAAATACACTTGCTAACCATCTAATTAAAGACTTTTCAAATATTCCCAACACCATTCACCTCTTTGGTATAGTTTTTCTTTCAAATTAGTTATTTTATATTTCGACAAAAACAGACATTCACCTTCATATTCCAACTAGATGAAAAAGATGCTCTCGAAAAAATATTATTACATGTGTTCGCGGACTTGATCAACACAGTGTGCTAACGCCCGCTGAAAAGAAACTTTTGCTTGGTCAGGCTTAATCAAAGGCTTATATCCTAGTTCTCGTGCGACCTTCTCCCAACTAAGCTGCCATCTTTCAGCCAAAAAAGCCGGCCCGCTCCATATTGATGAATCCACCATTACAACCTGTGACTTCGACCCCGTTAGTTCAATAAGCATAGCACTTATTTCTTGCCAAGTAAGAAATAAGCTGGCAATATTATACGTCTGACCTATAGCCGCCTCCTTACCAGCCGCTAATTCTACACTTACAGCCAAATCGTCCATACTGGTAAAAGCACCGCCAGCACCAGCCACCAGCCTTATTGGCTCATCTTTCAACGCAGCCTCCACCAATGCTCGTAAATGTTTGCCACCGATAGTATCGCCAAAAGCCCACCAAAAACGAATTACTGTCGCCAGTAGCTTATATTGTACTCCCCAGGCCAATCCTAATTGTTCTGCCGCCAACTTAGCAACAGAATATAGCGGCTTGCGTGCCAGTTCCGGTCGGCACGTTTGCTCCTCAACTATTGGCTGAAGCATAGGCGTTCCATACACTCCAGCCGTACTCGTATATATAAAACGTTTCACTCCGCCTTCGACCGCCGCCTCCATTAAATTAATCTGACCAACAATATCTTGTTCAAATAATACCCTCGGGTTATCAGCAAAACTCCAGGCCAAGTCAACAATTACATCGATTGCATGATCAGTAACTATTCTTTTTAAAGCATAAGCATCCGTAAGATCTTTTTCATAAAAGGTTACATTGTCAGCCAATAATCCTGCTGAAACGTACTGCTGCTTGTCAACTATAACTACCTGATGCCCGGAGCGACAAAAAAAATCGTTCAAATGCGTCCCAACATCGCCAGCACCACCAGCAAGTAATATATTCATTAACTATCCCCTCCCAAATATATAGAGCTTGCTCCTTCTCATTATATAAATAATAATATTGCTATCAATAAAACGAACATAAATATAAATAAAATAATTAAAAATCAGCTGTTCACATTTTGAATATCTTCACCCGACTACCACCAACCCTGCAACGCCTTCAACAATACGCAAGTGCGCTAGTATCAGCATAAACTCCAGGCAAACTATCCAGGCCCCGGCATCCCCTTTTTACATATAAATTCGAGCATTAAAAGCCTGTAAGAATCCGCCCCCCAAAAAGCAAAGTCTTACAGGCTTTTAACGATATAAAAACAATCCCCAGACTTCGAAAAGTCCAGGGATTGATGTAAAATTCATTTATGCCCAATATTATTACATATAAAGATTATACGGAAATCTAATCAGACCATATCAATTGACAAAGATGGGAAGCGAATTTTTGTACGCGCTTCCCATCTTAATTAGGCTTAAAATTTTGGGTTAGGCTTTTTATTTATCCATTTGCCTTTTGGAAGTTAATCATAAATTCTTTCAAAGCTTGGCATGCTTCTACCGGCACAGCATTATAAGCCGAGGCGCGGCATCCGCCAACCGAGCGGTGACCGTTAAGTCCAACAAAGCCGGCGGCCTTTGCTTCAGCAAGGAATTTTTTCTCAAGTTCGTCACTTCCCAGTCGGAAAGTGATATTCATCAGCGAACGGCTATCTTGACGGGCATGACCTTTATAGTATCCGCCGCTAGCATCAATTGTATCGTAAATGAGGGCTGCTTTGTCTTGGTTACGCTTATAGATCGCTTTTACTCCGCCCTGCTCTTTAACCCATTCCAGAACCAGCCCCATCATATAGATCCCGAAAGTCGGCGGAGTATTAAACATCGAATTATTTTTAACATGTGTAGCATAACTAAGCATAGTCGGCACTTTGGTATTAGCAGTTTCAAGCAGATCGCGGCGAACAATTACCACCGTTACCCCTGAAGGGCCGAGATTTTTCTGCGCCCCGGCATAAACCAGACTAAATTTACTTACATCAAATGGCTTGGACAATATGTCACTTGACATATCCGCAATCAGCGGCACGTTGCCAGTATCGGGAAATTCCTGCCACTCGGTTCCAAAAATAGTATTGTTTGACGTAATATGAATATATGCGCTGTCTTGGTCATACTTTAGTTCTGACAACGCCGGAATATAGTTGTAATTGCTATCCTTTGCGCTGGCGGCTTCATAAACCTCGCCCAGCATCTTCCCCTCTTTATAAGCTTTCTCTGACCATGAGCCAGTTATAACATAAGCGGCTTTTTTGCCTTGGGGAAGAAAATTCATTGGTACCATCGTAAATTGAAGGCTTGCCCCACCCTGAAGGAAAAGAACTTCGTAGTCTTCTGGAATAGACAATAGTTCTTTTGTTAGGCTGATGGTTTGATTATGAACTGCTTCAAAATCCTTGCTGCGGTGACTCACTTCCATCACCGACATTCCTAAACCCCTAAAGTTTACCAACTCGGCCTGGGCTTTTTCTAGTACCGCTAACGGCAGTGCCGAAGGCCCAGCGTTAAAATTATACGCCCGTTTAAAATCTGACATAAAATCACTCCTGCATCATTAACGTTAATAATATGATAATAAAAGTTCTAACTGTAAAGTTATTGTACAACAAAACCCAGTTAATGGTCAAATTGGTCCTATAAACTACCTTGCCCCAACTGAATTTTTAGTCTATGCCTCAGTTAACCCACTTATACTTAGCATTGTTTACCTAGCATTAGTTTCAATAGCTGAACGTCGTTCTCTTGAAACTAACGCTGCAATAAAGCCTAGAATACAAATCACTGCCACAATGATAAACGACAGGTAATAATTTCCGGTAGTGTGCAAAGCATATGAACCAATCATAACGCCAAATGATCCCACAAAGTTGCTAATACAGGTCCATGCTGCTGCAACTTTGCCAATAATGCGATAAGAAAAGCTTCGTACCGCAAAATACTGATTTCCAACCGCAGTAAAAGGATTGACAAATCCAGTTGCGAGCAACCACCCTGAGAGAACAGACGGATTGCTATGGATCTCTGGAAACAAAATTCCGTTAAAAAAAATCAAATTTGCTATAAACCCAACCATAACTAATAGTCCTGATCTACCCTTAAAGATTTTATCGATTATAATACCGCCAACAAATATCCCCAGCATTATCCCAACCATATTTCCCGAGGCCAAGCGTCCTGCTTGTTCAGGCCCATAGCCTACCCCTATCGGCGGATCGACCGCCAAATATCCTGGGCTCAGGTCATTAAAGGCGTTATTGGCCCAATTGCTGAGCGCCATTACTGCCAATCCCAGCCAAAACGCCGGGTTACGCCCTAAAATTTTCAGGAAATTCTCATCAGCGCTCACTCTTTCAACCGCTAAAGCTGGCATAACCGTCGGCTGATTGTTTCGCACAGCATACGCGACAACCATAACATATATAATAGCGGCCCCAATAATAACAGACAGCCACGCCAGCCCAGCCTGCCAGTTACCAGCCCAGCCTACAAGCATCGGCCCTAAGATATAACCAGTTACCGCCCCAAATACAGATAAAGAATTCAACCCAAGAGCAAAGCCTCGCTGTTTAACAGGAATCCAACGGGATACAATAGGTTCAATCATAATTAGTCCAGGTGCTCCGCCAAACGCCGTTAGGACACGGAGAACAACTACCGCATTATAACTATTACCGAAGACAGGGTACAAGAGATGTGTTGCAAATAGCACTCCAAGCCCTCCGAGAATTACTCGAAAAATCCCAATTTTATCGACAAGGTATCCCCAGAAAAGAACAAATATAGCATTTGCAAACATCATTATCCCCATAAACCCAAAGGATGCAGCACCTATGCTAACGCCAACACCATTGGCAATTACACCCATTAATGGTGCGAATACTAAACTAGTCATAAAAGTAATAAACATCATTAAAATTCCTGCTGCTAAAACAAACCACTGATAACCTCTGTATTGTGTCGGAACAGCTGCTTTAGCACCTTTATCCATCATATCCTTCCTCTCTTCACCATTAGGATACCCACTCTTACCCTCTTCAATTGTTCATTTGATATTTACTTTTGCGTAATTCGCCCATATATATACAGTCATTTTAAACCAAATGTAAAATTTAGGCAATACAGCATGTTCTTAATACGGCTTAGAGAAACTGCTATGCTAGGCAACTGAAAGTTAATGTTGCGGCAATCAATCTTTTAAATTAAAATGTCAGGTATAGACCTATAAAACTGGAGGGAACTTCTTGTCAGATATAAAAATAACCGAGACACTTTTTCAATTAATCCCTTTTATCGAATCCAAATTTATGAGACCAGTTGATCAACATTATGCCGGAGAAATGACTCCTGTACAAATCCGTGTCCTTCTTTATATAAAAGAGAAATCTTCACTAACAATGACAACGCTTGCCAATGAAATGATGATGTCAAAGCAACAACTGACACCATTAGTAAAAGATTTAGTATTAAAAAAACTTGTCCAACGCGAGCACGATCCAAATGACGGGAGAGTTATCAGAATTAGCCTAACTCCGCTAGGCTTAAAATGGCATGATACCCTGACAGCTTATACCCTCAATATGCTTAAAGCAAAGCTTGATAATTTGGATGAAACTGACTTGAACTGTTTGTATAATGCTTTAACTGATCTTTATAATGTCCTCCAAAAAATATAGGGCACCAAATATCTACGCATTTATTAGTTAAGCTATAATAAAAACCGCCTAAAACTTAAGTTTTAAGCGGTTTTCATTTTGTCCCTAGAGAAAAGTCCTAGATTTATTGAGAAGACGTGTTTTCAAACTTTCATTAGTATAATAAATCACTATTGAGCCTCGTCGGTTTCGATCCTCGGCTTTATAATACCAAGGATTCTCACCCCGCAGGAAAATACTAACTCGATCGATTCTAGTGCCATTAGTAACGGTCTGCCAGTTTGCCTCATAAAGCCAGCGGGTTTTTGTCGTTTTATTTGGCGACCCGTATTTTTCTACCAACATCTTTTTTGTTGTCTCATACTTATCCCGAATAACTAATGAATCAAACGATCTACTGCTAAGAAAAAGCATTGATCCGAAGTACATTGAGTTATTTATAAATTCAGTACGAATTTCAACCATTTCTCCAGCAAATAGACCAGTAAAACTCAAGTAGTCTGGACCTTGCCCAGTCTTTTTATAGCCATTTGCCTCCATGCTGGCAGTAACTAACTCTATACTATCTCCCCATGTCGCGTTAAGAAAACCGCTGGGTGCTGGCGCAGCGCTAACTATCGTTTGAAAAAATAACACTAGGCTAAGAATGAACCCCAGGGTAAATGTTTTGTTACTCATGAGTTGCCTCCTAGTTCATTCACCCGTTATAACGCCGCCAATAATCTTCTTAGAAGGTAGTAGTCAAACCTATGCCTACACCATTTTTGGTTCCATGGTCGCTTAACGTCCGGTAATCAAAATTAAGATATGCAGTATCAGTAATCTTGTAGTTAGCGCCAACACTTAATTCATGAAAGCCATCCCCGCCAATTAAGGCTGCGTAACCTTTCCACTCCTCACTTAAAGGAGTTGTTAGCGCTGCACCGACAAAGGTTTTAGATTCCGAACTATAATTTCTCGAACCCAAGATTAGCCGGGTTTGGCCGCCTTCATCAATAAAGAATTGTCCATAAAAATCATTCATGTTACCATAATCAGTCCAGTCAACATGCTGAAAACCAACTGCAAAAGTAGGTGAAAGCTGAGTATTCAATGAAAATTCGTTACTGCGATCACCACCATGAGTCGAGAGACTAATAGATGACTGTTGTGGCATCAACTCAACCACAGGAAAAGCAAACGCGGTGCTAACTTGCAACGCTAAAGAAGCCGCCAAAATTAATAATGCTTTCTTCATTCGAAAAAACCTCCTGAATTTTTAATTTAAAGAACTTCGGTTTATTGGTTTAGCACATTTTTTTGATATTACTAAGTATCGGCCTCCTTATTCATAGGGATCTTATAAAGTAAAATCATTAGGATACATCTAGCCAACACTGAAGCCGGACACCCAAACAAGGAATTAAACAATTATCTTATTACAATCATATCAATATTCTGCTCAATATATTGGTTCATAGTTGTCAGCATTTTTTCTTCTATTGAACCAGGACAGATATTCATCCATGCTGCTTGTTGAACATCTGTTGCTATCATTTGACCGCTTTCCTCAAAAGAGTATATTTCCAATACTTTATATTTGAAGCTCGCTGGATCAAATTGCACATGAACTAATTGATAAGATAGATTCTTATTTTCCTTCGGTTTCGCCTTTTTGTCCCGCTTTGTCTTACTTTTTTTATCTAGTTCACTGCTTCTTTCTTTGCCATTATCAATAAAGACCTTTTTTACCCAGCCGTCGCGAAACTTACTTTTGGAAAATAGTTGCATTCTTGATGTATCAATATAAAAGTTTGAAGCCTCATCTGACTGTATTAATACATAGCTTGCCTGAGCACTAACTTTATCCGCTGTTCCAAGCGCAACTATGACGATAAGTACTACAATTATTCTCAAAAAATTCTTTAGCATATTTTTCTTAGCCCCGATTATCAGTATGAGCTTTAGAACTAAGCGTTGATGACGCATCATTCACATAAGGAACCGCCTGCTCATAACGCCGAGCCGCTTCAGCAACCAGCTCCGGATCAATGCTGGTCGGAACAGCCAAAATACGGTTGACTCTAGTAATGATATCATTTGCAGGCTTTATGCCAACCTGAGCAGGTTTCATTGGCATTTTAACCGCCCTTGTCTTGACAACCGGCTTATCAATTTTGATATTGTATTTTGCTAAATCTGTGCCCAATATCCGCCCCGCAGTATCAGAATCGGCATTTTTCAGAGCCTTCGAAAATTCTGTTTTTGCTTGTTTGGGCAACTTTTTGTACATATGCAAAATCGCATTACGGTCACTTCTAGGGATTTGAGCACTAAGCTGGCGAACTTCCCTGGGATAACTAGAAAATATACTCATTACAGACCCCTCCTAGTTTTAGCAAATTACAAACGCTTTACCCAGATACCACACATTAAGCTTTATCCCATAGCCATAAAATAAGTATTTAACATGTCCTGCTGGTCTTGTGTCAAATTGCTAAGTATCGCCCTAAATGTTGTTATGCTTTGAGCCCTCTTCATCCTCTTATCCCATGACATGGAGGTATCTGTCACAGTTGACCAAACTTGCTGTTGGCACAATAAAAGCGTCCTAATAACCTGAGCTTGTTGATTATTATCCATATCTAACCCAACTAATACAGCCACAAAATTTGCCGCCTCAGTTTTCCGCTTTTCCAAATTTGTTTCGTAAACTGCTTGCTGCTCCGGAGTTAAGCATTGCTTTATCTCATCATGCGTGCTTGATCTTATTTCATCAATCTTTTTCACAACTCTTAGATAATTTATTAAGTTAGAGCTATTGAAACTACCTGTAGGTTTTGTTGAATCACTAGCCGCATTTTTTAAATCTACAGTTGTCTTTTTAGCAGTTTGGGCAGTTTTACTCAAGTCCGACACATTCTTCAAAGAATCTTTGCCTTTAAGCTTAATTGCAAACTGCAATGCTGCGTCACTTACTATTTTTTGCACTTCTTTATTTTTATTTGCAATAATTGTATCAATTTGCGTACGTTGCACCTCAGGGAGGTTCATATTTATCCATGCAATTTCCTGATATATATCAGCAGCATTATATATCCCTGGACTGCTAGAGCTTGCACAATACCCAATATTAATCGTAAAAACAACGCATGCGAAAATTATACAAGTTGCATAAATAGCTCTCATTGCTAAACTCTCCTCATGAGTGCATTATTAGAATCCTTCATTATCTTGTATGCGCACTTTTAATGACACAGTCATAAGAAAGTCAATTCAGTCACAATTTAACATCGTATATATCGCAATCATTTCTTTGATTTTTCTTTGTTTCTGTAACATATCGCAGATTATTTTTTATTTTATTTTAAGATAAAATGTAAAATAAAATGTACTACATAAAGAATAGCAAAAAAGATAGCCCATAAAGAAACCTTCGTGTCGAATGAAGTTCCCACACACCATTCAACGGGGGTTTCAGAATGAGCTACCACCAGCTAAGCACATATAAGCGTGGGTGCATAGAAGCCCTTCAAAGCTAAGATAATTCTACGCGAAAAATAGCCTTGAAGTTTAGGCAGACATCGTTCAACTATTGATAGAGAATTGATGCGTAATAACGTCAACACCGAATATCACGCCCCAAAAGCTCATGAAGCTTATACTATTTACAGAAAGTACGCTAAGACTAACGGCAAGTAAAGTAATGAGATAGCTGGCGTGATTGAGTGAAAACTTACTGCAACATGGTCGCCAGAATAAATTGCAACTACCGTCCTGAAAAGAAAAAACTCATTCAAACTGAAAAAGCTGAAAATCAACCGCTCCCGTTTCTTGTTGTATCATACACATATCAATTAATAACTCAAGTTTCATCAAACTATTTACTTTTACTTTAAGATGCACTTTGCGAACCGCGTCCATTTTGTTAAACCATCGGGCCAAACATTGAAAAAGTACTTTTTCTATGCCTATTCTCAAGTGATCACAATGGACATTAATATCCAAATCGCCTATATATGTAGTTTTTAATTTTTGCCCGCGTTTAATTGTCAGTAATCCTACCATTTTGCCTTTCATTTCCGCAATCAGAAAGAAATTAGTATCTGCAACCTTGTTAATTACTTCAATATTATCTGTTCCTGGGGGAATATCCCAATGTACATTTAAAGCTTCGCCATTTAACAGTAGATATGTTTCCACTTTTTCACACCCAATTTATTTAAATTTTTGACTCTATTTTTCATTTTAATAATAGCTTCTTTGAAAACCATTTTAAAGGATTTTTTTATTTTACAGGGCATTTCATGCCAAGTTACGAGTCCTAATATCTCTGGCAGAAATATTAACATTATTCTTTAGAATAGCCATAATTTCGGCAAAAGTCAAAGCTCCAAAACAAAGGATTTTGCCATAATTTGAAGAATATTCATGCATTAGTATTCTACTTTAATAAGGAGGCCACACAATGTACTTGTTACCCAGCAAAAAAATCTTGTATTGGGCTATTCTTGTGACTGTTTTCAGTTTCTTATTTTCCGCAGTAACCGTTTACGGCGCCCCAAAAAGAATTGGAGTAACCCGCTTTGAAACCAACAACTTTTATGTAGCCGTCCCTGGAGGAGGGTCCTACGATATCGGCCTAGGAGCCTCTGATATGCTGACCACAGAGTTATCAAAAAATAAAAATTTTCAAGTAATTGAACGCGAGCAAATCCGGTCTGTGCTTCAAGAACAAGGTTTTGGAGCATCAGGCGCAGTTGATCCTACAACTTCCGCTAAAGTCGGACATTTACTAGGTCTTAAATATATTGTATATGGCAAAATACTTTCTGCCGGCGCCGAAGCCAAGCATACTGAACTCATGGGAGTCATGATCAATAAGCTTTCAGTAAAAGTTCAGATTGCCGTCCGAATGATCGATACAACCACTGGTGCAATTGTCTGGGCTGACCAAGTCGAAGGAAAAGTGGACAAGAAAGGTGGCGGCATAGCCGGAGTTGGCGCTACTGGAACAAGAGTTTCGGCAAGTGTTTATGACGAGGCAATCCGCAGCGCTATCGATCAAATTGTCAGCCGCATTAATCACCAGGCCCCAACAGAAGGCAGTATCGTCAAAATTAGCGGCACTAAACTTTATTTAGATATCGGCGTTGATCAGGGAGTTCAGCCTGGCCAAAAGTTTATGGTATTTCGGGAAGGTGATGTTATTACCAATGCTGCTGGCAAAATCATTGGCATTGACAAAACCGACCTTTGCACAATAAAAATCACTAGGGTAGAAGGAAATATGTCAATTGCAGAAATAGCGGACAAAAAGCCACCTCTGCTCCAACAAGGCGACAAAATTCGTTCAATTTAATATAAGCGCAAGGGAGTTTTCCTGCTATGAGAACTATATTACTCTGGTGCCTAATGGTACTTGTTTCAGTTCTCTTATTTTGTCCTGTTGCCTGGGCGCAAGAAGTAACAGTGAGCGGTAGCGGCGCTTCTCGAGACGATGCCATCCGCGATGCACTCCGTTTAGCGGTGGAGCAAGCTGTCGGAGTATTAATCAGTAGCGAAAGCCGTACCCGTAACTACCAGTTAATCAGCGACGAAGTATATACAAAATCTCTTGGTTTTGTCCAGGACTACCGCATTTTAAGCGAATACCCAAACAAAACATACACAGTAACTGCAACTGTTACTGTGAACACCGATCCTACTTCCGCCCTTTATACTCGCCTGCAGCAACTGCGCCTTATTGAAGTAATGCTTCGGGACCCCCGTATCGCCGTTGTTATTCCTGAATACTTCCACGGTTCACCGACGCCTGTCTCAGGTTGTGAAACAGTTGTTATTCAAAGCTTGCGTTCTGCGGGATTTAAACATGTTCTAGATACTCACCAAGTATCAGACAATCAAAAAACTAACCTCATTCGGGCTATTTTAGACGGAAACTATCAAGAAGCCAAGGTTATGGCAACTACACAGCAGTTAGACTTTGTTATCATTGGCGAAGCTACCAGCCAATATGTTGGGGATCTTTATGACAGCGGAGTCAAATCCAGTCGGGCTCATGTAGACGCGAGGGTTCTGAAAGTAGATACAGGCGAAATTATAGCCGCTCAAGGCTTTGATGCTAGTGGCGTAGACATTACACCACAAAGCAGCGCTCAAAAAGCGCGCGTCCTTGCAAGCAGTCAACTTGCCAATGCTATAGCAGAACTACTAGTACAATATGCCAGCGTCCCTGATAAGCCTGTAACTATCACTATTAAACAGATTAGCTTTCAAAAACTTACTGCGCTAGAAAGCGTCTTAAAACAAATTCCAGGAGTTAAGGCGGTATTTCTCCGCTCCTACAACGGAGGCATTGCCGAGATAGATGTAACTTATCCCGGTGCCCCTAAAATACTGGCTGAGACAATGGAAAATGCTGAAGGCATCTCTATTCTTATTACAGGAATCACCAACAGTACTGTAACAGCAGTGTTGAATTAACTGGTAAATTAGGGACGACTAACACTTAAGCAGAGGAGGTCAACAACCATGCCGAAAAGATTTCTCCTTGCCCTAATAATCATGGCTTTTAGCCTTGCATTTTTACCAAAGCCAATCTATGCCGAAACTGCTACTACAAACATTAATCTGATTTCATTTGGTCCAATCGACCAATTTAGCAAAGACAATCAGACTATCGGAACGGTCGACTGGGCGAACGGAGTCATCTATGCTATTGGGATAGGCGTACCTCCCGAAAATGCGACCAGGTCGACTCAAGCTGGCATAATGGCTCGAAAAGCTGCTACTATTGATGCCTACCGTAATCTAGCTGAAGTTGTTAATGGGGTAAAAGTCACAGCCAAAACCACAGTTCGCAATTTTGCAGTTGAAAACGATGTCGTCCAGACGAAAGTCTCCGGCCTGGTAAAAGGAGCGCGAATAATTAAAGAACATCAAATGCCGGATGGATCTTACCAGGTAATTATGGAACTACATCTTTACGGTGATAATGGACTAGCTGCAGCACTACAGGACAAGCAGCCTTCTGAAATATTGCCGTTTCCCTCTCCTTCACCAGCCTACGCCTCTCCGGCTCGGTTAGCTCCAGTATACACCGGGGTAATAATCGACGCCAGAGGACTAGGACTCGATAGGGTGATGTCGCCGCGTATTTATGATGAAGCTGGCCGTGTAGTGTATGGCAACTCTTATCTTGACCCTGATATAGTAGTACGCAAAGGTATGGTAGACTACGCTGCGACACCAGAACAAGTTGAAGACGCAACCACCGGACATTCTCGCACCGGCGCTTATCCCCTTATCATAAAGGCCATTGGCCTCAAAGACTTCAACTCTAATGTGGTCATCAGCCAACATGATGCTGATATGCTTCTTGCAGCCAATGCTGCAAGCGGCTTCCTGCTTAAAACCGCCGTAGTTTTCGAGCAATAAAAGCTTACAAAATAAAGCTCTAGGCCTTCATTACAGAAAGCCTAGAGCTTTATTTTATAAGCTTTTATCCTTATGCGCCTTTTAGACAGGCTACTCGTCCTAAAGCGTAGTAAGCAAGAGCAGCCAGACCAACAACCGAGGCAGTAACCATATACATACTGCTATAATTGGTCCAAGCAACAATAAAACCAAGTATAAACGGTCCAAGCCCCATCCCAAGATCGGTTAGTAACAAAAAGGTTGATGTAGCTAGGCCTTTGCGATTACTGGGAGCGCTACTTACAGCGATTGTTTGAAAGCTTGAAAAAAGTGATCCAAAACCGACCCCGATAAGCCCTCCGACAACCAGGAAACTACTTGGTGACATTAACCTGCTCAATATAACCAACGCTACTGTAAATAAAATAATCGCCGGATAAACAACAATGTCCGGCCCAAACTTATCTAGCATCCTTCCAGCCACTGGGCGTGCTAAGACTACCATTACTGCATACAAAATAAAAAAGTACCGGGCATATTCACTCATTCCAAGGTCAGCAGCGTACAACGATACAAATGTTGCAATTCCGCTAAAAGAAAAGAGAATGCACAAGCTGGCTATTCCACCAGGCACAGCACTAGGTTCAAAATATTGTTTCAGACTCCATGATGTCTTATGGTTAACGGCATCATGTATCCTAACTTCAGGAATCTTAATCAGAGCTGCGGCAACAAGCGCCAAAAAAGATAAACCGACTATAATAATAAATAAAACATCAAAACTATAATGAGCGATAATTGTAAGACCCAAAAATGGTCCAAGCGCCACTGCTAAGCTCATACATGTGGCAAAATAACCGATCCCTTCGCCCTTTCGCTCCTCGGGAATAAATTCGGCAGCTAATGTTGCAGTTACAGTATTTGCTATTCCAAACGCAATACCTTGAAGAAAACGTATCACCAGAATAATACTGATGGTTGTTGCGCCAAGATAACCAAAACTTACAAGAAAGAAAAAGCCAAGTGATAAAAGAAGCAGTTTCTTTCTTTCGAGCTTGTCCACCCATTGCCCTGCTAGCGGGCGGATGAGGAGCGCGCTGATCATAAAAGCGGATACAGCCATTCCTGCGGCTTGCTGACTATCACCTAAACTATTCAGTACAAATGCCGGAAGAGTTGATATTAAAGCATAAAAGGTCATAAACTGAAAAAAATTGCTTATCGAAATTAATACGAATTTTTTTGTCCATAAAGGCTGTTTTAACATAAAAATAACTCCATTTATTCAGCAAATTTGATGTGCTAATTTTGGTAATTGTATTTAATTATATACATAAGTTTTTGTTATGTCTATCAAAAGCTGGTTATTGATTGCCATATGCTATCGACTTCCCACCAGATTTTTCAAGAATCATCTGAATAAACGGTTCAGTCAATTCCGGATCAAACTGCGTTCCAATGCACCTCTTTAGCTCCTCAATCGCCATCGTTTCATCCATTGCTTTACGGTAAGGTCGGTCGCTTGTCATCGCATCATAAGCATCAGCGATTGCAAGAATGCGACATTCTAAAGGAATTGCCTCACCGGCGAGACCAAGAGGATACCCCATACCATTCCACCATTCCTGATGCTTAAGCACCCAGTCAGCGATCGGCGCTAAATCAGGCGCTGATTTAGCTATCCTGAAACCAATTTCACAATGACTTCGCATAATAGCGGCCTCTTCCGCCGTTAAGGCGGAAGATTTAAAGAGAATACTATCAGGAATTCCAACCTTGCCAATATCATGGAATTTTGCCAAGAGGCGCAAATCAGCTAGCCGTTGACTAGGCACACCGGTTTTCTTTGCCAGTTCTACCACCAAATATTGCAGGCGATCCGCATGACCTTCAGTAATATAGTCACGAGCTTCTAAAGCACGCATCATTGCTTCTACTAAAGCATTTCGCATACTCAGGCTCTGGTGCATTTTTTCCCGATACATATTATTATCCGCTTCTTTAAAAATCCTCTCCAAGTTTTGACTGGAGCCAACAGCAAAGCCTATAGATAAACTTAGCGGAAACAGAGCATTATTATCATTATATTCCTTAACGGCTGCTTTTATAGCGGTTGTAACCATATCCACCCTTTGCTGGTTTGGCTCAAATACTATAATGGCAAATTCATCTCCGCCTATTCTTGCAATAACATCATCTACTGAAGTACAAGCCCGAATTAGTAGATCGGCTACTATTTTTAATAGTTCATCACCTGAGCGATGTCCCAGTGTGTCGTTTATTAATTTCAATCCATCTACATCGCAGACAATAATACCAACACTTTTTTCATTTCTGCTCTGAAGTCGCTGAATTTGAGACTCAAAATATGCCCGATTATAAACCTTGGTCATTGCGTCATGCAAACTAAGATACTCCAACCGGCGTACCGCTCGTTTCCTTGTAGTAATATCTCTAATAACTACCAGCATTTCATCGCCGCCACTTTTTACAAACCGTGCTTCAAAATCATGGACTTGACTATTTAGTGTCAGCTGATATTCCAGTATTTGAACCGCGCTACTTTCAACACCTTGCTGAAGATGCTCTAATGTACTACTAAGAATCGGGCCCGAGAAAACATCCCTAATATTTTTGCCTATTATCTTATCCGGCTCAGCAAACTGCTTTGAGTCTGCTGGAACATAGCATTCTAGAAATACTCCCTCCCGGTTTATCAAGATTAATAAGTCCGGCGATGCTTTTAGAACTGCTAGTTTTTGGTTTTGTGCATGAGCAAGTTGAACTTCCATTTTCCTGCGTTCAGAAACATCTCTTATAACGGCAATAACACACTCAACACTACCAATTACAGCCTGCTTAATACTTGATTCTAAATGCAAGCGGTTTCCCGCTCTATCGGTCATAACCGACTCAAATAAGCGGGCGTCAAGCTTAAGCGTCTCTTTGAGAGACTCCACTAACTGGCCATTATTGTGCAATCTATCAAGTTTCGCTATCCCCATCTTTTGAACTTCTTCCAGACTATAACCAAACGTCTCAACAGCCCGGGGATTAATGTTTAAGATCTCCAACGAATGAGCATCGAAAATAACAATTGCATCATTTGCAGCATCAAAAATTGCTTTTAGTATTTCTTCTTTTTTCCTACGCTCAACTAATTCTTGTTGAATCTGCTTGTTTAAGAACGCATTATCAATTGCAATCGAAGCTAATGAAGCAAACTGCTCTAAAATTTCAACGTCGCCGTTGGTAAAGACCTGCCCGGCCTTAGTATAGGCAAAAGCAATGACCCCGATAACATTAGGCCCGGATTTAATTGGTGACGCAATGCCAGCAGTTACAGTATCTAAAAAATCGAAAGTCAGACTGTGCTCCCAGCTTTGATAATTATTAACAACTTGAGTTTTACCTGTTTGAAAAACCAAACCGGCTAGTCCATTGTACGGTTTAATCTTGTCAATCTCATTTAGATGCTTATAGACGCCAATTCCTAAGTTAAACTCAACAAAGTTATTATTTCTTTCGTTAAGTAAACATATAAACCCATCGTTAGCTCCAATAAGTGCCGCAGCATTACGAACAATCTTTTCTAACAAAATTCTCACGTCAAGTTGATTAAGCAGGGTGGTTGCTGTCTCCTGTAAAATTAACAATACAGCATTCTGATTCAAAATTGTCTCATTGGCCTGCATTAAATCAATAAGCTGCTGCTTAAGCTCTTCCTCTGCGGCCATCAGTTCTTCATGGGTAGTAATAAGTTCGTCCAAATTAGTTTGCAGTTTTTCGGCAGCATGATCAAGCTTAGCCATATAAAATGAGCTCATTAGGTAAATAAGCAGTGCTGTCAGCAGGACATATATCCAACCTTTTACAACCGAAACAATAATAAGACTATCCTTGTTCTGGATAAAAAAGGCCACCAACGAATCAGAAAATAGAATCCAGATTACTCCAAAGAAAAGATAGGTTACGGCAATTTTCCCTGCATAATTCTTATTGGCCATGGCCCCACCTTTCATATTATTATTGCTGCGGATTGATTAGCCCTAATAACTGATAAGAGCTGCTAACAATAAGCCGGTCGCTAGACTAATGAAAGCTGAGAAAATACCGACCCCGACATTACCTTTGGGAATCTCATCAATAACCTTAAACGGTGTAATCCATTCAAAGATATAAAAAACAATCACCTGAAATACCATCCCAATAACTCCCCAAATGGCTAAATCCACCAGGTTTACGGAATGGTAAATGGCGGAGGCCATTACAAGCGCTAACCCAAGCAACTTCCCCCCTAGGTCCAAAGCAGCCGCTTGCGCCGCCAGACTTTTATGCATATCGCTAAGATCCGTCCCTTTGGCTATAAGGTCAAATTCCTTATATGGCGTTGTTCGCATAAAGACATATAACCCCAAACCCAACAACGGAAAAGAAATACCCAGATAAATCAAAAAATTACCGACATTAATCCATTGCATCTCCACACTACCTCCTCCATCTTGGTTCAACCCCACCAAATTATTCTTTAAGCGCAACCGGAACAAAATAGGCCAAATCATCGGTAATAAGACCGCCAGCTCTGGCAAGAAGAGCCGATCCTTTACCATTAATCAAGAAAGAGCCCCACAGTAACCTTCTTTCGCAAGGCCCCGCCAACGTTTCAAGCTTAGCATGTTCTAATTCCTGATACTTCTGGTACACCATGGTCTGTTCCCAATATTCTGGCTCGCGATCTCTATCCACAATTGCACCATGCTTGTCACAAATAGTCACGCCGCCCCCTTCCCGCCCCAACACTGGTTTTATCACATAGTCAGATTCGCCAAGAAACCTATTTTCAAAATAAGTCGGCAGCATATAGGTGCCAATAATTTCTCGTTCTTCTTCTGTATAAAAATTCCCGCCCTCATACAGGCCCCAGATTAGTGCTTGCAATGCCTTTGTCTGTGCCACCAATGCTCCAGGCGGATTAATTAGTGCCAATTTTCTTCTAGCTACCAGACTAAGAACATGTTCTCCTGTCGGATAACCATCGACATCTCTATCTTCCGCCAAAAGACCTAGCGGATGAAGCCTATACCAAATATCAATATCTTGCTTCATACCATCAGCTACTGCAAAAAAACTATCATCTGAAACAGACAACTCTTTCAACGCTACAAAACGCGCCTTCAGTTTAGACTGCTGGAGTAGATATTTAGCGGTACCAGCGTCTTCCGTATGCCAGTCTAGAGCACTAAAGACAATTTTGCTGGTATTAAAGCCAAGTGCCGCGTATCTTGCGACAATATCATGAAAAGCATCCGTTAAATCTTTTTCCATATTAGCATTCGGATTAGCAACACCAAAAAAATCACACACCTTGCCATTAAGATAATAGGCTTCTACTATACCGCCCGGTGTATCACTATTGAATTCAATCATTTTCCAGCCCATAGGACTGCGTACAAAGTCGAAACGACCTATCAAGGTCACAGCATCCGGCAATATCTCAAGTCGCACCGCTTCGGCGGCAGCAGGATGAATACCCAGCTCATCAAGCAGCTCATTTCCAGAGCTGCTCTGGATCATTTTTACTGTAGCCCCAAAAATTTTGCCCAGATTTTCCGTAGCTTCACGAATCTCCCTTCGCTCCGCCGAAGTAATAGAATGCACCATCGCCAATGCATATTCTTCATTATACAAACAATCCCACGTGAAAATTTCTTCCTTGCGGATAGTATTATATATTTGCTCACGCAAATCGCGATACCCCATCATCTAACCACCTCCACTGACGCTGCTTCCACCGATGCCGCCATGACTGCCTGTAGAAATGCCTGTAGAACGCCCACTAGATGATTCGCTCGAGGACCCGCCATAATAGGAGGACCTATAGTAGCCACTACTACCACTACTCGAATGCATAGATTGTCCATCTTCATCGCAATACCCGTCACCATTTTTATCTACATGAACATGACCCGGCCTCGTATTTGTGGCACAGCCGGGTGCAACCAAAAGCGTAATTGCCATAAACAGGCTGACAACTCTTGTTGTTTTATCACTAGTTACTCCGGACTTCTCTGAGCGAGCAGACATCCTTTCATCCTCCTACATGCAGGGTTTTGCATAACACACATAAACCTTCCGGTCTTCATCAATAACAATCATCGTTTTAAGCCATTCTCTATCCATACAATAAAAATAATCACTCGCCAACTGAATAACCACTTCCATAGCATCCATAAACTCAAAGGCCTCAATCAGCAATCCAGGCACAGGACTACTCCCATCCTGGCGTAATTCCACTCTAGTCTTGCCTGAAGACGCCTCCAGCGGTAAAGGTTCATCTTTAGAGATGTCCTTTACATAGATGACATACAAAGAGTCTTCAATAGCACAAGATGTTTTTTCATACACTATCCCGTTCTTGATGAACTTATCGCAAAGAAATCGCGCTGCAATTTCTCCTTTATCAATATTTTGATAGCTGTACAACGCCGGGTAGTCACCAGCTTCGTCAAATAGGCGATATTCCAAATTAGCCATGAGCCACATCCTTATTTATTTTAACATTATTGTTCAATAATTTCAGTATATTTTATCGTTTCTTGTCTTATTTTGTCGCTCACCTTTAAGCCGACCTTTGACACCAAAATTCAGCTAGTAAAAAGAAGCACTATACCATAATATTTTACATAATATATTACATAAGGAGGTGTCCTTAATGAATCAAAGATACTGGCGTCAATATCCGACTCCATACTATTATCCTCTTCCCTATCCCGCCCCCTATCCCTACCCCCATTACCACTACCATCATTCCTGCTTTGGACTTGGCTGCTGGTTCCGTCCGCATCATTATTATTGGTAATAAGCCAAAAATGGCATTATAAAAGGCGATGTCCCCTGAGTACCTAAGATACCAGGGAACATCGCCTTTTATTGGAACCAATCCTTCAAGACTGGTAAAAAACATTGGGTTTATAACCTATGCTTTTTCCGCTAAACTTTGCAATGCTCTGGCAAGTTGGTCAGCGCAAGAAGTACCATTCTGACAAATATTCCCCCTCAGTTTCCCTATTACATCTTGTACAGACATACCTTCTACTAAAATGCCAATAGCCTTAAGATTACCAGCGCACCCACCGACAAATTTGACATTTCTAACCCTGCCGTCCATTACTTCAAATCTGATTTCTTTAGCACAAACACCCTTAGTAACATATTTCATGGCTTCTCCATCTCCTGTAACAAACTTTCATCCCATTGATGGGAAACATTATTAAACTATTATATTTCATTTCATTTGTCCTATCAATATACTATGCACAAGGATTCCCTAGCTCTACAAACGCTAACTTGATTTAAAGCTGTAATAAGCAGCTTAGCAGGATATGTACCAACTTATACCGAAAATTTAATAATTAACCAGCTTCCGCCAGGAGGTATTTTCGTGCCATTAACAAGAAAGATCATAATATTCATTCTCAGACGTTTAGCACCATGTAGTTTTCGCAAAATACTAGGTATCGCATTTGTTGTTATGATGGTACTGCCCATGGCCCTTATGACCTTCATAACCTCGCAGTGGTACGAGCAAGTCATGATAAAGGTTGTATTTGAAAGAAACATGTATTGGGCTGAACATCTTGCCGCTAACATTGACCAGGTCTTCGCAAATAAAATTAAAACTTTAGAACACCTTGCTGCATCCCAAGACATTAAATCTATGGATAAAAAAAGATTAACCCCGTTGCTTGAAGACTTGGTAACCCAATATCCCGAAGTGCAACTAGCCGTTGTAGCGGATACCGCAGGCAACCAGGTTTCCCGATCTGATGGTCAACCGCTTGATACCAGCATCAACTATACTAGTAGCCAGTATTATCGCAGCACGCTGAATACCGGCACATATGCTATTTCGGATGTTCTCACAACTAAAAGCACCGGAAAACTTGGAGTCGTCATTGCCGAACCGATTAAAACCGGCGACGGAATTTTGCGCGGCGTATTGCTAATCAACATAAATCTTGATACCTTAACCGCTAAACTTAACCAAGCTAAAATCGGCGACGCCGGCTATGTTTATGTCGTTAACCAAGAAGGCACGATACTTATTCATCTTGACCCCAGCTTAGTTACCACCGCAACTGATGCTTCGCACCAGACTCCGGTGAAAGCGTCTGCCAAGAGCGAATTCGGAACAATGGAATACGAGTACAATAACCAAAAAAACGTGGCCGGCTACAGCTATGTGCCGACAACTAAATGGCGCGTAATTGTCCAACAACCTGTAATTGATACAATGTTTGACATAACCAAAACTCGCACAACTGGCTTTGTCGCAATGCTCCTTGCCGGCGTAGTGGCCGTACTTTTAGGCATTGCCTTAGCTGACGCAATGTCCAAACCGCTTATGAAGATATCTGCGGCAACAAACCGCCTAGCCCAAGGAGACATGAGAATAACGTTGGATATTTTTGCCCTGAGCGAGATTGGACGACTTGCCGCTAACTTTAACAACATGGCAGCCCAGATTCGGAAAAGAGACGCTGAGCTTCGCGAGAGCGAGCAACAATATCGTTCCCTGGTCAACAATGTCAGCATCGGCATCTACCGGCGTGGAAACAACTCAGACGAGCCGCTTCTACAAATCAACCCGGCTCTCGCTAAGATTTTAGGGTATGAATCGGCTGATGAGATTGCATCAACTTCACTTAGTAAGCTACGCCAGCAGCATGAAATTTCTGTCAAACAAAAAGAAATTAACGGAGCAATAAAGAGTATCGAAATAGCGCTTAAAAAGAAAGATGGCACGCCGATTTGGTGCTCGATTACTGATACTGGCCAATATGATGAAAACGGCGAAGTAAAATGGTTTGATGGGGTTGTCGAAGATATTACCGAACGGAAACATGCTGAAAAAGCTCTTCGCCATTCGCACGAAGAGCTGGAAAAACGCGTTGAAGAACGAACCCACGAATTGGTTCTGCTGAATAAAGAACTGGAAAAACTCAGTCTATCTGATGGGTTAACCGGCATTGCCAATCGCCGATATTTTGATGACATCCTTGCACTGGAATGGCAGCGCGCAAATCGCCAGCATCTAAAGTTGGGCTTAATTATGCTGGATATTGATTATTTTAAGATATACAACGACACTTACGGACATCTATCTGGTGACGAATGCCTGAAACTTGTTGCTGCGGTGTTAAAACCTCTGACCAAACGTCCCTATGACTTAGCGGCTCGTTTTGGTGGCGAAGAATTTGCCATCATCTTACCATGCACTAATGAACAAGGCGTCTTTTCCGTTGCTGAACGCTTGCGCCTTAATGTCGAAAATTTAGCTATTAAACATGAAGAATCGTTGGTTAGTGATTTCGTAACCATTAGTGTAGGCGGTGCCGCTATAATCCCCAGCCTGGACAAGGAGCCTCAGTCGCTAATTGCCGCAGCCGATAAGGCGCTTTACCGAGCCAAACAGCAAGGACGCAACCAAACGGTAATTGCTGATTCCGATTAAGTAATATTTTCCTGACATACCACCCGGTTTTCGCTGCTTAGCTTTCGCATCTCGCGATATAAAAACACACTGGTCAAAAGAGCGGATACAAAATCCGAAATCGGCCCCGCCGCCCAAATTCCCATTAACCCGAACGTCATAGGAAGAATAATAACTAACGGTATTAAAAGAATGACCTGCCGAAGAAGATTCAGCACTATAGTATAACCTGCTTTTCCCACCGCCTGAAAATAGCTGGCACCAATTACCTGAAATCCAATAAGCGGCATCATTACTAAAAATACCTTTAGTCCGACCGAGCCAATCGCAACCATTTCTTCTCCGCCGTTAAACAAGTGAATAATTGGTGTAGCCAACATATAGATAATAACAACCCCGACAGCGCCCGCGCATACTGCCAACGTTAAAACTATTTTCAACGTTTCAAGAACGCGGTCAAACTGTTTGGCTCCAAAATTATACCCGATAATCGGTTGAGCAGCCTGAGTTAATCCCATAACCGGCATCATCACCAACATCATCATTCTGTTGATAATGCCGAATGACGCCACTGCCAACTCACCGCCATAGACAATAAGACTGTTATTAAACAAAAACATTACCACACTGTTGCTAACTTGCATCAGAAACAGCGACAATCCGATTTTTATGATATCAATTACGATCCGGTATTGTAATACAAGATTTCTAAGTTTTAGCTTCAAAGTACCCATTCCCCGTATGAAATAAACTAATATGCAGATTGCGGATGCGGCCTGCGCTATAACAGTCGCCCAAGCCGACCCCTTGATACCTAAGTTTAATCCTACAATTAGGATAGGATTAAGAATGGTATTAAGCACTCCCGAAATCAACATGGCGATAAGTGCCATCTTAGGATCGCCTTGGGCCTGAACAACCCCGCCCAAACCTCCCCCTAGATGTAGAAAAACGCTACCCCACAGAATAACAACCACAAAATCATGCGTATACGGCAATACCTCAGGGGTGGCCCCCAGTTTAATTAGCAAAGGGTCAAGAAAGAGTAGCGCCGCACCGGTAGAAATTATCACAAACACCAGAAGCATAGTTACTGCGTTACCTAAAATAAGGTCAGCAGCATCCTTGTTTTGTTCCCCTAAACGTATCGAAACCAGTGTCGATGCTCCAACCCCAACCAATAAACCAATAGCCATTAAAAGGCTCATCAAAGGAAACGCGATAGTTACGGCAGTAAGCCCAATCTCTCCTACACCATGCCCGACAAAAATACTATCCACAATATTATACAGTACATTAACCAGATTGCCGCCAATGGCCGGTAAAGAAAACTGCCATAGCAACGATGGTATTTTATTCTCACCTAACACCTTAGCCTTATCCATCAAAACCTCCTATGAAAGTAATACTATCAGAGCTGCCACACCGAATTATACGAATATTAGGAAAAAACATGATATAATGTGCATTAGCCTAACTTTTTTTCTTCGCCTGATACATTTAAAAAATTACGACAGTATTGTAACCATCCTCCCTTCACAATTAAATTTTATCACCAAAACCAAGATAAAGTAAACATTTCTTTATTTTTTTAAAATTGTTTTGCTGTCAGTAAGTTGCCAGCCCCTAAACCTGGAATATTCGGTTTCAGTTATTGGCGCTGCCAAAATAAGAGCGCAAGCTTTTTCACCTAGAAATGGTGTAAGCTTGCGCTTTTTAATGCCAAAAACATTCATCAACCAGACTTAATTTTGAACATCTGCCTCTAATAATTACTTTATTTTTTTGATTTTGCGTATTGATATGCAGCCTGCAAACATTGCTCATATTGTGTTCCAGGCAAAAGTGGTCTCCAGTCTTTATCACACTCAGGCGATATTTTTATGGTTGAACCGTCTTGCTTAAATTTGCCACAGGCTACAATTATGTATCTGTCAAAAGCCGGGGTTACATAAGTTTTTTCTATCAAATAGTTAGACAAGTAGTGTGTAGACGGCTGAGTTGACTTTATCACCGTTTCCAGCCTTCCCTGTGGGCTAATACGGGTAAATTCGGGAGCATATGCATACGATATACCGGCAAGTGATTCACTAGGTACAGCAGTCCAAACAACCGCCTCGTCATAAATACCATTCGCAAACGCAAGAGTTGTAAGTGACATCAACAAAACAAAAGTTACCAATAATACCTTTCTCATAACTAAGCCTCCTAGTATCTTTTTAGTATCAGCCATTCAGCTCCTAATTCCCCTGTTCCATTTTGACTTTTCATATATTACTTTGTCGTTTTATGGAATAATCCTGCAAACATCATAAATATGTTTATAAAAATACCAGCTCTAGTTACCCAATATACTTAAACCGATTTATATCCTTGCCATCTACCAAGATAGTCTCATTAAACATAGCAAGCGGCCGAATCCAGAGACCATAATCTCCGTATAATTGTCGATAGACAACCATTTCTTCCATCGTCTCACTATGCCTAGCTACTCCCAATACCTCATAGTAATTACCTTTATAATGCCTGTATCGCCCAAGCTTCATTTTTATACGCTCCTAATATTTGTTGCTTAGTTTACCATATTAGCGTTCATATCGTCAATTCGGACGGTTACTTTGCCCCCTCTAATTTATCCCACTATTTTCCTTTAGACAGCATTCCCTTTATTTGTTAAAGTTTAATTAACTACCGCGGTGTTTTGAAAAATTTATCTAATGGTACCGAAAAACTATCACTCTTTCTCTTAAAATTGCGTATCAATAATAAACGGTAGTGAATGCATGATTAAGAGTATTTCGAAGGAGGGTTTTCGGTGGCCAAAATTGATTTTGAAACCTTAATTAAGAGGGACCGGGGCGAACGTAAGCACCAACACTTTTCGGGAACACTCCTTGACTACCTGGAGATCGTTAAAGAAAATCCTAGTGTTGCCGCATTCTCCCACCAGAGGATGTATGAACTACTGTCAGAACGCGGCATGGAACTTGTGAATACCGAGGAATCCCCCCGCCTCAAACGCATTTTTGGTAACGAAACGCTGAAGCGCTATTCCTTTTTTAAAGACTTTTATGGCATTGACAAAAGTATCATGAAAATCGTTCGCTATTTTCACGCCGCAGCAATGAAAGGAGAAGAATCCCGTCAAGTGCTCTACCTGGTTGGCCCAGTTGGCGCAGGAAAGTCCTCTTTGATGGAAGCTCTAAAACGGGCCCTAGAAATGAGTCCGCCAATTTATGTTATTAATGACTGCCCTATGCGCGAAGAACCGCTCCACCTTATTCCCAAGCACCTTCGCCCGCAGTTCGAAACTTTACTTGGCGTAAAAATCGAGGGCGATCTCTGCCCCGTCTGCCGCTACCGCTTGAAGAATGAATACAATGGTGAATTTGAACATTATCCAATTACTATGAGCGAATTTTCCATCCGCTCCCGAAAAGGAATTGGTGTCGTGCCCCCGGTCGACCCCAACAACCAGGATACTTCAGTACTTTCTGGCTCGGTTGATATTTCAAAAATGGATCTTTATTCCGAAGATGATCCTCGGGTCCTGTCCCTAAATGGCGCTTTCAATGTTGGCAACCGTGGAGTCGTAGAGTTCATCGAAGTCTTTAAAAATGACGTAGAGTATCTGCATACTATGATTACCGCTACCCAAGAAAAATCCATCCCTTCACCAGGCAAAGGCTCAATGATCTATTTTGATGGCATCATTCTTGCCCACTCTAATGAAGCAGAATGGAATAAATTCAAGTCCGACCATACCAATGAGGCTATTCTTGACCGTATTGTCAAAATCGAAGTGCCTTACTGCCTGGAACTGGACGAGGAAGTAAAGATCTATCACAAAATTTTAAAAAGCAGCAATTTCAATGCTCACATTGCTCCTCATACCATTGAATTAGCATCAATGTTTGCAATTTTGACCAGACTGGCTCCGTCTGCCAAGGTTGATCCCTTGACCAAGCTTAAAATTTATAACGGCGAGGAAATCGTCGAAAAAGGCTCCACAAAAAAAGTGGACATCTTTGAGCTTCGGGAAGAGGCCCAGCGTGAAGGGATGACTGGTATCTCCACCCGTTTTATAATGAAGGCGCTGGATACTACTTTATCCGAGTCTGACAACAATTGTATCAACCCTATTACGATGCTTGATGTACTGATTAAAGCCACCAAAGAACTGACTATTGCTGATGATGAGAAAAAACGTTACTTAGGCTTTCTTCAAGATACTATCAAAAAAGAGTACACCACAATTCTTGAAAAAGAAGTTACCCGGGCGTTTATCCACGGCTACCAGGAACAGGCCGAAAGCTTATTCAACAATTACCTCGATCATGCTGAAGCCTTCATAAATGCCCGTAAAATCAAGGATACCAACACTGGTGAAGAGTTGGAGCCGGATCTCAAATTTCTGCAATCCATCGAAGAACAAATTGGCATCTTCGGCACTACTGCCCGTGGCTTCCGCCAGGACGTCACCTCCTATATGTTCTCTGTGCTCAGAACCGGCGGTGTTGTCGATTATCGCGCATATGAACCATTAAAAGAAGCAATCGAAAAAAAGCTGACAACATCGGTAAAAGAATTATCCCGCATTGTAACAAAAGCACGAGTTCGCGATAAAGACCAAGACTCGAAATACAACGTAATGGTGGAAGAAATGAAGCAAAACGGCTATTGCGATCATTGTTGCAACGTCATTCTAAAATATGCTGCCAATAACCTCTGGAAGGACTAGATGGAAAAGGAGATAAAATATGGCTATTTTCAAAGACAACAGCGCCAGCCATTCTGATCGTTCCGCCTGGGATCGCAAACGCCACCGCCAATTAGTAGAAGAAGCTATAAAAAAAAATCTTGGTGACATTATTGCTGAAGAAAGCATAATCGGGCAAAGCAAAGACAAAAAAATCAAAATACCTATCAAAGGCCTTAAAGAATATCAGTTTCTTTATGGAAAAAACACTGGCGGTACAGCATCAGGCAACGGCCAGGAACAGCGCGGTCAGGTAATCGGAAAAGCGGGCGACCGCGATACCCAAGATACCGGTCAAGCTGGCAATGCACCAGGCGAGGACATCTACGAAACTGATATTACCCTGGAAGAACTAATTAATTATTTATTTGATGATCTACAGTTACCTGATCTAGACCGCAAAAAATTTGCCGCTATCGAGACTGAGCGAAAGTTCAAACGATCTGGGCATCAACTTAAAGGCATTCCGCCACGCCTTGACAAAAAGCAATCGGTAGTAGAAAAGCTGAAACGCAAACAATCAGCAAAACGTCAAGAAAACGCTATTATGCCCCCTATCTCAGAGCGAATCCCATTCAGAGAAGAGGATCTACGGTATTTTCGAATCAAAGAAGAGCTTCGACCAAACTCAAACGCCGTTGTAATCTGCATAATGGATACTTCAGGTTCGATGGATCAGACAAAAAAATATCTCGCGCGCAGTTTTTACTTTCTTTTATATCAGTTTGTCCGTTACAAATATGAAAATGTCGAAGTAGTTTTCATTTCTCATTCCACCGAAGCTACTGAAGTCAATGAACGCGACTTTTTTCACCGCGGCGAATCTGGTGGTACCAACATCTCGAGCGGCTATGCCAAAGCCTTAGAGATTATCGAGCAGCGCTACAATCCTGCCATTTGGAATATTTATGCCTTTCATTGTTCGGATGGTGATAACTGGCCCGGTGATAATGCTACTGCTATTACTCTGGCTAAAGAGCTTTGCGATATCAGTAATCTATTCGGATACGGCGAAATAACCACCGGCCGCATCTGGAATAGTACTATTCGCCGTGAATACCAGGAACATATCACCAA
The DNA here is from genome assembly GCA_017889635.1 of Bacillota bacterium. Taxonomy (GTDB): domain Bacteria; phylum Bacillota; class Negativicutes; order Sporomusales; family CTSoil-080; genus CTSoil-080. Next base: position 108,671 of record JAGGAC010000001.1, on the reverse strand, counting down.
CGAAAAATTTATCATTGTCACCCTCGAACGAAAAGAAGACATCTGGCCAGCCTTCAAACGCATTCTAGAAAAAGACTCCTCCGCCGGAGGCGATAACTAAATGTCTAACTACTCACTCACAAATCTAGAATATTGGAATAGGCGAATCGAAGAGTTAGTTAAAAACTCAAGACTTAATTGCTACCCCCAGGAATTTGAAATTGTCGACTACGAAGATATGCTATGCTACGAGGCCTATGTCGGCATGCCTTCCCACTATCCCCACTGGAGTTTCGGCAAAGCGTATGAACGCCAGAAAACTTTTTACCATTACAACCTGGTAGGCCTGCCTTACGAAATGGTAATAAACTCCAATCCGTGCTTAGCCTACCTCATGCGTGAGAACAGCATACTGCTGCAAGTGCTGACCATGGCCCACGTCTATGGACATAATGATTTCTTCAAAAATAACCGCCTTTTTAAACGCGACACCCGCGCTGAACTAGTAGTGGAAATGTTCAAGGCACATGCCGACAGAGTCCGCGAATATATTCATGATCCCAGCATTGGCCCCGCAAAAGTAGAACGAATCCTTGACGCTGCCCATGCTCTCAGGTTTCAGGTATCTCGCCACGGCGAACTGCCACTCCCCACCCCAACAGAGTTAACCCAGGAAACAACTCAGCCGGTACCGCCACGGCTTAAGGAAGACCTTTTAGGCTTCCTAGCGGAAAAGGGCGGCCTGACCAGTTGGGAACAAGATCTTGTCAATATCGTCCGAGTTGAATCCCTCTACTTTATTCCCCAGATCGAAACAAAAATTATGAACGAAGGCTGGGCGAGCTACTGGCACTACAAACTCCTGGAAGAGCTCGACCTACCGCAAGGAATGCACCTGGAATTTCTACAGCGCCACAATCTGGTAGTGCGACCTCACGAACGCAGTATAAACCCCTACTATATAGGTTTCAAAATGTTTGAGAGCCTGGCCAAGAGCCCAGGCGGGCGGCTGGGCATCATGGATATTCGAGTAAACGAACGCGACCAATCCTTCCTAAGACGCTACCTTACCCGAGAACTTTGTGAGGAACTGCATTTATTTACCTACGGCGTCCAAGATGATAACGTCATCATCAAAGACATCTCTGACGAAGATGGCTGGAAAAAAGTCCGGGACAAATTCGCCGATTCGGTTGGCCTGGGAAACGTCCCTATTATCAACCCCGTGGCAGTTGAAAAAGGAACGCTTCAACTTGAACACGTCTTTGATGGACGGGAGCTAGAGCTAGGTTATGCCAAAGAAACCCTCAAACACGTTGTCGATCTTTGGGGCGCGAAGGTCGAGCTAACAACCGACATCGCCAACTACCGTCAAATAATAAGCTGCAATGAGGATAAGGTAATTATAATAAAAGATGCGTAAAAAAAGGGCCGGGGTCACTTAAAAATTCCCCGGCTCTCTTTCTATTCATTTTGAACTGGTCGCACCGAAATATCCGGACTGCCATTCTTATCGTTATAAGTAGCTCTGCAAGCTGGATATTTCGTACAACCCCAAAACGCTCCGTTTTTCCCCTTGATAAGCTGCAGCGCACCGGTTTTGCAACGAGGACAGGTATGCTTAGGCTTCAGCGGCTTCCCGGCGTCATCATCATACGCTGCCTTACATGCCGGATAACGCGAGCAACCCCAAAAAGGCCCATTCCGGCCATTCCTGGGCTCAAGAACGCCTTGTCCGCATTGGGGACAGGGATGATCGCCCTGCAAAGAAATTTTAACCCCAACAGCACTTGCGCAGATATTGGCCGTAAACTCAGCCTGGGCTTTAAGAAACCCCTCCAAACTTTTTCCGCCGCCAGCCATCTCACCAAGAACACTTTCCCATATCGCCGTAGAATCCGGGTATGTCAGTTCATCAGGCAAAGCATCAATAAGGGTATACGCCGACTCAGTTGGAACAAGATACTTTTTCTTCTTCTCTTCCCGGAGAAAGCCGCGCTGAACCAGTTCCTTGATAATGGTGGCACGAGTAGCCTCTGTGCCAATGCCGCTCACATCTTTCAACTGCTTTTTCAGCTCAGCATTCTTCACATATTTATGGATTTCTTTCATAGCTGCCAATAACGTCGCAGCCGTAAACCTCGACGGCGGACGGGTAGATTTCTTTTCGGCTGAAGCCTGGACAAAATCGACATTATCGCCTTTTTCCATGGCCGGAAGCATTCCTTCATCGTCCTCTTTTTTATCCTCAGCATCAGCACCATAAAGCTCTTTCCAGCCTAATTCCCTGATAATCCGGCCGCTAGCTGTAAAATGCTCACCTGTCCGGCAGACTTCTATACGGGTTTGACTGTAAACATGCACAGGATAAAACTGCGCAATATAAGCCTGAGCTATAAGATAATATATATTTCTTTCATTCTCCGTCAAAGTAGCAATATTGCACTTCTCCACCGTAGGAATTATAGCATGATGGGCAGTAATCTTTTTATCATTCCAGGCCCGGCTTTTCATCTCTGGATCTGCCTTTAGCGCCCAGGCCGCCAGTTCATCTTGTTTTATTCCAACTAGATTACCAAGAATAACACTAGCATCAGACTGCTGAGATTCGGGCAGAAAATCACAATCCGACCGCGGATAGCTGGTTAGCTTTTTTTCGTAAAGCCTCTGTGCCGTATCCAATACAGTTTGCGGATCATAGCCAAATTTCTTGCCAGCCATGACCTGCAGCGCCGATAACGACACCGGCAAACGATGAACTTCCCTTTTTTCTGCTGTTTCACAATTAACAATCTCGGAAACAAGCGGCGGTACACTTAGCTTATTAATTAACTCCTTAGCAATCGAACTATCAGCCAAACGGCCCTCAGTATCTAAACCGGCCTGGTCCTCTTTAGGTTTCCAGTAAGCTGTAAACTGGCCATTCACATGCTGAAAATCAGCTTTAAGGGTAAAATAGTCGGCCGATTTAAAACCTTCAATCTCGCGTTCCCGGCGCACCACAAGCGCCAGCGTCGGAGTCTTTACTCTCCCAACCGGAAAAGTTGTCTTATGACCAGCCCGTCGTGCAGCAAGCGTATAAGCCCGCGACAAATTCATGCCGATCAGCCAATCGGCACGCGCCCTAGCCAGCGCCGATTGTTTAAGATTAAAAAAGTCTTTATTATCCCGCAGATTTGCAATAGCCTTTTTTATGCTTTTCTCATCAAGGGCATTTAATAGAATGCGCCGAACAGGTTTCTCATTATTAAGATAGTCCAGCACTTCATCAATCAATAGCTGCCCCTCACGATCAGGGTCACCCGCATGAACAATCTCAGCCGCTTCGCCGATAAGCTTTGCAACAACAGCAAATTGCTTCTTTGAAGACTCTGTCACAAGAAGTTTCCACTCTTCCGGGATTATCGGCAAATCTTCCATCCGCCACCTTATATATTTCTCATCATATTCACCAGGTTCAGCCTGCCGGAGAATGTGCCCATAACCCCAGGTAACCACTCCGGCACCGGTAACTATATAGCCATCCTTACGGCTGACCGGCCCTGGTAAATATTTTGCTATTTCCGCCCCCATACTTGGTTTCTCGGCAATATATAATCTCACTTGGCACCCCTCTAAAATTCAAAAACTCATTCTGTTAATAATGAAACCATTATACTATCTAATTCGTAATCAAGCTCCTTAGAATCCTTTCCAGACCAGCCGCAAAATTCCTGTCATCTTCCGCCATCCGCTTTTTAGGCCCCTTAGTTCTGCCGCCGGCGCGGCGCAGCTTGGCTTTGATTTCCCGCTCTTCCAATAAAAAATCCATCTTCTCAGAACTGTATTCACGGCCTACCGGACTGAGACATCGCGAACGCTTACCCAAAACCAGCGCCGCCAGCCCCCAATCCTGAGTTATCACAATATCCCCAGGTTCCGTCAAATTAATTACCTTCATATCCGCCTCCTGGGAATCACCGCCAACCGTGACATGATGATCAGAAACTATATTATGATTAAAACTGGCTACTGTCCATACTTCTACCCCGTATTTTCGCCCCAGTTCCATACATATTCCCAGCGCTGCCTTAGGGCAAGCGTCGGCATCCACTAAAATTTTCACCGCGTCCTCCTCTGCCATTTATCCCCTTTACACGCCTGCACCTTGCTGTTCAGCGTAAAATTGGGTATAATTTGTCAAGTATATATAATATAGCATTAACGAAATAAACATAGCCAGCAAAATAAGCGGAGGAAAAATGGAAGATATTATTACCCAGGCTAATACAAGGCGTACTTTCGCGATTATATCCCACCCTGACGCCGGTAAAACAACACTGACCGAGAAACTGCTGCTCTACGGCGGAGCCATCCACCTAGCAGGTTCAGTTAAAGCACGTAAAACCACTAAACACGCTACCTCCGATTGGATGGAAATCGAGAAGCAGCGTGGCATATCGGTAACCTCCAGCGTTCTCCAGTTCGACTACCAGGGGTTTCGGGTCAACATTCTAGACACCCCCGGCCATCAGGATTTCAGTGAGGATACCTACCGTACATTAATGGCTGCCGACAGCGCCGTCATGCTTATCGATGTGGCCAAAGGCGTCGAAGAACAAACCAAAAAGCTTTTCCGAGTATGTAAAGAACGAGGCATTCCGATTTTTACGTTTGTCAATAAACTTGACCGCTTTGGAAAGAATCCCTTCGACTTAATGGAAGAGCTGGAAAAGGTACTTGGCATTCGGGCGTATCCTATGAACTGGCCAATTGGCGTAGACGGAAACTACACCGGCGTCTACAACCGTCAGAAAGCCCAAGTTGAACTATTTGATAAAGACGGAACTCACGGCCAAAAAGCGCTGGCCTCAACCGTTGGTAGTGTAAACGATCCGGCCTTTCAACAATTACTTGGCGAAGCAGCTTATCAAACACTGACGGATGACATCGCCCTGCTTGACATGGCTGGTGACCAATTTGATTATGATAAAGTCGCCCGTGGCGAACTTACCCCGATGTTCTTTGGCAGCGCCATGACTAATTTCGGCGTCCAACCATTTCTTGAAGAATTTTTGCGTCTGGCACCAGCGCCAACACCCCGTCAGACATCAGAAGGAACTGTTGGTCTTGACAGCGACTTCTTCTCAGCCTTTGTCTTTAAAATTCAGGCCAATATGAACCCGGCCCACCGCGACCGTATTGCCTTCATACGTATCTGCTCAGGTAAATTCGAACGTGGTATGAACGTTCTTCACATCCAATCCGGCAAACAGCTTAAGCTTAGCCAACCCCAGCAGTTTCTGGCCCAAGACCGCACCATTGTCGAAGATGCTTATCCCGGCGATATTATTGGCCTCTTTGACCCAGGCGTCTTCGGCATCGGCGATACCTTGTGCCAGCTTGGCCATCAATTCCGCTTCAAAGACTTCCCGGTTTTTCCGCCGGAGCAGTTTGCCAGAGTACAGGCTAAAGACACTATGAAACGCAAGCAGTTTATCAAAGGCATGACCCAGCTCACCCAGGAAGGCGCGGTCCAAGTCTTTCGGCAGCCTGATGTTATTGAATCCTTCGTCATCGGCGTCGTCGGCAGTCTTCAATTCGAAGTACTTGAGTACCGCCTCAAGCAAGAATACGGCGTAGACATTCTCATGCACCAATTATCTTACGGTGTCGCCCGTTGGGTAACAGGCGAGAATCTTAATCCCAAAGCTTTAAAAAGCATGGACAATTGTATGCTGCTTGAAGATACCAACGGACGACCTCTGATACTCATTGCCACCGAATGGCAACTCAACTGGGTCCGAGAGCGCAATCCAGGCGTCGAGTTTCTGGCAACACCGCCAGGCATGACACCAGAATGATATTTTAAAATATACAGGGACTTCCCAGCATAGCAGCCGGGGAAGTCCCTGTATATTTATTTTTACCTCACTTATCTCCCGCGTTTATTTCCTCGGCCAACTCGTTAAGGTATGTCCAGCGTTCCAGAAGACCGTCCAGTTTTATTTCAAGCTGTTGCTGCGCTTCTGTAAGCTGCTGCAACAGCTCAAAATCGCTGCCGGCAGTATTTATGCGTTTAGTCAAATCCCCCAGCTCCCGCTCCACACTAGCAATAACGTCATCAATCTGTTCATACTCGCGCTGCTCCTTAAAGGTAAACTTACGGGGACGCTTATCCTCATCCGCACCGCCCCGGTTCTTTTCCTCCGCTGGTTTAACCTTGGGAACTGACTCAATTTCGTCCGGCCGCCGTTTTTCCTGGTACTCTGAATAACCGCCAACATATTGGTTTATAACCCCGTTGCCTTCAAAAGCAAATATCTTATCAACAACCCGGTCAAGAAAGTATCGGTCATGAGATACGGTAATAACTGCCCCCACAAAATCCTGAAGATAGTCTTCGAGAATAGACAAAGTTGCTATATCGAGATCATTAGTCGGCTCATCCAAAAGCAGGATGTTCGGCGAACCCATCAAAATCCGCAGTAAAAACAGGCGGCGTCTTTCTCCTCCCGATAACTTGGCAATAGGCATCCATTGGAGAGCAGGAGGAAATAAAAACCGCTCCAGCATCTGCGACGCACTAATAGTGCTGCCATCGGCAGTCGTAATAAAATTAGCCTCTTCTTTAATATAATCAATTACCCTTTGCGACTCGTCCATTTCGCTGCTTTCTTGGGAAAAATAGCCCAGTTTGACTGTTTGCCCACGCTCTATCGTACCTCTATCTGGCTCAATCCTTCCGGCAATTATATTGAGCAGCGTCGATTTACCACTGCCATTTGGCCCAACAATGCCGACCCGGTCATCTCTAAGAACAACATAACTAAAATTCCTAATTACCGTGCCTTTGTCAAACGTCTTGCTAATCGCTTCCAGCTCAACAATCTTTCGTCCCAACCGAGTCGTAGCCGCCGATATCTCGAGCTTTTCATCACTTAGTTTTCCGGTCTGAGCACTAAGTTCCGTAAACCGGTCAATCCGCGCCTTTTGTTTTGTACTGCGCGCCTGAGCTCCCCGTCTTATCCACGCCAGTTCATTTCTCAAAATATTTTGCCGTTTCCGCTCGCTGCTCTCAGCCTGTTCCTCTCTCTCGGCCTTCAGTTCAAGGAACTGGATATAATTACCACTATAGCTATACAGCTTGCCTTTATCGATTTCAATAATGCGGCCCACTACCCGATCAAGAAAATATCGATCATGAGTAATCATCAAGAGCGCGCCCTTATATTTACCCAAATACTGTTCCAGCCAGGCTACCATATCATTATCAATATGATTGGTCGGCTCATCCATGATAAGTAAATCAGCCGGGCTGATTAAAGCAGCCGCTAAAGCAATTCGTTTTCTCTGCCCCCCGGAAAGGGTTCCGACCCGAGCCGAAAAATCAGTAATCCCCAGCTTAGTAAGAATGATCTTAGCTTCGCTCTCCATCTGCCATATGTTGCCTGCATCCATTTGCTGACTTAACCCAATAAGTTTTTTTTGCCACTCCACCGCGTCAGGATTAGCCTGAACATGCTCCAACGCCTGCTCATAGTCTCTGAGTACCCGCATAACCGGCGAATCACCCTTAAAAACCTGCTCCAGCACCGTAGCCTCAGGATCAAATTCAGGATTCTGGGGCAAATACTCAATTCGCACCCGGCTGCCAAAAGCAACCTTCCCACTATCGGCAGTCTCCACACCGGCAATCACCTTTAAAAAAGTAGATTTGCCGGTGCCATTAACTCCAATCAGCCCGACTTTATCCCCTTCGTCAAGCCCCAAAGTCACATTTTCAAACAACACCCGGTCGCCATAGCTCTTAGCCAAATTTTCAACTGACATTAAATTCATTATTATAATCCTTCTTTATAATTACAATATCTCACCTATAGTAAATGTTCGCTTCTCCATAGGCAATATCCTATCAGAAGTTTCTCTGCTCACCCAGAATAGCTTTTTTGCCATATACGGCAAAGAGCGCATGTTATAGAATGCTCTCTACAACATGCGCTCTTCTTCTACTTAGTGCAGTTCACCTAATCAAACTTCATAAAATCACCCATTAACTTCCACTGGTATCTGAATTTCAGTTAGCCATTCCTCTGAATTCTCCTTGTTCCAAATGCCATCAATATAAGATTCTCTAGGAAAACCGCTAATCCGGTATCCATTTCCCTCAATCCACTTCATCACCGCCCCATACGCCATTCCAATCCTATTGTATGGACCTTTATGCATAATACAAGCAGCCGTTTTAACATTATCAATCTTTTTGAACTTTATCGTGTCTGAATCCCGGCCGAAATCCGTAACCGCCTCACAAATCTCAACATCAATATCAGTTTCTTTATATTCGCCATCATGGTAAATTGTAAAGCAATATTCCGGTACCGCGCACTTAACATTCTGTTCTTTCATGTATGATCCCATTTCGGGATATATTGCATTAAAAGCATCGTAGTTTGGTATTCTTCTTCTCATAGACGCTACAATAACTTCCGGAAGTTCTTTTAATAAAACATCGTAACTCACATTCATTTCCTCCTGCCTAAGAATTTTTAAATAAGCTTCAACTTGATTAAGCTTTACCCTTTCATCTTCAATAGTCTTGGCTATTGCCGATTGCTTGCCTTCAAGATAAGCAATCATCTTTTCAGCCGACATCTCCCTTTCCATCATGTCTATAATTTCGTTGAGAGAAAACCCTACTTGCTTAAGTGCTAATATTCGATGCAGCCGAGGCAGCTGGTCAGATAAATAATACCTATAACCTGTTGTTTCATCAACATGACAAGGTTTAAGAAGACCAATCTCATCATAATGCCTAAGCGCCTTCACCGTTACTCTATTCATCTTCGAGAAAATACCAATTTTAAACATAACCATAAATCTCCTATGCGCATATTTGATTTATGACTATATTATAAATGTTTCCCGCAACAGGAGAGTCAAGATTTATTTTATGCCAAATTATCAGGCGCTATTTCCGAGATTTAAAATAGCGACATAGCTTTCACGCCACACCGCTTATATATAAAATAAAATAACATAATATTAATAATGTTATTTTTATGTTATAACCTTATTTAAACTTTTCTATTTTTAATGTTATAATGTAGCTATAAATATTTTTAAACTCATGAAAGAGGCTGAGTAATAATGTCTGAAGTAAACATACTCAATTATTTAGAGACTGTATCCAATCAAAATTTGTGGCTCAATTTTTCAATCCACCTCCTGGTAATTATCGCTGTTTCGGTTATCTTATTTAGCGGAAAACGAAATTGTCAGCACAGGATAGTTGATGGAGTAATTTTATTGCTTTTTACTTCGGTAGCTGTAAACGCGGTAGTCTATGGAAACCCGTTTCATTTTATAACCTTTGCATTCTTGGCTATTTTTGCTATTTTGGAATTATATAAAAGCAAAAATGAATTTTATGTCTTAAATCTCAACGTCAGATGTATAGTAGCTATAACTTTTGTAATTATAGGTTTTTGGTATCCTGAATTCGTAAAGACAACTCCTGCTGCTCTAATATTATTTTCTCCAGCGGGTATCATTCCCTGTCCTACCTTGCTAATTACCCTTGGCATGCTTACACTAGCCTATCCGAAGGTAAACATGACCCAATATACTATAACCGCTTTGCTTGGGTTTTGTTATGGTTTAATCGGAGTATTTAAATTAAATGTATCAATTGACGTCGCATTAATACTACTTGCAGGCTACGCGCTCTATTGTATTGGTCAATCTTGGCTCAGACGCTTAAAGGGGAAGAAAAATGTATATTACTGTTAAAAAAGAAGATAGCGTTATAAGTATCTTATTATTCATATTTAATGTTTTTTTGTTAGACCGAGGAATAACCCAAATACCTCTGAAAAAGATTTTTCAGGTATTGGTACCTTTTCAAAAAAATGAATCGGCTATTAGAATGGGGTTATCAAGAGAAATCCGTAATGGTATGCTCATCAACAAGAAACACAATAATGAAACATATTATCACCTAACTGATAAAGCGATTAATAGCTTTAAACACTGGATTAAAACTATGGATTACAATCAACAAATGATGAAATATCAGTTATCAGATTGGAATGGAACTTGGAATATCCTGATGTTACATAACTCTAACGCTGAAAAAGATTATTGGGATGAGTTAATTCAAACTTTATCGCGATTAAAATTTGGTAATTTGGACAAAAACATCTGGATTTCACCATATCATATTCCCAGTCAAATTGAATTTCTGCAAAAAAAATATCAATTGGATAAAAACCTCTTTCTTTTCGAAAGCTGCTTAAATACTGCTAATACTCCGACCGATCTTGCTAAAAAAATTTGGCCGATAAAAAAACTGGGGACGAGATATAATCAGTATTTAGATTCACTTTCTACAGTGGTTTATTATTCAGACACTAAAGTTCGCCTAAATGGCGATGAACTGCCATTGTTATACAGCTATGGATTGAAGCTTTTCGAAATCGTTCAAGACGATCCAAGACTTCCTATACAAGTTCTACCATCTGATTGGCTAGGCATCGAAGCAGTTAAAAAATTTACTGAACTGAGATCAAAACTGCTGCCAAAAGCTTATGAGTATATTAATAACATATTAGGTGATTGAATATATTCCCACTGCCTTTATGGCAAAATCAAAGCCTGCTATGCCAGCACTTTGTGCTGTAATAGCAGGCTTTGATGATCCTGTTAAAAAACTTATAATATTTGCAGGTCTTTTAATATTAATTTTGTAATCTCTTTAGCCTTCCCGCCATTTGCACCATCTGCGGCTTGAATGTTAGTAGCAAAGAAATATCGGTTTCCTTCTTTCTCGACGCAGCCAACAAACCATCCCAATACCCCTTTGTCATTTTGGCTTCCCGACCCGGTTTTGCCCATAAATCTTATTCCATTATTTTCCGACAAAGTAATATTTCTTTTTACTATTTCTACATTATCTGGAGAAACAGGCAGTTTTCCATTGTAGACTCTATGCAACAGATCAACTTGCTCCCGCGCCGAAATCTGCAATGATGATCTCAGCCAAAACGATGTCAATCCCCCCGATATATCCCTGTTGCCGTAGCCAAATTTATTGAGATATTCCTGCATTCTTTCAGGACCAATTTTAGTTGCAAGTTTTTGAAAATACCAGACAACCGAATCCCGTGTGGCAGAGGCTAATGTTTGGTCATGATTCCATGCCGGAAAAGAATATTGCGTTCCGTCCCATCTGACTAAAGTGTCTGCATCTTTTTGATTCAACACGCCAGTTTCTAACCCAATAAGTGAATTATAGATTTTAAAAGTTGAACACGGTGATAAACGTTTCTTACTTTGAGAATCATTGAATACTATATATCTGTCATTATTCTCATCATATAAAACAAAAGTTCCATTATATCCCGCAAAATACTTATCAAAGTCACTCTTAACCAAAGATCCAGCCGCACTCGCACCGGTTATTAAACTGAAATTAATTACGACAGCACTTAATAACAGCAAAAAGATTTTTCTCATTTTTAGTGTCCTTTCTATTGCTTTTATTAACACATTACCACTTTATCCCAACATTTTCAACATCCGCTACCATAAATTAACCCAGGAATGACAAGTTTTAACGCTTCTTATGTTCTATGTTTAAGACGCTTTCCCCTTATCTTCCCTTTCCAGCCAAAAACATTGAAAATTAGTAAAAATCCAGCTATCATTTACATAGTACAAATGCCGAAAAATTATAATAAAAAATATAGATAGCCGTTTATTATATAAAGTAAGACTACCTTTCTGAACCCATAGTATATTAAAGCATTCGTAATCACTTACGCAAAAATTATTTATTTAGGAGGAATTTATGTTAAAAGAGTTTAAAGAATTTGCTATGCGGGGAAACGTTCTTGATCTTGCTGTTGGTATAATTATCGGTGCCGCTTTTAGTAAAATAGTGTCATCATTAGTAAATGACATTCTGTTGCCGTTAGTCGGCCTGTTGTTAGGCAGAATCGACTTCTCAAATCTTTTTATTAACTTATCCGAAATAAAATATACTACAATTGCAATGGCAAAGAACGCCGGTGCTCCAACCTTGAACTATGGCTTATTCATTAACAGCATTGTTGACTTTCTGTTAGTAGCTATTGCAATATTTTTCCTGGTTAAAAGCATCAACAAATTGAAGCGAACCCAGCCTACAGCGCCTACAGAAAAAATTTGCCCCTTCTGCTTCTCAAAAATAAATATTATGGCCACAAAATGTGCCTTTTGCGCATCAGACATTGACAAATAGAACAACCCCGCCGCTTTTAAACAAAACCCGCCTTCCGGCTTTGTCCGGAAAGGCGGGTTTCACTATGCCTGATTGCTGCAATTTAAGACATTGCGTAATTTATGTTTAACCATATTTTTGACAGCTTCTCTTGCTGGCTTAAGATACTGGCGCGGATCGAAGTCGGCAGGATTATTGGCAAAATGTTCGCGGATGCTGGCCGTCATTGCCAGCCGCAAATCGGTATCAATATTGATCTTGCATACTCCCATTGTCCCTGCCTTTTTCAGCATATCCTCCGGCACACCCTTGGCATCACTCAGTTGACCGCCATACTTATTACATTTGGCAACAAACTCCGGCAAGACGGTAGACGCCCCGTGCAATACAATAGGAAATCCGGGCAGAAGTTCAGCGATTTTGGCTAATCTGGCAAAATCTAGTTCCGGTTCGCCCTTAAATTTATATGCACCATGACTAGTTCCGATAGCAATTGCCAAAGAATCAACCCCGGTACGTTTGACAAAATCCACCGCTTCGTTGGGATCGGTATATGTAGCGTCTTTAGCACTAACCTTTACGGCGTCTTCGACACCCGCCAACCGTCCCAGTTCACCTTCCACAGTTACGCCCCGCTCATGGGCATAATCTACGACTTTTTTCGTCAGAGCAATATTCTCCTCCAGCGGGAATTTGGACCCGTCAATCATAACCGAAGTAAATCCCCCATCCACGCAAGCCTTACAAATCTCGAAATCTTCACCATGATCAAGATGCAGACAAATTGAAAGGCCGGTATCTTCCATCGCCGCCTCAATAAGCTTTATCAGATAAATATGCTTAGCATATTTTCTAGCCCCTGCCGACACCTGCAGGATAAGTGGTGCCTGCTCTTCTTTGGCAGCATCGACAATTCCCTGGATAATCTCCATGTTGTTAACATTAAACGCACCAACAGCGTACTTGCCGTACGCTTTTTTAAACATTGCGGCTGAAGAAACTAATGGCATTCCTGATTCCTCCTAATACTTGGATATATTCCCCTACTCAACTAGATTGTATGATAAATCCCATGACTATAGTCCCCTGCTTCTAATTGGGATGGTACTTCATTCAGAGCCAAAATAGATATCAATTCCTCCAGTGATGGATCAATCCCCGGGCGACTACCTAATTCTCCATAAGGAACAGCAGTAAGCTCCTGCTTGCGCATCGCAATCATCACATTTACCTTGTCGGCAAGAATACAGTCTATCGCCAAAGCCCCCATATGACTGCCTGTAATGCTGTCCATTGCTGAAGGAGCTCCGCCCCGTGGCGTATGTCCCAAAACCGTAACCCGTGCCGTAAACGGAGTACGAGCTGCAATCTCGTCAGCAATAGCATATGAGTCAGCTGCACCTTCAGTAACCAATACAATACTATAAAGCTTTCCCCGCTGGCTGCTCTTTAGAAGATTGTCGCAAAGGGCCTCAACATCGATCTTTCTTTCCGGTATCAGCACCGCTTCCGCCCCGCTTGCCAAAGCGGCCATAAAAGTAAGCTGACCCGAGAAACCGCCGACAATCTCAACAATAGCTACCCGGTCACAACTGCTAACCGTATCCCGAATCTTGTTAACAGCCTGTAGAATAGTATTAAGCGCCGTATCAAACCCAAGCGTATATTCGGTTCCCGGTATATCATTACTGGCGGTTGCCGGAATAGCAATCGTCGCAACCCCCGCTGCCGACAATTTTTCGGCATTCGCCAGCGCCTTATTATCGCCGATACTTACTACAGCATCGATTCGCAGTTCCTTAAGGTTCCCCAACGCCTTGGTAAACCCCGCCAAACTATCAAAGCGATCACTTCTGGCAATCTTAAGTATTGACCCGCCTTCTTTAATAATCCCAGCCACTGATCGCTCATCAAACGGCACAAATTCACCATCAATCATTCCTTCATAACCATGAAAAACCCCAAATACTTCAAGATTATTATAAAGACCTTTGCGGGTCAGAGAACGAATTGCGGTATTCATTCCCGGAGCGCCGCCGCCGCTTGTCAACACCGCAATCCGCTTTTTCCTCACACATTTGTCCCCCTTGCTCATTTCACTAATCCTTTCTCATATCACAGCGCATAACCATAAGAACGTACCCACTCCAGTGAAGACCAAGTATCCGCACTTGGAACATAATCCAGTCCTACATAGAAATTATAGCCATACCTATCAAGAGCCTCAAGTGCCGCCCGATAATCAATCTTCCCTGTGCCGGGTTCATGCCACCCTGGATTATCAGCTATTTGGATATGACCGATTCGCGGCAAATGATCCCTGAGAATATGGTATAACTCACTATCCAACTGTTCAGCATGGTAGAGATTATACTGTAAATAGACGTTTGGCCGGTTTACCTCTTTTATTATTTGCAGTACCTGATAAGCAGTATTCAAAAAATAACTAGGCATATCTCTGGCATCGACATGATCTACCAGAAGACTGCTGCCACTCTCAGCTAACCGGTCAGCAGCATACTGAAGATTTTTTATCATCGAATAATGCTGGGCAATACGTGGCGCATCCACCGCTTTACCCACCAAACAATTAATCTTTTTAGCGCCTAGAATAGCAGCATAAGCAATAGCCTGCTCCACACCCTTTTTAAATTCTTCTGTTCGCGCAGGATCTACAGCCATTCCCCTGTCACCTGCCGGCCAATTGCCTGCCGGCAAATAAATATGCACTAACTCTAAATGATTTGCAGCAAGTTCCTTTTTTAGTTTTTCGGCAAAGCGTCCGTAAGGAAACGCAAACTCAACGGCTTTAAATCCAGCCTTGGCGGCAGCGGAGAAACGATCAATAAACGCGAATTCCCTGAACATCATATTCAGATTTGCCGAAAACCGCAGCATAGAATCATCTCCCCTTCCGTCCTCTAGTCACACGTCACACAACGTTTTGGCACCCGCGGAGCTCTAAGCTGAGCTGGTGACTGAAGCCCTGATCCCAGGAGAGGCCGTACATAATATTTAAAAGCATCAGTAACATAATTTCCTTCGGCATTAATAAATTCATCCGACATCAACTTGGTTCTACCCGCTACCTCGCTAAGATCAGTCAAACGGTAGTCAACCGAATAGTAGCCGGTACGATGAATAGTAATCGAGCCATTGACATCATGCCAGATAGCCATTTGAACAGCTCTTTCGCCCACTTCCCGTGCTTCATGCTGGTCGACGTCTGAGACGCAGCCCAAAAATGAGCGCTGCAAATACCCGAAAGTATCACTCCTCACCCGGGAAATTCCCAAACGCTCCTTAACCGCTTCAGTTAAAAGATCACCCAAAGCACATGAACCTGACAGCGATACATTGCCATGAGCATCCACCTCAACCGCCTTACCCTTGCGCAAGGAAATGGTAAGCGGCGTCCCGGAAGCATCTGTCAGGCCCTCAGATATAGCGACAATGCACATCTTATAGCGGTCATAGATTTGTTTCACATCCGCAAGAAACCGCTCAATATTAAACTCCCGTTCCGGTAAATAAATAAGATGCGGTCCATCGTCCGGATATTTCTGCGCGATAGCCGACGAAGCTGTTAGAAATCCGGCATGGCGTCCCATTACCACCCCGATATATACTCCAGGCAACGACTTCACGTCCAGATTAAGGCCCATAAAGCTCTGTGCAACAAACCGCGCCGCCGAACCAAAGCCCGGAGTATGATCATTGATCATCAAATCGTTATCAATAGTCTTAGGAACATGTACCGACCTTAAATCATAATGCTCCCTCTCAGCTTCCTCATTAACAATCCGGACAGTATCGGCGGAATCGTTGCCGCCAATATAAAAGAAATACCTTATATCATGAGCCTTAAGCACTTTAAAAATTTCATGACAGAACTTGCTGTCAGGCTTAGACCGTGTGGATAAGAGAGCTGAAGATGGCGTAAGCGCGACCTGTTCCAAATTATGAGTAGTTTCCTGCGTAAGATCAAGGAAATTTTCCCCAACAATGCCGTCTACGCCTTTTTCAGCGCCATAGACCTTAGAAACCTGAGGAAACTTCCTGGCTTCCAGCACTATCCCAGCCAGCGATTGATTAATAACCGCTGTTGGCCCTCCGCCTTGAGCTACTAAAACTTTACCTTCAAGCGACATACTTTACCCCCCTCCAAATTTCTAACGCCTAAAGGCCGCCTTTGGCCCTTACCATTGTCTCTTTGTTAATTATTGCAGCCTAGTCAGAAATATTATTGCCTTGTAAACAACTGATTATTCCGCTGCCTAAAACCCTGGAAATTGATTCATAACTAAAGTTAGTATTGCTTTTTCTGGCTGGTATTATCATTTGCTATTATGGAAATAATTTAGCCTTAGAACCATTGTTAACATCATTTATAACCAGAACAGGAGGGTTTAATATACCTATACTAACTGTCCAAACCGAGACCATTCAGTTTGCCTTTGACGACCAGGTCACCAACGCTGTTTTAACCATTACCGATGTCCAGACCGGTAAATCGGTGGTACTTAACTCCGAAATCATCAAGAAAGCACCTAAACCGGAACGAATCACCGCCGAGTCAATCCTCAAAGAATTCAGCCGCAAACTAGGCCATGACTGGTGTTAGACAAAGATAAAGCCTTCCGGCAAAAATTGCCGGAAGGCTTTATCTTTACTTATTCAAAAAAAGTTTTATCTTCTTGCCTGAGCTTCCAGGCGAGCAACGCGCTCAGCAGTCGAAGGATGAGTGCTGAACAGGTTGGTCATCCAGCTGCCGGCTCCTTTAAACGGATTGACAATAAAGAGATGTGCTGTAGCCGGAGTTGCATCAGGTAAAACCTGATGTTGAGCATAATACTCAATCTTCTTCAGAGCGCTCGCAAGCGCCAGCGGATTGCCGGACAGCCTGCCCCCGGTCTCATCGGCAATATACTCCCGCGACCGTGACACGCCAAGTTGAATCAACGTTGCCGCAAGCGGCGCGACAATAACTAAAATAAGAAATTCCAGTATTCCGCCGCCCTCTTCGTCATCACTGCGGCCTATGCCGAAAATTGCCGCCCACTGAGCAATATTAGCAATCATCGTAATCACACCGGCCAGAGATGCCACCACAGTACTAATTAAAGTATCGCGGTTTCTGATATGCGATAACTCGTGAGCAACGACCCCTTCCAGCTCATCATAATTCAGCGTCCGCATAATCCCGGTTGTTACGGCAACTACACCATGCTCAGGATCACGCCCGGTAGCAAAGGCGTTCGGAACATCGCTGTCAACAATATAGACCTTAGGCATTGGCATCTTGCCTTGCTGTGCCAGTTTTGACACCATTCTTATTAAATCAGGTGCCTGTTCAGGAGAAACCTGCCGCGCGTTATACATTTTCAGCACAATACTGTCTGAAAACCAATAACTGAAGAAATTCATCCCCAAAGAGATGATAAACATGATAGTCATGCCGCCCTTGCCACCAAATAAATAACCGACGGTTACCAGTAAACCCGTAAGAGCAGCCAGTAAGACAGTCGTTTTTAACGAATTCATTTGTAAAGCCTCCAAATTTTAATTATATTTGCATTTATCTATAAAAAAACGAGACCGCAGTAACGACATTCGCTACCACAGGTCTCGCTTATTGGTTACCCAATGGCAGTGCCAGGCGTATTACACCGGTTGTTGACACTGACCTTTTCAAAGCTACTCCCCCAAGGGTTTAACATGTATTTTGAATCCATTTTAGCAAAATATTTTTTCTCTGTCAAGCACTGCCTTCAAAGGCTTATTACATAAGTCTTTATCTTAAGTTTACAGTAATTTTTGATATATCGCCCGCATATCATTCTTAGTCATTGGCTTGGGGTTATTGTCCAGCAGTCTTGTTACTTTAGCGGCTGCCTCGACCATTCCATCCAGATCAGACTCACTTATGCCTTTTTCTTTTAAACTGAAAGTAATATCCAAATCCACAATTAAAGAATATAGGTTTTCAATCATTTTTTCAGCGGCTTGTAAATTCGAAAGCCCATCAACTTCAATCCCCATAGCAACAGCAAGATCCTTAAATTTATCCTGAGCAACATCCAAATTAAAATTCATAACATGCGGCAGCAAAATTGCATTTGATAAGCCATGTGGTATCCGGTACTTACCGCCAAGAGGATAAGCTAAAGCGTGAACCGCGGTTGTACTTGACGTTGCAATCGAAATTCCCCCAAACATCGCGCCAAGGAGCATGTCATGGCGGGCGTCTAAATCGCCGCCCTCATTATATGCCCGGCGAATGCTGCGGGCAATCAGCCCCACCGCTTTTAAGGCAAACGTATCACTTAATGGATTTGCTTTTTTGGATATATAACACTCGATAGCATGACATAACGCATCCATTCCAGTAAATGCGGTAATAGATTTAGGGAGATTGACCGTTAGCGTTGGATCTAAAATAACACAGTCCGGTACCATCTTCTCACTTACGATACCGACCTTTAATTCATCTTCCGGCACAAGCACAATCGCGTTTGGCGTTGCTTCGGCTCCGGTTCCGGCAGTAGTCGGGATCATTAGCGTAGGTACTCCCCGCCGCTCCACCGAAGCCTTATTCAATAAGTCCTTTAGCGATAAAATGTTATTTAGCATAATCGCCACAATCTTCGCTACATCCATCGAACTACCGCCGCCAATACCAATAATCATCTGGCATTCATACTTTTTGGCAGCG
This sequence comes from Bacillota bacterium, assembly GCA_017889635.1. Classification (GTDB taxonomy): domain Bacteria; phylum Bacillota; class Negativicutes; order Sporomusales; family CTSoil-080; genus CTSoil-080. Next base: position 89,736 of record JAGGAC010000001.1, on the reverse strand, counting down.
TCAAATATCTCTGTTACCTCGGCAACAGTAGGCTCCGGCGGTGTATTATTAATCACCTTTACATTAACGCCTGCCGCTTCAAGAATAGCCTTGGGCCTATCAATAAGTCCGGCGTTCCAGACGCCTTGATCAGTAATAATAACCACTGATTGCGCCGAATAACCAGCAACCAAATCTTTAATTGACTCGATACTATTTGGTCCGGCCATAATTTTACCAATATTTAAAAGAGAATATACTGAATCGAATCCCATATTAACAGCTCCTATTCTATTATTCACCTGTTGAAACAACCTCTACTTCAATCCACTTCAATATGCTTAACTTCTCCCAAATAAAATGCATAAGTTAAAGCACCTATCACTGTCGCAGTCCCGGTAATCATTAACGCCGGCACAAACGAATTAGTTGTTGACACAATATAACCAGTTACAATCGGCCCCAGAATTCCCCCGATATTGGATATACAATTCTGCAGTGCCCCTACAGTTGAAGTCATATTCCGCGGCGCTACATCTCCGGGAAGAGTCCAAAGCGCCGATCCGCTGCACGCAAGGCCGCAATAAGAAAGAGTTAACAGCGCAACTGCGCCAACATCAGTCTGAATAAATCCGGCAAGTGCAACCGACGAAGCAACCAGCATACCGCCGACCAAGTTAACTTTTCTTACTTTCGTCTTCGGAACACCTTTACCATATAACCAGTCAGAAATAGTTGCGCTAATTAGTCCAACGCATAATGCAGATAAAGGTGGAATCATCGCCACATAGCCCATTTTTACCAAACTCATGCCCCGGGCTTGAACCAGATAAGTCGGAAACCAAGTAATATAGAAATAGATTGCATAATTTGACATAAAGAATCCAATGCACATCGCCTGTATGTTCCGGTACCGTAGCAGTTGATACCATTTCAAAGGAGCTTCGCCGCCGGTTCCTTCTTTAATTTCCTGCCCATTACGAATATACTCTACTTCAGCCTTATTCGCGTACTTACTTTTCTCTGGATCGGTATAGTACGCTAGCCACAAAGCTACCCACACAAACCCAAACAAGCCGGAAACAATAAAAGGAGTCTTCCAACCGTAATTAACCATTAGCCAAACAATCAACGGCATTGCAAACGCGGTTCCGAACTTATTGCCGCAGTCAAAAATAACCGTTGCCCGCGCCCGTTCCTTGTCAGGGAACCACTTTGCCGTTATTCCAGCATTAGACGGAAGCTGCCGCCTCACCAATGCCCAGTAAAATTCTTGAACCAATAAACGATACCAAACTGCTGCACAATGCAATCAACATAGTAGCCGCCGACCACCAGGTAACTGCACCCCCAAGCACAAGCCTCTGCCCAAATTTATCCCCTAACCATCCTGAGGGAATCTGAAAAATAGTATAGCTGAAAAAGAATGCCGACATAATAAAACCCATCTGAGTCGCACTAAAATTAAACTCTTTCATAATCATGGGCGCCGCCGCCGACAAGTTGCTCCGATCAATATAATTGATCGCAATAGCGCCAAACATAAGCAAAGCAACCTTCCAGCGAAAATTGGTTCTCTTATGCTCAAGCACCTGCTGGTTTTCGTTCATGATTTATCCTCTCCCATTTTTCTGATTTATCTAAATTGCCAAACAAATCAAGTTCCACCTCGGCTGCGACAGAGCTTAATACATCTCACTCAGCCGCAGCACTAGTGCGAATATTGCAATCATTTTGCTTTATTTTTAAGCTTAGGCTTATTTACCGTTCTGCCACCTGGGATGCTCATAAACGCGCGGATTGGCCACCTTTTCCCATTTCTCACCATTTAAAACAGCCAATACACCAGCCGCTGCCATCGTCGCCACTCCGGACGCTGCTTCTTGTGTTAAACCAGCCATATGGGGCGTAACAATCATATTTTTATATTTGAGCAACGGATGGGTTTCATCAACCGGCTCTTTTGCAAAGACATCTGTGGCCGCACTATGCAGCTTATTATCTCTTAAAGCGTCAGCCAGAGCTTGTTCGTCAATAATCCCGCCCCGTGCGCAGTTGATAACAATCGCGCTTGATTTCATCAGATCTAATTCCCGCTTTCCGATCAGGTTGCGGGTTTTATCGGTTAGCGGTACATGTAAGGAAATCACATCGGCACTCTTTAATACCTGGTCAAGATTTTTCTCATATTGATAGCCTTGCTGTTCAATACTTTCCGGCTTTACAAACGGATCGTAAACAATAACCTTCATGCCGATAGCCGCCGATAACTTCGCCAGCTCACGGCCGATATTGCCATATCCAACCAAGCCAAGGGTTTTCCCAAACAATTCAATAGCCTTATATGTATTTCTGACCGCAAAATTGCCGCTGCGAGTCTCAAAATCACTATGCAGCATGTCTTTAGCAGCCGCGAACATAAAGGCGAAGGCATGCTCCGCTACCGAGCGGGTATTGGCACCAGGAGCAATCACCACCGGAATGCCCAGTTCAGTGGCGGCAGCAACATCAACATCATCCACCCCAACCCCGGGCCGACCAATAACTTTCAAATTCTTCGCCGCCAGCATTGTTTCCCGATCGATCGAGCCGATACGAATAATCAAAGCATCAGCATCAACTAATTCCGGCAGCATCTCCTGCGGCTTACCGGTATTAGTAATAGTAACATCGACTTTACCTTCCAGGAGCTGCATCCCAGCTTCATGCAGCCTATGCGTTAACACTAACTTCTTCACGACTTGATCTCCTTTGCTTGCTATTATTTATAAAACTCAAAAACTTTGGTTAGTGCCTCATCAACCTTCGGATTATTGCAGCTTGCCGGTTCCCGGGCCGGTCCTACAGGGTATCCCAGTAAATTCATCGCCCGTTTAACAACCGAGTTTGGATTGCCCAGTTTCATTACATCTCTAAATGGCCGAATTTTCTTTTGCTGCTCATTGGCCTCTTCGATCTTGCCCTGCTCCCATAATTTATAAATACTAACAATTAATTCAGGAAACACATTCGAGCAACCAGCAATCGCGCCACAGCCGCCAGCCATAAGCGTCCACAGAATCAAAGAATCATTCCCCGCCAAAACTGCCAATCTAGGGTCGGTATCTTCAATATAGCGGAGTGTATTATCGAAATTGCCGCTGCTGTCCTTAACTCCCACGATATTCTTATACTTTGCGAGTTTTTTGACAGTCGTGTAATCGATATTGTTGCCGGTTCTTGCTGGCATATTGTAGAGAAGAATCGGCAGATCAACCGCTTCCGCAATCTGGCTGAAATGACGGTATAAATCATCCTGGGAAACAGCGACAAAATATGGCGATACAATAGATAAAGCATCTACCCCCAGCTCTTTGGCCTTAAGCGACATAGCAATAGTTTCTTTCGTACTAATACAGCCTGTCCCAGCGTATACCGGAACCCGCCCCTTTGTCTCGTCAACAACAACCTTAATAACTTCAACCTTTTCTTCATTAGTCAAAGCATACACTTCACCATTAGTACCAAGGGTAAACAGTCCGCTAACCCCACTATTAATCAGGCGATTAACCTGATTTCGCATCTCTTTCTCATTAAACTTTTCATCCTCGGTCATCGCCGTAACAATTGGTGTAATTATCCCTTGTGGTTTAAACATTTTTTATCATCCTTTTCTATCATCAAATTAACTGATTTAGCTAACTAACCTATCGCAATATTGCCAAATTTCACTTGGGCCATCTGCCTCCCCAAAAGCAGCGACTCTGTCATACTCCGACTGTCAGCTGTACCTTTACCGGCTTTATCAAACGCCGTCCCATGATCGACTGAGGTCCGGATATATGGCAATCCTACCGTAACATTCACACCAGTCTCGAACCCTAGCACCTTTATGGGTATATGCCCTTGGTCATGGTACATAACCACTACCATGTCGAAATCCAGCTTTATCGCTGCCCGGTAAAATACCGTATCCGGAGGAATAGGCCCGCTAACATTTAATCCTGCTGCCTTAGCAGCTTCAACTGCCGGCAGAATTTCTCTTGCATCCTCAGTGCCGAAAAGTCCGCCTTCCCCGGAATGGGGATTGAGTCCCGCCACAGCAATTCGCGGAGCGGCAATACCTAACATTTTCAGCGCCTGATCGGCCAGCTCGATCACCCTGAGCACCCGTTCCTTTTTCACCAGATCACAGGCTTCCCTCAGCGCCGCATGGGTAGAAACATGAATGACGCGTAGCGGTCCGCCTACCAACATCATCGAATAATCCTTTGCGCCAGCCAAATGCGCCAATATCTCAGTATGACCAGGAAAATGATGTCCACCGAGATTCAGTGCTTCTTTATTCAATGGCGCAGTAACTACGGCATGAATTTCTTGTTTTAAAGCATACTGGACCGCCTTTTCCACATATTCATACGCCGCGTTTCCGGCCCTGGCGTCGACAACAGCAAAAGGCAAATCAGCTGGCAAATTATTAAGATCAATCACATCAATCAGGCCATAATCATTGCCGCCTTCAGACGGATGCCTGATTACCCGGCACCTTAAATCGGCTCCCACTATCTTCAGCGCCCGGTCCATAATCTTTTTATCACCAAAAACTACCGGTCTGGCAATATCATATAGCTTTCGATCCATCAGCGATTTAACAATAATCTCCGGCCCGACGCCGCATGCATCACCCATCGTAATCCCTAGTATCGGTTTCATGCCTTTCGCTCCCCACGCTTATTTTCCTTACTATCTCTCAATAACCGCACCAATCGGCTAACCATAATCTACTACCATCCACTTAGCGTTAATCCATCACCGCCTTTACAGCTTCCGCGTATTGCCGCCGTATATTTCCCCACCCTTTAGCGCATCCCTCGCGCAACTAAAAGCCGCTTCCTCACCGAACGCCCCGGCCTTTGTCACAACCTTTAAACCGTCACAGCGCCCCCCAACCAAAAGGCCCAGCGGTATACCAACAGCCACCTCCGCCACTACCTCTATCGCCTCAGCTCCGAGCTTCTCGCAGACACAGGCTGCCGTATCGCCGCCGGTAAGTATCATGCCCGCCAACTCCAGCTCCGCCAGAGCAGCAGCAACAGCCCCCAGCGCCGCCGCGGTTTGACAGCTGACTTCAGCTTTGCTTAATCCACAGCCTTCTCCCGCCGCCACCGCATTATCAACATCAGTTTTATCTACAGCACTTGTAACAAGCACATCGCTTCCAGCCATCAGTAAGGCACGTGCCGCCTGAATACACCGCTTTATTTCCGCATCTTTATCCCTAAACAGACCAGCTACATTCATCTGTACAAGTCTCGCCCCAGGCGTTTTCAAAAAAGAAACCATCTGACCGCGTGTAATTTCACTTACACTGCCGGCAACCAAGAGTACCGGCCCCAACGCCGCCGTCGGAACATATTTATCACCAGTCGACCATTCATAAAACTCGGGCAACACCTCTGCCAGACCAGCCGAACCAACCCATAAAACATTCCGGTATTCTCTTCCCACTTGCGCAATTAATCGCAAATGCTCATCCACCGCCGCGTCAAAAACTAACCATTTTTCTCCCTGCACTAACCTTTCTGCCACAGCCTTCTGAATTGCCGGTATTCCAGCCATCACAACATCCAAGGGAATATAGCCAATTTTACACTCGGTTTGCTGCCGCAAGAGCTCAGGCACCCGCGATTCGTTAACCGGAGTCTTCGGGTCGCGCGCGATCTCCGTTAAAGCGATCGGTAGCTGATTTAACAGATGATACCCCCCAACCGTAACCCGGTTATTACTGGGAAACGCCGGGGCAATTACTATAACCTCCGGCTCAAAAACTGCCGCTGCCGCCTCAATTTCCGCGCCCAGATTTCCCCTTAGCGTCGAATCGATTTTTTTATAGACAGTGCGGACTCCGGCACTGTACAAGGCCCGGGAAGCTTTTTCTACTATTGCGTAAGCTGATGACGGCGAAACATCCCGGCTATCCGTATCCAAAACCAGAACCTCAGCCTTCGGTGGCAGTAAATCCTGGTCATTGGAATTAAGCCACACATAACTATTTATCCCTCGTTTAGCAAATTGGACAGCTGTATCATTAGCCCCGGTTAAATCATCAGCAATCACCGCGAGTCTTAGCATCTCATCACCTGTTTTTCAAAATATCTATCTGCATTTGAATAGTTGCAAAATTCGTGCCAACCATCTTTTCCATAAAACACTCGCCCTTTTCGCACCATCAAACAAAAATGCGTTGCTTTTTGCAACGCATTTTTGTGCATTATGCATCATCATCTTTACTTTTTAGACAGTTTACCATTCATTTTTCGCCAGAGAGTCGTTCGGTGAATCCCCAGCCTTATAGCAGCCCGCGCATAATTATACTCTTCCTCAGCCAAAACACGCATCAGCGTCTGCTGCTCAACTGCTGCCAGGCAATCACCATCCCCAGGCAGCGCACCAACATGGTCTGCGGTATCTTCCCCCGTTTCATCACATGCCACTTCTATATCTGCTCTAGTAATAACCGGCCCCGAGCTTAACAAAATTCCCCGTTCCATAGTATTGGCCAATTGCCGGACATTGCCCGGCCACTGGCAAGAAGTGAGGAACTCTATCGCCTCGTCGCTAATGCCAATTATCCGGGAATTAAGATTCTTCATCTTTTGTTGCATCTCCCAGGCCAAGAGACCTATGTCCTCAGTACGGTCGCGAAGCGGAGGCATATGTATCCTTAGTATATCCAGCCTGTAATACAAGTCATGGCGAAACTTTTTCTCTTTAAGTAGTTCCTTCAAATTTTGGTTTGTAGCAGCAATTATGCGGACATCAACCGGAATAACGCTATCACCGCCAAGCCGCATAACCTCCTTTTCCTGCAATACCCGCAAAAGCCGTGATTGGAGCGGCAGCGTCATTTCACCAATCTCATCCAGAAAAATCGTACCGCCGTGCGCCAGCTCAAACAACCCCTGACGCCCTCCCTTTTTGGCACCGGTAAACGCTCCTTCGGCATAACCAAACAATTCACTCTCCAGCAGGTTTTCCGGCAGTGCGGCACAATTAACCGCCACAAATGGGCCATTCATCCGCGAACTAATATTATGAATGCTCTGCGCCAGCATCTCCTTCCCGGTACCTGATTCGCCGGTAATTAAAATCGTTGACTGCGTCAGAGCATACTGAGTTGCTTTCCATTTCACAGCCTTGAGCGCCGGTGATGAACCAACCATATCGCCAATCTTTATCCTTGCAACTAACCCCTTAGCATAGAGTTTTTTACGAACAATTTGCTCCATCTGCTGTAATTGGGAAACATTCTGCAGATTAGCGACAACCCCAATAACCTCACCCTTTATTTTAATCGTGCTGCTCTTAACCGTAACCGTCTTATCCCCGACACGCTGAATATCTGCAATCCTTGCATTCTCGTCATCACTCAAATCAGCCAAATAAAAATCAGGAATAACCGCATTGAGCGGCCGCCCGACAGCCTCCAACTGCGGCACCCGAAAAATTTTCTCCGCCATTGGGTTAAAAATCGTAATATTAGAATCTACATCAGTGGCAATAATACCGTCAGCCGAAGTATCGATCACCGTTCGTAAAAGCTCCGATTTTTCCTGTTCTTCGCGGCGTATCCGGGCAATGAACTGCGCCTCATTAAGAGCTTTATATATCGCCTCTTTACCCGACTGAATCAATACCCCCGGCACACCAAACTTAGTCGCTAATCGCGTGGATATTGCATCCCCGACAATCAACTCAATCCCTTCCCTGGCGGCAGCGGCAATTTTCTCCGATGCCTCAGCCTCATTTTCCAGGGCAATCTCCCGAAAAGTTATCCCCAGCAGCGTTTCTAGATCCTCACACCCGTAAATAACATTCTTAAATCCTGCCACGCCGATTTTTGCCGGATGTCTGCCTTTAGGACTAAGCGCACGTAAAACATCAATAACCGTTACCTGGACACTTACAACCGGCACATTTACATTCTTCTCAATCATCGAGGCCGTGCCGCCGCGGCTGACAATAACCTCAATCCCTTCTTGGGCTCCTTGTTTCGCCAGCGCGATTCCTTCCTTAAGATCGCCTTTAACGATCTTAATCATCCCCGGAGATTTTGCAAATCTTTCCTGAACAACTTCCTGTGCCACCTTCGCGAGATTATCAAATGGCGCTACAACCAGAATACGCGCGTCCACCGGCTTACCTCCCTTTAACGAACCAATTATAACCATACCATACAAGCGAAGACCGGCTTTTGTCAACTTCATCACTCAGGATAATCCGGAACCGTCTTGTAAAAAGAAAAAACCAGCCTCTTTATCCAAGAGCTGGCCCCCATTTTATCAACCGCTTATCTAAAAGTTCTGCCCATACTTCATCCGAGAGCTTTATACCATACATTCATACTTTCAAGCTGGCCGCAAATATTGGTGTTCTTACCCAGCGTACCGCCATATTCATAGTGCGCGCTGGCAAAAACGAGGTTCATGGCCCGGGAGCCGGTTCTGGCAATAGTATACAGCGTCTTAATATTCCGCTGCTTCATCTCACTCTCCATCTGCTGCAGCAAATAAGTAGCCAGCCCCATCCCGCGATACTCCTGCAATGTAGCAAAATCCGTCATCTCGGCATTTTGCTGCGCGACATCCATCTCTGCAGAAGATAAAGCGACTAATCTATCCTTATGCCACACCCCAAAATATATCACATTATCCGCCATTGTCTTCTCGATATAGCGATGATCATGAATCGGAAAAGGATAAGTGCAAAATATCTTCCTATATTCCGCCGCCATCGCTGCACTATCTTGAGACTCGCATATTCTGAAAGCAAAATCCTGCGGCAGTTCCCGTTTCCTTCCCAAAGCACTAGGATCTGTACAATCCCCCGCAATACTGCTGGCAGCATTGGAATTAGCCGGGTCCCGCCTGCTGTCAGATAGGTATTTAGCCACAAAAGCGGCATCTAGGCCACTATAAAGCTGGGGAATAACGGCTTCAATAATATACTCATCTTTAGCAAACGTCTTTATCGCAGTACAAGGGACTTTAGCGATAATCTTGCTGTACCCATTGTCTGAGGCCAGCGTATTCAGGTCCCCGATAATGCTTGGTAAATCATCCTCAGCTAACTTCATCAAATAAACACGGTCATTGAAATTCCCGTGCTGGACTAACGAAGTACCTATCATTTCAACAGTATCACTCATTTACTCGCCTCGCTATTCGTTCAGTATTTTCCGGGGTCAGAGATATCACCTTATTAGAATCCGCCAAAAGCTTTGCAATTCCTACCAGCCCGGGATTCTCGGCTTCTCCGTCCGCAACCTGATGCTGCAAATGACAATCGTCGCATTTCTTATTGCAGACTGCCGGCACATAATTGTCCGGCTCTTTATAGGTAGTAATTACCCCTTCATAATTGCGCAAAATCACCTTGTTCGCCGACCAGGAAATCAGATAATTCGGCATAGCAGGAATTTTCCCCCCGCCCCCTGGAGCGTCAACCACATAAGTTGGCACCGCAAACCCACTGGTATGCCCAATCAAGCTTTCGATAATCTCAATCCCCCTGCCAACCGATGTCCGGAAGTGCGACAGCCCCTCAGATAAATCGCATTGATACAAATAATATGGCCGCACCCTATTTTTAACTAACTTATGTACCAACTTCTTCATTATCAGCGGGCAATCATTAACCCCCGCCAGCAGCACCGACTGATTACCCAAAGGAATTCCTGCATCAGCTAACTTTTGGAGTGCCGCCTTGGATGCCTGTGATAATTCCTTAGGATGATTAAAATGAGTATTAATCCAGATTGGATGGTGCTTTTTCAAAATTGCTACCAATTCATCAGTTATCCGGTATGGCAGCACAACAGGCATTCTTGTGCCAATTCTGATTACTTCCAAATGCGGTATCTTTCTCAGTTCAGTGAGAATCCAATCAAGATACTTATCAGGCAGCATTAAAGGATCGCCGCCAGATAAAAGGCAATCGCGTATTTGAGGGTTATTGGCAATATATTTGATTCCTTTTATAACTTCCGCTTTGCTGGGGATAGCATCATGATCTCCGACTTTACGCTTCCTTGTGCAATGCCGGCAGTACATCGAACAAACATGGCTGATATAAAACAGCACCCGGTCTGGATATCGATGGGTAATTCCAGGAACAGGGCTGTCAGTATCTTCAGCCAGCGGGTCTGCCAACTCGCATTCATCGACCTCTAGTTCCTCAACCGAAGGAAAAGCCTGCTTGAAAACCGGATCATTCCTAAAATCGTCAGCATCTATCAGCGACAGATAATATGGCGTTATTGACAACGGAAATTTAGCGATTGTCTTTTCCAGTTCTGCTCGTTCAGCTTTAGCAAACCGCACGGCCAGCAGCTTTTCAAAAGTATCAATATCTCGTATTGAATGATCAACCTGCCATTTCCAATCAGTCCATTCGTGCCCTACAACATCAGTACCTAATTTTACAGTTGGTTTTCGCTTTTGACTGATATTAGCCGCCATAATCTTATTCTCCTTAATAAGTTATTGCATAATTTTGATAAAATAAACCGCATTATCTACCACAATTGACTAGTTAAGTATATCCATCAAGATTGACAACTTTATATCAATTATAAAGTTGTTACCGTATTTTGTAAAGTTTTTTTATTCTCTGAATCCGGCCTTTATTTCTTGTATTTCAAGCAACTCCGTCTTAGATTATTACAAGAAATCCCCACTTTATCCACAATTTAATCCACATTATGTTACTATCTTTTTAGCTCTGTACATATTTTGCGGCATTTTCTCTGGCAATACGGCCGATATTATAACAAAAACCTGAACTGCTGCCCGCAAGAGCAAAGGGGTATGTATCCCCAAAAACGTCATTTGCATCATTTCCCGCCGCATACAAGCCCAAAATAACCTCATGCTCCTTGCTCAAAACCTCGGCATGATGATTGATCTTTATTCCCCCCAGTACCCCGTACCCACTGAGGAAAAACCGGGCAGCATAGAATTTGGGCTTAGTAATTGGCCGAAGATACTTAGGCGGTTTATAGAAAATCTCATCCCGCCCGCTATCACAAGCCGCGTTGTACTCTGCAATAGTGCGCGCCAAATTTCTAGCGTCAATACCAGCTGCAGCACTTAGCTCTTCAATTGAGTCCGCCATAAATAAATGCTCATAGCCTTCGCATCGGGCCTTCTCAATTATCCCGTCAATTGGTGCGCCTTTTCTAAATGGTCGGTTAACCAAGCCATAGTCCAGGCCGTATTCAGCATAGTCGTCTTTAATAGGCGCATCAAAGATCATAATCCCGCAGCCATTTTTCTGGCGATGCACCGCATTTCCTCCCAACCCCGGATTTTTTATTATCTCCTCATTCATAAACCGCTCGCCGTCCAGGTTAACCATCAAATTGGGCTGGCGAAACGCTCCCAGCTCCTCCAAAGTCCCGCCCGGGCCGCCATACGGATCAGGCAGACAAATAAAAGCGTCAACCGTAACCGGCGACGCTGCCGCCCCCGCTTCCCAGGCCATACGTACGCCTTCCCCCTGTATTTCAGGATAAGATATTATAAATAAATCCTGGCCCTGATTATATCCTGTCTGCTCCTTTATCCATGCAGCATTGCCACTGCCTCCCCCGGTAGCAACAACAACCGCTTTCGCCTGAACCATAATATCCTTGCCGTAGTTATCTCGGCCACTTAAACCAAGTATCCGGCCATTATCGTTTAGAATCTTCTTCACCGTTGTTTCATAATAAATCTCCGCGCCGAATTTCTTGGCTTGGACAAACAAAACATCGGTAATTTTCTCAGCCTCATAGTCCACCGTGTGCCAGGTAAAATACGCCCCCGGATAATAGGCGGCAACATCAGTAAATTTTACCCCCATCCCTTCCAGCCAGGAAATAGTGTCCGCCGATTTACGGATATACTCTCCGACCAGCCTGGCATCCACCTTCCAATGCGTGAAATCCATATGAAACTTAAATGCCTCCTCGGCAGTAAAATGCAAGTGCTTTTCCTTCTGCAAATGGCTCTCAATCCCCAGCGGCCCCATCCCACCCCGAATGCTGCCGCCAATCCGGCTATTCTTTTCAAATATCGTAGCCTTAGCCCCCCGCTCCGCAGCCGCACAAGCCGCCGCCATCCCAGCCGCCCCGCTCCCAATAACCGCAACCTCAGTCTCTACATACTTCACCATAATCCCCGCTCCCAATTTTATCCGATGAATAACCCGTTCGCGTGCTTCATCCTCTACAGGCTGGAGTAAAGAACGGCTAATTCCCTGGATAATTCGACTAAAATTCAGCTGGGGTTAAAACCCCACCTGAATTAAGTCTCATTTATGTTTCTTTAAACACCCCCGCTTCGAGCATTTTTGCCCAATTTACCGTGAAATTACGCTGTTTTAGCGCTCTATACGCTAGGCCAAGTACCCTAGCGTTATAATATATCCCGTCATCCTTGTCTTTTAGAACCCGCTCCCCCCACCGCAAACCAATGCATCTTGGAGAATGTAGCCGAGTCGACTCCACTCATCTAGATTATTACCTCCCATCTAAATGTTGTGAGACTGCGACAAGGCTTTAGCCATGCCAGGATATTGGAGTTGGGCGAAACCTACAAACTATTGCCCTTATCCATATAACGCAATTCGTTATCTAACGATTAAAAAAATATTTTGTTGCTTTACTTTTCATTACTAATTGAGTGGTTCCGCCTTTATTTTAATAACGTTTTTCGTTAGTGTCAAGTAAAAATTCGTGTTATTTCTCAAAACTCGTTACTTAAATATCAATATTCGTTATTGTACGTTAAAATATAGCTAACAAATTAGCGGAGTTGGTTATATGGAAAAGCCGACAACGGCCCAAAGGATTCGCCAAAAGCGCCAAGATCAAAAACTAACTCAACAGCAATTAGCCACCTTGGTTCACGTTTCTCCACAAGTAGTTTCTAATTGGGAACGCGAATATACCCCAGAAATAGGCCATGATGATATTATAAATTTGGCTAAGGCCTTAGCTACATCCACCGACTATCTCTTAGGTCTCACTAATAATTCAAGTCCTATACCCGAACAAACTGAAAAAGGTCCTAAAGACCTCGAAAAAATCCTAAAACAAGATGAAGTCTACTACCGCGATTTACTTCTGAAGGAAGAAGACAAACAATATATCCTCAATACCTTAGAATTTATCTATAACCGCACAAAACAAAATAAAAAAGATTAACCACGGCGAAATCACTGTTGATTAAGCCGTGGTTTTTGTTTGACATTTATTTTATTGTTAGACAACTGGAGATTGGTACATTGAATCGTTGTATTGACAGTGCCTCAAACTCCAGCTTAAAATGCATTTTCAGAAACTAAGATTTTTATATGCTAATTTAGTCTGCCAGCCTGTACATAAGCCAAGCGGTCATTACAAATTCTTTTCCATGTAATAATTATATAAAACACTAGTATCTAGCCAAGCTAATTATTATCCTAAAAATTGGTACTTGGCTATAACTAAGCTGATATTACCACTACTTGTAACTATTCATAGCGTAATATAACGTTTAATAGGATTTATAAAAGCAATTTTTTGAGCCGAATAGAGATTGAAGTTAAACTTTCACTTTCTTAGAGTATACCGTCTACATTAGCTTGTACATTCAATACCTTGTCTGCAGAATTAAATCCATAACTCTCCAGTAAAATTCTGTCATCGTCTTTTAATATTGGAACTGCCCAAACCAAAAGATATCTAGGTCTCGTACTTGCAACATACCCAATTCTTTTTTCTGGCTCATTTCCATCAATCCAATGATTTTTCCAATGGCCACCATCACTTCTATTATTTATACTCGATATGACCATAACACTATCAAAAGAACAACCTTTACTACCATGTATTGTTGTTACATCTATATTTTCTTTTATTTTAATATTTAAATCAATCATTTCAATTTTTAGATTTCCGATTTTACTAGGTGTCCTGTATGTAAAATTATCAAAATTTCTATTTCCAGCATTTTTATCGTATTTCTCTAAATCTTGGTAAGTTTGCTTAAATATAACTGGCAGATTACTTCGTGCATTTTTATACCAGTCACTATACTGCAAAGTAAAGTCCATTAATCGAGCATTTAATGTGCACTCCTCTAAAACATCCTTAATAAATATTCTCCAAGCAAAAGCAGACTCTATGTCAAGCGGACAATAATAATTTTTTTTGCTATTTGCACCTCCAAACCATTTAGAAATTTGTTTTCCTGCCAACTGTAAAGCTTTATATTTATTTAAAGGCAGTAGAGAATTCCATAACTGAAATGCCGAAATCAGCAAATGTATATCCTCATTATTATTAAGTGTATATAACAGTTCATTTTTTAATTTATTTTGTTTTACTATAATAGCTGAGTTCCTTGAATTAACCCCTAATTGTTTTAGTAAACCTAAATATTTTTCTATAGCTTCTATAGCAGTATTATATTCAATATAAAGAACACTATTAGCATCATATTTATTCTGATTGTTTCCTGTAATAACATTTTGTATGTTTATTAATTTATTGGATATGTCAACTATAGGTTGACAACTTCTAAAATTATTTGTCAACTTAAAATAGCTGAAATACTTTACATATTCTTTAACAAATTTTGAATCTACTTTTTTGAATTCATATATAGCTTGGTTAATATCACCAACAAGATGTAAAATTGTACCTTTTTCTTTTAATTTACTAAGAATTTGTATTTCTATCCAAGATAAGTCCTGACACTCATCAATAATAATTAGCTGAAACCTTTTTGAAATTACAGTTTGAAGCTTACTATTATTTAGCATGACTTCATATGCAATATTATTCATATCTTCAAAATTTGCAAATCTATCATTTAAAAATTCATCTTTACATTTTTTTATTAATTTGTAACAATAATCCATACCAAACATCCAATTGTTTTGCTTCATTTCCCTTAGATTATTAACAAAATCTTGAAATTGTTTAGACCTATAATATTCTTTAAAGTAGACTTCTACATTATTACCTAAATAAATTAAATAATCTTGATGTTGATAATCAAAATATATTTGGTTGGCATAAATATCTGTCTTATTACCGTCTTTATCTATGTATTTAATTTCGCAACAATATTTAATTAACCAATGATTCTTATATGGTCTTTCCTCTTTATCAACTATTCTGAACGAGAGGTTATTAGAACTGTTATCTATACATTTATAACCATATGGCTGTGTTATATAACCATGTATAAAGCTACTCAATGTCCCAACATAATGTGGATACACTGATCCTCCTTTTTTTAAAAATTCACCTACTCTTTTTTTTATGACATTTGTCGCTTCATTAGTAAAAGATAATATTGCAATTCCTTTTCTTGATACGTTATTCCATTTTATCATCTCATATGCGGCTTTCATACCCACAACTTCAGTTTTTCCACTGCCTGCACAGGCTTCAAGAAATGCATCCTGATCAATTGGTGCTAATATATAAAGAAGTTGTTCTTTGGTTTTTTCATCAATTCTACATTGTTGGCTAAGAGAACAAATACCATTGGTTGTTTTCGAATTCTCATAGCATCTTTTATAATCAATTCCTTTCTGCTTGCCACACAAAATTTTGGCAACCAAATTGCAACATTCCTCCCTATTCACTAATTTCACCACCACAAGCCCATATAATAGCATTTTCTATATACTCAGGAACATTAAATATATCTGGAATACTCTTGTTTACTTCCTCTAGATTAGATTGATCATTTGCAATTTGCAATTTTTTTTCATCATAAAGGGTTTTAATTGTATCCGCTAAAACTTGTGCAAATATCCCTTTTCCAACTTCATCTCTATCAATATGTTCATATATAAATTTCGAATCTTCTCGCAGTTGTTCATCATATATATATTTGTTATCTAATTCAATGATCTTTCCGCATTTTTTATTTATTGTGCCAGTTTTGGCTGGCCATATATCCTGTAAAACTTGTGCCATTATTTTAGTATTTCTGTTCATACATAAATCATATTCAAACGTTTTTAACGGTGAATTAAACATTCGCCCACATTTACTTTGATTTATATCCTTGATCAATTTTAGAGCACTATTAGCACCACTAGGGTTATCACTTGAAATAGGATAATATTCGATCTTTTTTTCGACTTTTTTTCCGTCTTTATCCTCTACATATTCTGTAGCCTTTTCAGGATCATTATCAGTAATTCCAGAACATCTTATCGGAAGTTTCACTTCACTATTACTATCATCAATACTAGCGAAAAATTTCATAAAATGTTTGAAGTTTATACCGTTAATATTAATAACAGAGATTCCTGCTTCTTCAAGTGAACCAGGTAAATCCGATTGAGTCGCACAATATTTAGCTAAACATATTTTTGCTAGTTCAGGTATAAGCATCGTTTCACTTATCCCTTCTACTAGAATTATTCCCCTAGAAAACACCAACGTTGATTTTGTCACATCTAGCCACCTATTAACATAATTTTTACTGCTAGCTAAATTAACACTTCTCAATGGTGTTGCTTGTATTTGACCGTTTGACTCTTTAATATGTATCAAGTTATCTACACTTACAGATGAAGCAAGCACAGGTGAATGAGTCGTTATTATAACTTGAATATTCTCAATTGATTTGGATAATTGTTCAATATATTGGATAAATTTTACTTGAAGCTGTGGATGTAGATGGGCTTCAGGTTCCTCAATAAGTAATATTGTCAATAAATTATTTTCTTTTAAAAGTTCAAGTTCTGCAAATACTGTTGCAATGTACAATAAATTATTATAGCCTAAGCTATTAATGGCTATATCCCGAAATTTTTTTATATCTGTTTCAAAACAGTTTGGGAAAAAAACCATTTTAATACTTTCTACTATTTTATTAAAAGTTATATCTGCAAACTGTAAGTTTATGCTTTGTCCAAATTTTTCCCCCAAAGATTCAAGTAATTTATCATTTATGTTTTTTTTAGCTAATGCGATTTCATTATATTTTTCATCAACGTTATTAGTTATTTTATTATTAAACTCATGGACAGTTTCTACTATTTTCTCCCTATTATCTCCGTATTGCTTTTTTAAAAGCAATGCCAATCTTGAACTTCTTCCATTAGTTAATTTATCTTCAGCATTTCTAAGTGGTGGTAAGTATATACAATCTATGCATTCAAAAGTTTCTTCTTCAAATATACTTGATTTAGATTTACCACCCCAGATTTCTTTTTTATAATATCCTTTTACATTTGGTATTGAACACACCTCTAAATGAAGTTGTGCTCTTAATTCATTATCACACCACGTTAAAAACGTTATTTCTTCAGCTGGCTTTAATCCATCAAATAATACATCGATTTTAATATTCTCGGCAACTTTTTCGTTATCTAAAGATCTATAGAAATCATCTTCATTAATATTCATATATGAAGACTCATTTTCTTTTAAAATTAATCTTAAAGAATTAATAATAGTAGTTTTACCTGCTCCATTTTCACCAACTAAAATATTCAATCCTTTATTAAATTCTATCTCTGAGTTAAATTGGCAATTCTTATACCCAGTAATATTAAGTTTTGATATATGCATAAGTCCTTACCCCTTTATCAAATCGCTTTACAATAAAGCATATATTGTCATGCCTAATTGTGACAGCTTGGGCCGTTCCTAATCTGTCAATATTTTGCTACGCCGCCGCGCGTTATCCCAGTTGATCGCTCAATTTGGGTAAATAGAAATCCTTTTTTTCTTGGTGTCGTGAAACTGATTCTACCAACATAATAATTCCTTACTTCTTCTAACTTAGCCCTGTAATCTCGCCACTTGTTTCCCTAGCAACACTATTAGCAACAGTTCTCTAACGCTCCCAGCGTTATGAAACAGTATAATTTTTATCCATTATTTTACTTTATTCGTCACCATTTTTCCAATAACCTTCCAATAAAATAATATAACTACTGAAAACTCGCGATTAGTCTAATCCAGGGCAAACCAGCCTAAACCAAAAACCACGGAGAAGTCGTAAATTGACTAAGCCGTGGTTTTTGGTTCTCTCATGACAATGGAATGGTGGTTGTGTCCTACAAAAAAATGGTACGATTCGCTAGAGGTAAGTAAAATGCCAAGAAGTGCTCGAGTAAAAAGCGCAAGTAATATATATCATATAATGGTTAGGGTTATAAATAAGCAGTTAATAGTAGAACATGAGCTTGTCAAAAACAATTAACTCTAGACAACTCTTTATCTATTAATAAGAACCAGCGCCTCGCCAACAGACCGTTCCTGCCCATCGGATGGATTATTCATGACGCTATCTCTCACGACCATTTCGCTAGACCCGCCACCATCAAAATTCATGGCTTCAACTGCCCCCAGTTTTTGCATAAAGTCAGCTAGTTCAACAAGGGTCATGCCTATACTTGTTGTCTGACGCCCATCGACAACAACAAGCAATATGTGGCCTGATTTAGTAATTCCAAGTGCTGTCCGCGGTGCCCGTCCCACTGCTATATCATCAGGAAATTGTTCAGCTTGTGTTGTTAAAAATGGTTCGCCATCTTTAACCAGCATCGGCCCTGCCCCCATAGCATAAGAAACCTTGTCAAACTCTGATCCCAGCGATTGTTTAATGTCAATACTATCGCCGACTTTCAAACTTGACATTGCTGCCGCTGCCGTACCATGAGCGGACAAAACTACACTTCCAAAGTTTATGGGTGCATCCTGTGCCAAAATAGCTCTAACCTTTCCATTTGTCATAACATAATCTTTGCCGTATTCATTGGTTTTAGTCGATTTCCCATAATAAGAGTTATATAACGTGACCGTATTTTCAGCCCGTTCGCAGTTAATACCGGAAATAGGCAAAACACTACCATCCGGCAATCGTACAGTACCTTGATAACAAACTTGTCCAAAAATATACTTGTTGTCTTCAGTAATACCAACAGCAGTCCGCTTAAATTCAGGAATACTTACGATATCGTTGTTTATCTTGAGTAACCCTAAGATTTCACCGTTGGGAGCAAAATAGGAACCATTTACTGCAGCAATTCCCGAGTCATTCACTTCCATATCTTTAACCTTATCCAGACCAATATTGGGATTATTTCCAAGAACCGGTACCAATTTAAATTTGCTCAAATCAGCGTCTAAAACATAAGCCGCAATAGGACCTGAAGATAACTGTTGCACGATAGTGGTGTAAATCAATCCCGGAGCAATCGGGGTATCTATCTGACCTACCGGTGGAATATTGTGTATTGGAGTATTCTTTATTAAATCTACAACAAGCCGATTAGGATCTTTTAAAGAAAAAACTTCTGATACTGTAGTTCCTTTTAAGGAGATAACAAGTTGTTGATGCAATTCATCAACAGAGATTAAGCGGAATGAATTTACGATATCATTATTTATCTGCACTGTTGTCATGGCGGCTGGATCCGCCGCAACTGACAGATTAATTATGATTTGACCATCTTGGGTTCTATCAATAATATAATCTGGGATTTCTGATACATCAAAAACTATACGTACATGGTCACTCGTTTGACTAAACCGCAGTTTTTGTAGTGATGATACAGGTATTGAAGAAGCAAATACCGTTCTGGATAAAAGAAATAATAATAAACCGAATACAGCTAGAATTTTTTTGTATTTATACATTTAATTTTACCTTTCAATTTTAAAAACCTGATATGAAATCTTAATTCTTCGAATTCCTTTTTAAGCAAATACAGCGCTGCCGGCTCGGTAATCCCAAGGTACCGCCCCATAAACAATCGCACTTTTGCGCCTTTTGCCACCGCTTCTTTAAGCACCGGCGAAACAAGCTTAACACCCGATTCATCAGAAAAGCCGCAAAAATTTGCACCTCTTTCGCAACAATAATATCTGCATGAAGACATATTTTAAACTTCCATACCCCTACCCGAAATCCTCCAATAAGTCCGTCCTTGCAGCCAAATTCAAAGAAACTAACCCAAGGAGACGTGCCAAAGGGACGGCGGCAAGCTATTCCCGTCTTTTGGGACCTTACTGGGCGTAGTCAACTGCCGGAACATTTTTATTCTCCTTAACATAATATATAGCAAGGCGCATATTGGAGGAAATAAAAATGTTGCATTGTGATCCCTGTCATCAAAAAGACGTCAGCGGATGCTACTGTGGCTGTGCTGGATTATTAAAGCCATTATTAAATAAAATTGTTGTCCTCGACCCTGGTCATGGCGGTATTTATCCGGGAACCATAAACTATAGGATTCGGGAAACTGATATTAATCTGGCGGTCGCTCTTAAACTATCCAAAAAACTAGCTAGGTTCGGTGCTACAGTGATTATGACGCGAACACGTGACGTTAACCTAGCACCAGCAGACTCCACGCTGGACGCCGATCTCCAAGCCAGAGTAGATGTTGCTAAAAACTCTGGTGCTGATATTTTCGTAAGCCTGCATTCTGACTCTGTTCCGAATATCAATCTTGTAGGTCCTGCCAGTTACTTCCCGAAAGACCGTTCTTCTGACCTTGCCTGTGCAATTCAAACTTCTTTAATAAACGAAATCTGCACAGTTGATAATGGTGTTAGCCCCGCCGATTTTTATGTACTCATTCATAATGACGTGCCGGCAGCATTAATTGAAATGGGGTATCTCTCCAATTTGGAAGAAGCATTATGTCTTATGGATAACGCCTATCAAAATCTAATAGCTGACGGCATTTTAAAAGGTATCATTAGTTACTTTCTGTGCCATTAATCAATAAACAATGCACCTTACGCTTTGCGTAAAGTGCATTGTTGTCGACGCTCTGTAAAAGCACCATTTACATAACAGTAAAATGGTGTCTTTTAATTTATAGAATTCCCTAGCCGACTTTTCCCTTACATTGGCTAGTAATAAAATAAACCAAAATCAAGCCGATAATATCGATTCCGATAAAAGCTGTATAAGCACCGGAAAAACCAGTCCCCAGCTGCAAGGCAATTGCCAGTACTGCAAAGGCTAGAGTACGCACAACAACTGTGATCGGCAAAACAATACGGAAAGCAGCAGCAAAGTCGTAGCGCCCATAAACAGATGCAATAATTGAAGTAACAAGATTCTTAATGCCACCAAGTCCCAGCCCTACCATAACTATTGCGATAAACGTAACGAATATATTATTTGTCTGCACAATCATAATGATAAGCGTAATGATGTACATGGCAGCATAAACGATTCCAGCCAATCTGGTACTATATTTTTGGTCAAGCCACCCCCATAAAAGACTTCCCGGTAAAGCACAAACTGCTGCGGCAGACAATAAAAGAACAGCAACACTCTGACTGTAGCCGATACTTTCTAAACGCGGAACCAATTGAGCAACAATACCAACGGTAACCATCCAAAGGCACCCAAAGCCCAGGCTGATCAACCACATGTCCTTGTCTTTTAGTAATCTTTTCAGAGTAAACGAACTAGAATAGCCTTCCAATTCTTTTAAGTTCGCTTCTATTTCCTCGCGGGACAGTTGTTCATTGTCCGGACTGCAGCCACGTTCTTCCGGATTATTTTTCACAACGAAATGCGCAATTACCGCTAACAGAACAAGTATTATAGCCCATATCGACGTAGAATTAGCTATACCAAGTTCGGAAAACATAACCGCGATAATTGGAACAAAAATAGCTGTGGACAGTGGAAACCCCATAGTTGCCCATGCCAAAGCAAGACCTTTTTTATTAGGAAACCAATTGTTAATCAACGTTCCCGGAGCTACAAACCCGAATCCGGCACCAAAAAAATTAATTAGTGCTAATGAAATTCCGAATTCGGTAAGCGAACTGATCCGTCCAAACCAACCAATCGAAACTGCCGTCATAACCAGACAAACTATTATCGTCACCTTAGGCCCTTTTTTCAAAGTCAACTGTCCAAAAACGCCTGTCCCCACAACGCCCATCAATTGGCCAGGAGCAACCAGAGCAAGCAGCGCAGCAGGGTCCCACCCATGTTCCTTCCCAAATGCAGTAGTAAAAATGTTAAGCCCGTCAACCCCCCAACCGGCATAGCTAAAGTAAAGCAGCATCGAATATATAATCATTCCCCAGCCCCAAGCACCAAAGTTCATACTTGTCTTTGCTTTTGCTTCTACTTGTTGAGATGTATTCTTCGTATTCATTTTTTTATCTCCCCTCCTTAAATTTAAGAAGCAAGAAAATATCTGCCTGTCATCGCTGCCATTCAGCACTACTATCCCCAAATTGCAATAAATTTAAAGCCATTGCCCCTCAAAGTATTACCGCCGCATTTCACAATCGCCTCTCCTCAATCCCCAGCGTAAACCCACCGCTATATTTTACTTATGGAAGGAAATAGAAAATTATGATAGAACCAAATTAAGTAAAAGTATAAAAAGGTGGGATTCAATTGAAAAAGTTTTTATTAAAAGTTTCAGTCGGTATTATTTTTTCAACAATTATAATATTCTGTAATCCTTTGAATGCAAATGCGGCAGTATATACTAAAACCCTGACGGAAAATACAAGAATAACGCCTCCTGGGGTTATTGTTACTTGGTGGGATTCAATCCCAAAGTTTAAGAAGGGATCAGTAGTTATTCTTAATCAGAGCGGCGAGGTTCTTGAGGGTGTATTAGCTGA
This sequence comes from Bacillota bacterium, assembly GCA_017889635.1. Lineage (GTDB taxonomy): Bacteria > Bacillota > Negativicutes > Sporomusales > CTSoil-080 > CTSoil-080. The sequence goes on along the minus strand of JAGGAC010000001.1, from coordinate 67,097 downwards.
AAATGCTTCACTCCCCTATGAAACAGGTAAAACTCAATCTTCCTTTAATAAAATTTCGAATCCCCCACCGCCTCTCCCCATTTTTATTAATACTACTACCGAGGCAAAACCTCTATATAGGGTGCTTACTTTTAAAGGAGGTACAAAAGTTACTTTTAATGAACGAGGCGAGGTTATTCGAGGTACTTTGGCAGCTGGAGATAGTATTTCATTAAATACTTCAAATCATATATTTGTATCCGAAGGTGAAATAAGTTTTCATCCCAATGGTATGCCAGCTACCTTTTGTTTATCTCAAAATACATATATGCGTCCTGTCGGTTGGCAACAAATATTAATTGAAAATTATACAAAAAATTATAACTCTCCTGGATTTATCGAGTTCAAAGAAAAGAAGAATATCGAATTAAACGATAGAGGCGAAGTTATCAAAGGTACATTAAATAAAGAATCTAAATTGCTTTCCGATGATGGACTTCTTTCTGAAGGTGTTTTAAAAACGTATGAGGCAGGTACTACTGTTGAATTTAACAAAAATGGTTTTGTAGTCAAAGCTGAAAAAGAGCAAACTAAGTAAACTATCAAGTTTATAATTTCTGTTTTAATTTATTACGGAGGAAAAGAACAATCTCTTCAAAAGCTTCTGCCGCTTCCGGATAATCTGCAAAATCCAACGGGTAGGTATGAATCATGTCCCTCCCCACCAGTAATTTTACATCTCCTCCAGCTCTTGAACAGACATCAGCCAATTCCAGGCTCTCAGAGCAAAGAGCTTCCGCACCACCGGCAATAACAAACAGGGCAGGGAAATCGGTAAAATCGCCTTTAATCGGCGAAATACGCGGATCAGACAAATCAGCGCCCGGAGCATAAACTGCCATGATTTCTTCGATACCAGGCAGCGAATCAAGAACCTTGCCGAATTGGCTTGCCTCAGATTGTTTGGGCGTCGCATCAACTACCGGCGAAATTGCTATCACCGCTTTTGGAATAGGCCGGCCGGTTGCCTTAAGTTGATGAACCAGCGCCAGACTTAATGTTGCCCCTGCCGATTCTCCGCCTACAGCGATTTGTTCTGGTGAATATCCCCGAGCTAACAGACCTTCATAGGCGGCCAGGCAGTCTTCTAATCCGGCAGGGAAAGGATTTTCCGGAGCCAATCTATAGTCAACAGAAAAGCACCGCAGCTTCAGCCTAGCCGCTAGCTGACACAAAAACGGCAGAGGAATACCTGACGAACCAAGCGTAAAACCCCCGCCATGAATATACAGAAAAACACTACTATTTTCTTGCGAAGGAACAATCCATTTCCCGCTAATCCCGCCGCATTCTCCTGTTTCCCAGCTTACACCCGTTGGCGCTAAATAGGCTTCAAGCAGCTGCTCCTCCATCTCCCGCCGTATCACATCCTGTGACTTACCTTCAAATTTGTACCTTTCCCAAATACTCCCCGGACGATTAAGAAATTCTTTGCTTGGCATTCTAATCATCTCCATTTCTTATTCAACTCTAAAAAACGAAAAATATGGCGATAAGTTAAGGTAATAGTTCTCTTTACATAGTCCTTTACGAATATATTCTTTAATATCCAATTTTATCCTGTCACTGCATCACAACTAACTTCCTCCCAAAAATAAAAACTACAGGCCCGCTTAATAAACGAGCCTGTAGTTCTTATTTGGACTTATGCCTTAATGAATTATACAGTTGTTAGAAGGTATAGCCGAGTTCAACACGGGTTACGTGTTCTTCCACTTGGCTGCCGCCGCTTGAGCCATGCTTTTCAGGAGTATATTTTTCGAAAAACAAAGTAGCATACATAGCCTTGGTCAGCTGGCGTTTGGCCGATACGGACCAGTAATCATAGTCGCCATAGTCGATGCTTTTATAGAGACTGGTTAAGCCGTAGTTGGTGTAGTTGTAACTACCGCAGTAGTCTAAGGCGTTTTGTTGAACGTTTCTGTATTCAACCGCGTATTGCATATCACCGGCTTTTTTGGTATCAGGTGTTTTGACAGTTAGTTTCCAGGCTTTGTCGCGAGTATCTGCCAAGCCCCAGATATATTCAGCCCCGGTGTATAAGAAGTTGTTCAGCAGCTTGGTATTGGCTGTAACAGAATAGCCAGTTTTATTGCCGGTTTTGAGGCCGTATTTAGTAGCGGCTGAATCGGAAACATAAGCATCGGTGGTATACCACATTGCGCCGAGATTAGCTTTTCCGGCAGGAACGATTGCTGCGATGCCGCCGACTCTATTATCTGAACCGCCATCGATCCTGGAGTTTAATTTGCCAAGGAACGATGTTAAATTCACGGTGCCCAGCTTATTTTGCACTTTCGCTCCGTCCATTGACGGGTAATTCTTGGCTCCTGAGCCATCAGCTTTGTTGGCAACGCTAGAAGGATAACCTACATTACCAGCGCCGTGGCCACTGTCCATATTGACGGCAAGACCTTCAAAAATGCTGAAGGCTTGACGGCCGAGAGCGATATTCCAATCCGGTTTTTTGTAGGTAACATTAGCGACATCGCATTGCAGGGTGTCAACTACTTCAGGATCGGCGCTAAAATATGATTCGCCGACAACCAGCCGACCATTGAAGCTCCATTCCGGACTGAATTTATAGCCGATATTAAATCTAACCCTATATTTCTGGGCATCAAAATTAGGCTCGTTATAGTTTGTTTGAGAATCAAGACGAATGCGGATATCGCCGCCTATCGTCAACCGGTCAGAACTTTTAGTTGTTGCAGGTTCTGATTTTTTGGTTGTTGTAGCATCAGCACTTTTGGTAGTTGAAGCATCAGTACTCTTGGTGGTTACAGCATCAGAACTTTTAGTTGTAGTAGAATCAGTGCTTTCGGCAAATGCTGTGATGTTAACGGCTAGAGTTAGAATAAACATTAATAATACTGCAAGATTTTTCATTATACCCTCTCCTTATTTTGATTGTTGTGCAAATTAAACTTTCTTAGGCATACAAATTTTCCCCTAAGTTACTGTCTAATTCACACATGTCTCTAGCAATGCTAGAAATAAGACACGCCCAAACAACCTTTTTTTCTTTAAAGCAACGTTGCTTGGGCGTATCCTATTTGGCATATCTTGCCAACATTTTAATATCTTATCAAACAAAAGTCAAGTGACATTCTTTAATACAAAATAAATAAACCATAATCATACCTTCAAAACTTAACAAAACAAAACTACAGGTCCGCGTTTAATGAGCGAACCTGTAGTTTTGTAGTTCTTGTTTTGGCTTATGCCTTAGTCTCCATAAGTTAGTTAGAAGGTATAACCGAGTTCAAGGCGGGTTACATGCTCTTCCACCTGACTGCCACCGCTTGACCCCAGGTTTTGCGGATTATATTTTTCGAAAAACAAAGTAGCATACATAGCTTTGGTAAGCTGGCGTTTAGCGGATACGGCCCAGTAATCATAATCGCCGTAGGCGATACTTTTATAGGTGCTGGTTAAGCCGGCTGCGGTTGAGCCGTAACTGCCGGCATAGTCTAAGGCGTTTTGTTGAATGTTCCTATATTCAACAGCGTATTGCATATCGCCGGCTTTTTCGGTATTAGGAGTTTTAACAATTAGTTTCCATGCTTTGTCATGACTATCGGCTAGGCCCCAGATATATTCTGCACCGGTATATAAGTAGTCGTTCAGCAATTTTGTATTGGCAGTAACAGAATAACCGGTTTTTCTACCGGTTTTAAGGCCGTAAGTTGAAGCGTTTGAATCGGAAATATAGGCGTCAGATCCATAACACATTGCGCCAAAATTTGCTTTCCCGGCAGGAACAATTGCCGCTATGCCGCCGACACTGTAATCTGCTCCGCCGCTGACTCTGGCGTTTAATTTGCCGAAAAAGGAAGTAACGTCCACTGCGCCGATCTTGTTTTGCATTTTCGCTCCATCAAGTGACGCATAGTTTTTTGCACTAGCGCCATCTGAACGGGAAAGACTGCTGGGATAACCGATATCGCCGGTTGAATGGCCGCTATCTAGGTTGACGGCAAGCCCTTCAAAGATGCCGAAAGTTTGACGGCCAAGGGCGATATTCCAATTTGGTTTTTTATATGTAACATTAGCGACGTCACATTGCAGGGTATCAACCCCCTGAGGATTGGCGCTAAACAATGATTCACCGACAACAAACCGGCTGTTGAAGCTCCATTCCGGGCTGAATTTATAACCGACATTCAGTCTTACCTTGTATTTCTGGGCGTCGAAATTTGGTTCATTATAGTTTGTTTGACTGTCAAAGCGAAAACGAACGTCACCGCCAATGGTCAAACGCTCATCTTTCTCTTCAGCTGAAGGATCAGGACTTTGGGCGAATGCTGTAGTGTTGAGTGCTAATGATAGCATAAGCATTAATAATACAGTACGGCTTTTCATTGTACCCTCCCCTTTTTTTAATCTTTGTGCAAATGGAAATATTTTGATAATACGCAAACCCCTCCTTAATTTACTGTTTGATTCATTCGTGCCTCTAGTACTTAAAGTATTTAAAGATAAGACACGCCCAAACAAATCTTTCTTATAAAGTCTTGCTTGGGCGTGTCTTATCCGGAATATCCTGGCGATATTTTAACATTTCGGCCCCAAAAAGTACATTGAGGCAATCCTTTACTTTCACACTATCATTCACTCAATTATTTAAATCTTTCCAATAATTTTTAAAACAGTAAACTTTTATTAATTATTTACAATAGTTCGAATAAATGATTATTTATATTAACGGAAAATAATTATTGACATAGGTTGGATAGGTTGTTATTATTAAACCATCAACAGGCAAGGAGGATTCACAAATGATTAAGTTATTTGAGCTTATTGCAAAATATTCGCCCGCTCCGTTATACTTCTACCCATATGCAGAACTTCAACGCAAAATTAACACTTGCAAATAATATGGCGTAACTGATCTCTAGCTTCGTAGCTAGGGATTTTTTCGTTATAAAGGGTTTATTATCAAACCTGTTCCCACTCTAGTCCAGCCAGCTTTTACATACATTCACCCATTTTAAACCCTGCGCATACTTTATAGCTCGTCTGAATTAAGCACTTTATAATCCGATACCTACTTACAACAACTATCTTAATAGGAAAGGCCTCCGCAAGCTCACAGAACTAGCGGAGGCCCTTTACTGTTAAAAAATCCTTATTTAGAATTTACCACCGAAACTAAACGAAGTTCTTCCGCCATACTCGCCCCATGCATAATCAAGGCGAATTGGTCCAAGCGGCGTATTAAGGCGTACACCAAAGCCGACGTCGCTTTTAAGATCATTAAGCTTACAGCTTCCGCCATCCCAAGCGTTGCCTATGTCACCAAATAAAACTCCCTCGACTTTTTTAGCTAGCGGGAAGCGATATTCGGTAGTCGCTGCCAACAGTCTATTACCTGTAAACTGTTCGTCATGATAACCACGCAGGCTGTCAGATCCGCCGGCAGAGAACTTTTGCGATACCGGCATGTTCCCGTCAGCATAGCCGCCAATAAACCTGGTGGCGATTACCTGACTATGGCCAACCTTAAAGTAGTTGCGATCTTCAACCGTATATTTATCAAAGTTGAAATCACCTCCCAAACCTCGACCGGCAAATTCTGCCGTCGTCGAGAAATAAGTACCTTTAGTCGGACTAAAAACATTGTCACGCGAATCATAAACCCGCGATAATGCTACACTTCGAGTCAAACCGAAGTTATCATCCAAATAGCTTGTATAATTGGAATCCGTGGTTGTAGCATAATTTACCGGCCCCGAATAATAGTCTACATAGGTATCTCTGCGGTTTTTAAAAGTAAGATAATTGTGTACATACTCGCCTTGCGCCCGGCCCATTGTAATGTCAAATCCCCGCACATTCTTATAATAAGTAGAACGCAGCGTTGAATAATCACCATTATAACCGTAATCACTGTACCTGTTGGTCATATTATACCAATTGAAAGTAAGTGAAGTTTCTTTACTATCCATCCACGGCATGGTGTATGAGAAATTATAACCTTTAATCTTTGAATCTCCGCCAAAATTCCAGCCTATTTTAGCCTTATCACCGGTACCTAAGAAATCGGTGTCGCCAAGTTCAACGTATCCCCCCATGCCGTCAGACTCACTGTAGGACCCGCCAAGAGAGTATGTCCCGGTTTTCTGCTCTTTTACATCGATTTCCAAAACAACCGAGTTAGGCTCAACTCCGGCATTCAGTTTCATTTTGACATCTTCAAAATAGCCGAGGTTGTACAATTTTTCCATACTTCGCCGGGCTTTATTGGAGTCAAATGGCTCGCCCCGCTTAACCTTAATTTCACGGGTAATAACGTTGGTTTTGACTTTTTTATTACCCTTAACAACGATGTCTTCCAGTTTGCCTTCGTTGACAGTAATAAATATCGTTCCGTGGTCGCCTGGCGACACATTACTGACCCGGGCTAAAATATAGCCTTGATCATGATAATACTTTTCAATCGCTTGTGCACCTTCGCGCAGCGTCTCTGTGGTAGGCGCTTTATTATTGTCTATCTTTAGCAGACTTTGTAGCTTTTCGTTGGACACCTTGGTGTTGCCTTTAAAAACAATATTGTTGCCGATAAAATCCGTAGTAGCAACCGGATTAGCAGCATATACTGGCGCAATAGCGCTAACAACAATGCTAACCGTCAAAAAAGTTGCCAAACTGCCTTTTTTGATGCGAGCTATTAGTTTCATTCATTCCCTCCAGTTTTTGAGCCATACCAGCGTTAGAAGGTATACTGTAGTCCGGCGTTCGTGCCGCCCTGATAACTCATGCTGTCTGGCCAGAACAATGCTTACTCCTTTCTAACATACTACCTCATGTACTTTAATTTTTAAAATACATAACCTAACGTTAAAGTAAAATTGTTACAACTTTGTTACATGCTTTGCAAAAGTTTGTATAGTAATTTTAAATTTTAAGTGTTAATATTGTGAAAATAATATATAAGTTCGAGTCTTACAGGCTGTTAACGAGATAAAATTCCTGACAGCAACCATGAAATTTACATTTAATTAACATATAATAAATATTTACTTTATAGCACTCTTGTATAATATTGATAGAAATAAATAGATTTATCAATGGAGGCAAACGTGAAAATTATAAAAAGTACTTTGTCTATTGTTCTTTTACTCGGTGTGCTTTTAAGCACTGTTGTTGTACAGGGACAGGCAACTACCGCTGCCAATACCGCTGTTAGCAAGGTGGTTGTAACCTTCACCGGAGATTCTACTACAACAAAAGGCTTTACATGGTATACCAACCTTGATTCCACAAATAGCGACCTGCAGGTTTGTAAAAAGACCGGTTCCACTCCGGATTTCAGTAAAGCGGTAAAATTCACCGGGAAAGCTTCGGTTTCCACCAATTCGCCCTCAGAGTATTTCCATAAAGCCGAGGCTATAGGATTAAAGGCTAATACCACGTACTACTTCCGCGTCGGTGATGCTGCCCGTGGTATTTGGAGTGACATAGGTACATTCCAAACAGCCCCCGAAAAAGGTGCTTTTACGTTTATCGACATAGCCGATACTCAGGCTAAGAGCGAAGATGAAGCAATCCTTGCATCTCAGACAATCGCTAAAGCCGTTGCTACTGTCAATAATGCAAAATTTCTTGCTATCAACGGCGACCTAGTTGATACCGGAGCAAATGAAAACGAATGGAACTGGCTATTAGGCCATTCGCAGCAAAGCCTGCTTAACACTACTATTCTTCCTTGCGCCGGCAACCATGAGGATGATAAAAATTCCTTTATAGAACATTTTAATATCAAACCGGCTGTCAATTCTAGCGTTACTACTGGCGCTTATTATTCCGTTAACTTCCGAAACGCTCACTTCATCGTCCTCAATAACAATGAAGATTCTCCAGAATACGCCGATTTCACCCCAGCACAAATCAATTGGCTGAAAGATGATGTTAAAACCGCAAAAGCCGCAGGCGCCAAATGGGTCATTGTAATTATGCACAAAGGACCTTACACCACCTCCAATCACGCAACCGATAACGACATAATGGGCGCAAATGGCGTAAGAACGAAAGTTGCGCCCATACTTGCTGAGTTAGGAATTGACTTTGTTCTCCAGGGTCATGACCACATCTATGCACGCACCAGCCCCATAAAAGCCGGTGCAGCAACACCTGCAGCCAAAATTACCGAAATGCTTAATGGTAAAACAATCGAATATACTATGAAGCCCGACGGCACTATCTATTTAATCCCTAGTACCGCCGGACCAAAAGTTTACTATAAAAATAAGAAGATCGATCCCCATTACTATGACCTCTTCGAGGTAGCTGATGAACATCATGCTGCTGTTTACGGTCCTGATAAAAATGATACCAGAAGGCCGATGCGCGGTCAGATACAGAACTTCATTGGTATCACTATAGATGGCAGTAAGTTGACTGCTGTATCCTATGAGATAGACCAAAACAAGAATAATGCCGAGCCATACATCATTGACCAATTTGGTATTTCAAAATAATATCGAAATAGTAGTAATTAAAGGATCGTCTAACCTTTTTTGTTAGCCGGTCCTTTAATTTAATACGAGAACAGCCTAAATTCAATTATTATCTGGTTTCGTATTTTCCTTACCCTTAGCTGCCTGTTCTTGAGTTTCCTTATTCTCTGAAACAAGCTCCTCGGCTGTTTCAAATTGCATATTCATTACTTGAAACCCTCGGCTATTCCACTTTTGTTTACCCCCAGCAACTGCATGAGTTTTGCTTTTCACCAAGCTCTTCTTTATCACAAAAATTAAAGAAAACAAAGCAACTAATCCTAGCCCTGCAAATAGTCCTGCTCCCTGCCCTGGGATCAGCGGCATACTTACAATAATCAGTACGATGCTTACCATGCCTATCCATGAAGTAACAGGATATCCTGGAAGCTGACACTTTCCCTGAGGAGGACACCCGTGCTTTCTTCTCAGCTTGTAATGAGTTAAGAGAATAATAAAATATGAAAGAATTAGCGAGAATCCGCCTGAACTAACTAAGAAGAGATATACCTGCTCCGGAAGCAAAAAGCCTACGCCTAGCCCGGCAAGCATCATTACACCTGAAAAAACAATACCTCTATATGGTATATCTCCTGTATCTCTAACCCACGCCGGAGCATGTCCCTCGTCTGCTAAAGATCGCAGCATTCGGCCAAGTCCAAACATAGCCGCAAGCATTGTTGAGAGAATAGCTGTTATAAGTACAACATTAACGATGTTCCCAGCCCAATTGAAATTCCATGCTGTTAGCGCTGTCACTAGAGGGCTTTGATCAGTGGTTAGCGTAGAAGTAGGCACCATCAGTAATAAGATAGCAACAGCAGTCACATATAGTCCAATTAACCCAAAAACTGTATACGTAATTGCTTGGGGTACTGTTTTTCCGGGATTTGATGCCTCAGATGACGCTAACCCTATGACCTCAAATCCAGCGTATGCAAACATCACAATCAACATACTCCCTGCCAATCCACCAATTCCCCCGGAAAATATTGGTTGCCTTATTACTTCTCCAACTCCCGCGAACCTCGCACCAGGTATTACCCCACCAACAAGGGCTGCACCTAAAACCACAAAGCCCACGATAGCAATAATTTTTACAGCTGCAAGACCACTTTCCAACTTACTTAAGCGATCAGCACCGAATAGGTTAAGAATAGTGACAAGGATGATAATCGCCGAACCAAGAACCGGAAGCGAAAAACCCTGCAGCCACCCCTTCAACAGCTCTGACACGACTACTGCCTCACTCGACATAGCCAACACCAATCCTGTCCAATATACCCACCCCACGACAAAACCGGCAGCAGGTCCATAGGCCTTTTCTGCAAAAGTACGAAAAGACCCTGGAGCCGGATCTGCAACCGTCATTTCCGACAATGCGTAAAGAATGGCATACACTAAAGCGCCACCGGCTATATAAGCAATTATAATTGCCGGACCTGCGGCCCGAATAGCAACAGCTGAGCCCAGGAAAAATGAACCGCCGATTACCGTTCCTAACGCCATCATTGTTAACTGCCAAGCCGACAAGTCCTCACCTTGCTTCTTCAAATTAGCCCTCCTTAGCAACCTATTTATCCATATATACAAGTATCTACGAAGAAAGATTATGTTATGAGTCTATTGCATTAAACTCGTAAAGAAAAGAAGTCAATAGGATATAGTTTCCCATATATAAGTTCGAGTCTTACAGGCTGTTAACAAGGCCAAAACGGAAAAGACAGGCCACTAAATTGCCTGTCTTTTCCGTTTTGACCTACCTTGCCATATGATGAGTTAATTATCTGTTGCCATGAAATTGACCGTTATTAGGAGGACCTTCAAAAGGGCGATCTCTTGTCATGGGTCTGTCTTCACCATTTATCTTTCCCTCTTTGAACTTACCAGAGTTAGTTTTACTGGGATGTTCATCATAGAACTCATGTCCCTTGTTTGGCTTCCCCAAAAACTCAGTTAGATCTTCGTCATCGAATATTACTCTTATCATATCGGTTTGATACAATATACCTGTAAGTAATATTAGGACACAGGCGGCTGCCGCTATCATATATCGTAGATATGTTTTTACTTTGCCCCCCACTTGGGGAGACTTTTGTTTAGCTTTTTCGGCATCAAATTCGGCAACTAATTTTTCATTTTCGGATTCTGCGAATTCAGCAATAGCCGCTTTTTCAGCAGCATTTATCGCCTTTGGCTCTTGGCTTTTCTCGTCCTCAATTTTCATCCCATTATTACTATGACTAATTTCGGACTCCAACTTTTCTTCAGACACTTTATTGATTTCAGGCTGAACAATATTAATTAATGACACCAATATGCTCTGAAATTCAGCTATAGTTTGTATCCGTTGCTCAGGTAAAACAGCCATAGCTGCTACAATCGCGTTGCTGACTTGTTCCGATAGTTCCGGAACTAACTGATTTGGCAGAATCAGATCATCCTTTTGCAGTCGATCGAGGGCATCACTAGGTACCTTCCCTGTAAGCATATAATATAAAGTAGCAGCACATCCATATACATCAGTCCATGTACCTTGTGCACCTTTTCGGGAATACTGCTCATAAGGCGCAAAGCCGGATGTAAGCAACACGGAATTACTTTGTTCTTGGTTTGATATTGCCTGCCGCGCAGCTCCGAAATCTAACAATATCGGCCGTCCCTTTGAAGATAGATATATATTCTGGGGCTTAATATCCCGGTGTATTAGCCCCTGCGCGTGAACTTCCCTCAGTCCATCCATTATCGGGATCATTATCGAAATGGCCGACTGCTGGGATAACAGCCCGGACTTTCGTCCGATGTATTCATAAAGCGTCATCCCTTCATAATATTCCATTACAATATATGCGGTCCCGTTGGCCTCAAAATAGTCCAGCACCTTTACAACATGGGCATGATCAAATTTCGTAAGTATCCTCGCTTCTCTAAGAAACTGTTCCTTCCCATAGTCAAAACTCTGCTTATTCTGCTCGCTATATAAGGTGACACGGCTTTGGCTTGCCTCTCGATTTATTAAATTGCGCGGAAAATATTCTTTAATGGCAACCTTCAAATCCGCTACATGGTTCCATGCTAAATAAGTAACGCCAAAACCACCAGGACTTCCAAGCAGACGCCCTATTATATACTTATTGGCTAACATAGTTCCGTTTTGCAGACAACCTACTCTCGTTTCATGAGATTCATCATATTGGCACACGGGGCAGACTATAGCATTTTCTTTATCTTTGAAGCAATTAGGACATATCATAAATGTTTTCACCCCTGGTGTTCAAATCAAATATAAGTTCGCTCTAACTGTTCCATTAGCTACTAGAAAGTGTCGTTTTCTTAAGCCCATTTATAATGCTCGCCACAGAATGGGATAAATGACAGCTTCGTCCTTCCGATTTCGATTATGTCATATGGTTTTAATTCGGCATATGTCATAACTACTTCATCATTCAGATATACCAACCCCCGTCTATCGCCTGCCTGCACACGAAAAGTGGAATTTTTGGGATTATAAACAATATAGGCATGGTTTTCACGCGAAATTGTTTCGTCACCATCGATAGAAATATCCATCGAAAACGAACGCCCTATTGAGTTCTTTTCGCTGTGAATTCGATAATCATGTCCCTTTTCTGTCCCTTCAATGCAAACCAACCAACCAACTACAGGGTCCAACCCTATTCTCTCTCTAACTAAACTTACAGTCACACCCGGTTCTCTATGGGTAGGGCCGACAGATGCAATTTTCCTATCAAGTTCGCCATCAGAATCCCCCACCGGAGCCGTTGGGGGAATTCTTATAGTGCTGTTTGATTTCATAAGCTTAGTTTGCATATCCAAACCGCCTACACCGCAAAACGGACACATAGTATACTTTTCCTTGTCATAAAAATGTCCTTCACTGCATCTTTCCATTAGAAAAAACTCCCTACATAATTTTGTATAAAACTTAGGATCGCTTCCGCTTCAACTCCTTGAACAGTTAAGCCTTTATAAGTCAAAAGTCCGGCACCGGCAATAAGCGCTATGACAATCCCCAATAAAACCATAGACATAATTCTTGCACAGCCAACTTTCTTTTCCGCTTGCATTATTTTAGCACTTTTATCAGTAGGATCAGCCATACATCTAAGTGTTTCAATAGTAATATTATCTTGATAAGGCAACGCTTTAGACAATGCCAGCTGCATGAGTTTTTCCTCATTGCCTGTCATTAGCGTTGCAGCAATTTCCTCGTCGTTTATACTGTTATAAAGTCCGTCACTGCAAAGTACTACTTTATCACCAGCAACAAGTTGAATAGGCTCTATCGGCCTATCAATGTACCTCAGTTCGCTTAACCCCACATAACTAACCAGTGCATGCCGGTCAGGATGCGACTCGGCGTCCGCTACAGTCATACGCCCAGCTTGAACCGCTTTTCTAAGTTCCATTGCATATGTATGATCTGTGGTAAGCCTGCTTAATTTACCGTCACGATATAAATAGATTCTGCTATCGCCAACCGAGACCCAATACAAATAGTCATTGTGAATTAGGGCGGCAACCAACGTCGTCCCTATTTCCTTTTTTTGCTGATTTGCTAAATCAACAACAGCTGTGTTCGCATCCATTAAAGCGCGACTTAGTGCATCATAGACAGTCTCATTTGCGTCTTGAATGGGAAACTCACGCAACATAGTCTTAACCGCTAATTGACTTGCCTGTTCACCTAGCTCCATACCACCAATACCATCACACAAAACCGCTAATACACCATATTTTTTTGTAAATTCCTTGTTGGTTACATCGGAGAAACCAAAATAATCTTGCTGGCTAGTTCTCTTTCCGATATTTTGTGCGTTGCCTGGAATTATTCGCATCAGATCACATCTTTTCTCCTGCAGCCATTATATTTTCTCTACTAAAACATTCAGTCATTAAATCGTGTACGAAATCATTACAAAAATTAATCCTCTAGATAACCCTAAAAAAACCTATCAATAATACGTGCAACAAATCGTCTAAACTGTCCGGTTAAACCTCTATATCTTGAAGATACAATGGAAGCATTGCTCATTCCATCGTAGAACTCATCTTGCCTCTCTTTAACAACGGTCTGAACAACTTTCTCTTTTTCAATAGTAGCCCATAAATCTTCGATTTGGACTTCAAAAACACAATTTACGTTACCTAAGTAAAATCGTTCTCCTTCAGAGAAGGCAATCGGTTGGTCTTTAGGAATTCTCTCACCTGAAACTTTAAAAGTACCATTAGTTGAAAAATCTTCAACCATACATACATTGCGCTTTTTATCAAGCCATACCGCTACATGTTTCCCACTAACCGCTAAAGCATTTATCGGCAATACTATATGAGCAGCACTAGGATTGCGCCCAATTATAATAGGCTCCTCACCTATCTCAAATGTTTCTCCTGCATATGGCCCAGATACTCCATGTAATTTCAACCTCATTCCTTAACACCTTCCTTGTTATTAGTCACCAAGGCCATCAGCTAACACCCAACAGTAGCTCTGCTCTACTCGTTGCCTATTATCCATCATTTAATTTAACTCTAATAAATCGCAAATTCCATTTATGTTATGTTCGATTTAACTTGAAAATTTGCCTGCTATTAATTAACTAATTATGATAAAATTAACAAAGTTTAGTATTATACTCTGGCAAACTACACTAAACTTTTATTTTCTTTACCTCCATCGAGGCATTCATTTGACCTTTCTAAATTGTTTCAATAATTTTTAAAATAGTAAACTTTTATTAACTATTGGCAATAGTTTGAATAAATGATTATTGATATTAACGGAAAATAATTATTGACATATTAGGACTACTTTGTTATCATTAAACCATAAAGAGTAAGGAGGATTCACAAATGACTAAGATATTTGAGCTTATTGTAAAATATACGCCCGCCCCTTTATGTTTCCACTCATATGCCGAACTTGAACGCCAAAATAAAGCTTGCAAATAATATGGTGATCTCTAGCTTTTCAGCTAGAGATTTTTTCGTTACTAACCTCTTATTATAAAAGTTGCTTCCAAGTGCTTAAACATAAATTACCCGTTCTAAATCTGTCTCCCATATGTCGTCTGTATGATTAAAGGTTTTTACCACTACCCTATTAGAATATAAATACAAAGAATTAGTCCAAATCACTGATCTATCCATGTCAGCATTATGAATATTTAGAACCCGTCCTTTAAAAACATTGACATTTGACATATAACTCGGATTATCAGCTGAAGTATGCGTATGTCCGGAAATCCAGAGAAATATTTGTGAATTATAATTAATTACTTCTTCAATAAATTTTTGGGGTTGAGGAATATAATTAGGAATATTGATATTGTTATTGTAAGGAAATAAAGTTCCAGCCAATGGAGCATGAAAAAAAACAATTGTTGGGGCACTAAAACTTTTCAACACTAGGTTTCTAAACCAGCCTAATTGTCGTTCTGATATCTGCGTAAGATAGTATGGATTAAGCATATCAGGGGACAAAAATATGAGTAGGTATCGCCCGACTTTCTGACAATAATACAGCGGTCCAAAAGTTCCCTTAAATCGCTTGAGTTTTTTATCTTGGGACGCGGCATTGCCAGTAATAAGCATCCCATCTGGAGAAACAAAATCTAAGTATATATAATCATGGTTTCCAGCTATAAATGAAATAGGTTTATTAAACTGTGCGAAATATTGCCTTGCATAGCAATATTCCATTTTATTGCCAAATCGAGCTGTGATATCACCCACAACAACGATTTGATTTACGTCCTTCCAGGTATTAATATCTTCTATCACTTTATTCTTAGCTGCAATAATCTTGTTAACTTTCTGATATGCACGTGTTGGCAAATGGGGATCACCTAACACAACTATCCGATAATAACACTGCTCCCGTGCCTCATTTAGGCTCATGCCCCCTCTATACATCCCTATATTTTCAACACGCTCACGCCTATTCAAAACCTCACCTCTTTTAGATCCACTATACTATTCTATTAATGCCCTCTCTAATTGTAGCCTCCAATCTGCTCAATACATCATGCTTCCAAAACTAATACATAAACATAACCACGGCAAAATCATTTTTGATTAAGCCGTGGTTAGTTGTTTTGCAGTCTTTATTTTATTATCAATTAGCTTGTGAACAGCATTCTGTATAATGAATCTCATCAGAACCTGAACCAACGCTCTAACATATTATGTAATATAAGAGCGTTGCACAAAGGAGCGAGAAAAAATGTCTGCAATGAAACCTAATTTTCCATTACCAGAAATGATTACCCCGGTAGAGCCTTATTGGTTAAAAAGACTAGTTTCTTTTATAGGAATGGAGGTAGTTATTGAAACAACCCGCAATTCATTGCACGGAGAACTGCAAGAAGTCGAACATGACCACATATTACTCCAAATAGGAACCCAGCAAATTTTTATACGCTGCCAACAGATTATTAGCGTTATGCCACTTTATAATTGTTAATCAAATAACACCGAAACGCCATCGCTTATTTGACTCCGGACAAAGAAGCATTAAAAGTTTAACCCTGCGAAACAGCTAACTATGAATACTTATCTATGATCCGGCACAATCAACTTAATCCCTATTCCTAGAAATATAGATCCTGTTAACCATCGGAAATATTGATATAACTCTTGTTTGACGATCAGCCACTGTCTAACTATGCTTGAAGCTTGCGCATATGTAACAAGTACTATTAATCCTAACAAAAAAAATATTATGCCGTATAGAAGCATCGTAATAGCTGCAAAATCACTATTAGCATCTATAAACTGGGGAAAAAAGCTCACAAAGAATATTGCAGTCTTAGGGTTTAATGCTGCAGTAAGAAAACCCTTGACAAACAAAGCTCTGCTCGTTTTATCCCCTTGTTTCTCAATACTGTCGACTATATTATCATTCTTTCGAATGGTTTGAATCCCAGTGTATAGCATATATAAAGCACCGCAAATTTTAACAATACCGTATGCCGTTGCCGATGTTTGGAGAATAACAACAAGGCCTAATGCAGTAACTATTGCATACAAAAGATCACCCAAACTTGCTCCGCAAGCTGAAATCATAGCTGCCTTCTTCCCCTGGGTTATTCCGCGTGTAATCACATACAAGGTATTTGGGCCAGGCATTACTACCAAAATAAATGCTGCCATTACAAATAACAATAGACTGTGTAAATCTATACTCATAATTTAACCCCCAATACTATCTAGCAGAATACTAACTATTAACTAAAGAATACTAATGAAAATATATTTATACATTGTAACATAGTTGAGATTATCTGTCTTTAATCCACAAATCTGTCAGAATATTTTCTTAGCAAACTTGTACTCAATCGATTCCTCCAAGCAAAGTAAATTAGATGAACGCAGTTTGGTCATACCCTTTAAAGACAACGTAACCTTTCAATTAAGATTTGTAGAAAAAAGACTTAATTCACTAAAAAGAAATCCTCCGCCTTTTACAATAAGTTTCCTAAATGCCAAGAGTAATTCTAGTCTATTCTTGGCATTTAGGAAACTTTATTATTTTACTCTAATAATCAGGTTACCGACCTCTTTATTGATTCACTTAAAATATTATGTATTACGCATATTACAACCACTAGTAGTAATCGATAACTACCATTTCTTTCCCCAAATAAAATTTACATCGCCCATACATTCGTCTTCAACTCCTTTTCATATAGTCTACCTCCCTTTTGAGTCAGCTCGACAAAATTCGCGAAGGACTTTTACATTAATTGTCGAAATTTCTAAAAAATTTATAAATTGGTGAATATAGTCGAATTTTCACTATTATTCCAAAGGAGTGATCTACTGCTTATAGTAAGTATTCATGAACTATGAGAAGGGATGATGAAAATGATTAACAGAGTAATACGTAGTTTATTTGCCAAGGTTTTCTTGGTTGCTATTGCATGTATGATTGTGCCAATGCTAGTAAGTATGTTTTTTGTCAACAAATATTCCGCTAGTGTGATAGAAAAAGGAGTAACTGATTCATTAAAGAGCAACGCGGTTGAGAAGAAAAATCAAGTTGAACTCGCATTTAAGGGGTTAGCTGATGTGGCTAAAACTAATGCAAGTGATGCTTTTATTATAGATTTTTTGAAAGAATTTAACGTAACCCAACAGGTAGATGCCCTAAAAGCAAAAAGAATCGCCGATAACTTATCTGAAAAACTCAAAAAATCAAATGGACTGTATGAGAATATTTTTATTTCATATAATGGTTCAATTTTTATTGACGGGATAGACGGGAAATCAGTGGGGCATAAAAATAGTGACGAACCCTGGTTTAATCCTATTATGAGTGACAGTAACCACAATGTTTACATCGCTGACCCAGTTGCCTCGCCGATCTCCGGTTTGCCCGATATGGTAGTAGCCTGTCCAGTAGTTGATGATGTTTCGGGCCGCGTATTAGCAATTTTCACATTGCCAGTAGAATTAAATACTTTGACAAAAAGTATAGTCTCAGAGAATTCTGAAATGAAGATGAATACACTAATTTTGTCTTCATCTGGATTAGTAGCATCTTCAAATGATCCAGAAAAGATTCTTAAACTGGATTTTAGTAAGGAACAGGGAGATTATAAAGAATTTTATAATCAGTTAAAGAAGAGCGACACTGGGATAGGTTATTTTACATTAGATGGTGCAAAATGCATCGCAGCATATGTTAAATCAGATAAATTGAATATGTACATTGTTACATATATGCCTATAAGTGAATATATCTCAGAGTTGTATAAGCTGAGAGGTATCGCAATTATTATTCTGATCGTGAGTATATTAATTGCAGGTTTTGTGATTTTCTCACTTGCATTTAGGCTTACTAAGCCTTTGGGAATTCTGGAGATGGCAGCCCACCGTATCGCAAGCGGTGACCTTAGTGTAAGCGAAATTAAAGTAACAACTCAAGATGAATTGGGACGTTTAGCAAAAGCCTTTGAATCTATGGTAGGTAATTTGCAAAGCCTGACGCGCCAGATTAGTGGATCGTCAGAACAGATCGCTGCATCTTCGGAACAACTCACTGCTAGTGCCGAACAGTCAGCGCAAGCCGCAAATCAAGTGGCTACTTCTATTTCTGACACGGCACATGGTGTCAACCAACAGGTAAACGCGGTCACCAAGGCTTTGACTTTAGTGGAAGAAATTACGACTGAGGCACAAGAAGAAGCCGCAAAGACAAGAGATGTTGTAGATATTGCTAAAAGAGCGGTAAGCGCTGCTGATGAAGGCAATAAGTCTGTAAATACTGCTATCAGCCAGATGACCAACATTCGGCAAACTGTGGATACCTCGGCGCAAGTTATAGCGGAGCTTGGTGAACGCTCTAAAGAGATTGGCCAGATTGTCGAAACAATTTCTGGCATTGCCAGTCAGACCAACCTCTTGGCGCTTAACGCCGCAATTGAAGCGGCGCGAGCTGGTGAGCAAGGTCGGGGATTTGCGGTAGTTGCAGAAGAAGTGCGTAGACTGGCAGAGCAATCTCAAGAGGCCGCGAAGAAAATTACAGGACTTATCACTAATATCCAGGAAAAGACGAACGAGGCTGTTTCGGCGATGGCTAACGGCACGCAAGAAGTTAGACGGGGAGCTGAAGTTGTCAACCAAGCCGGAAAGGCCTTTGGAGATATTAATGGCCATGTGCAGCAAGTTGCAGAAATTGCACAAGGAGCAGCCGATGGTCTGAATCAACTAGAAGCAACCAGCCGGAACGTCCTTGAGCAAATACGAGAAACAGAGCAAATAAGCAGAGATATAGCCACTCAGTCACAGACCATTGCCGCCGCGACGGAAGAACAGTCAGCGTCTATGGAGGAAATTGCTTCTTCCAGTCAGCATCTGGCGAATTTGGCAGAAAAACTACAAAGTGCTGTAGCCAAATTCAAATTCTGAGTGAAATAAGTAAAAACGAGAAACAGCCTTGTTTACACCAAGGCCGTTTCTCGTTTTTGTTATAGGCCAATTCCGCAGCATTTGCCTCAATGTAAAATAAACTTGACAATAAGATAAATATATTTTACATTATTAGTGTAAATTAGTATTTGAATGGGGATGTAGAATGACTAAATCAACAATGCAACTAAAAATCTCCAATCGCTTGCACGTTATTCGGGCAGAACACAGAATAACTCAAGACCAGCTTGCAAAAGAAATAGGAGTAACACGTGCAACTATTGTAGCAATCGAAGGCGGTGGATATAATCCATCTTTGGAACTCGCTTTTCGTCTTGCACGTTATTTTAAAACGGATATTAATGCTATTTTTTCAGTTGAGGAGGAAAATGTAAATGAAAAAAATTGATTCAGCTTTATTAAAATTCTTTATATATGGTTTGCCACTAATTATTCTTCTGGCTATTTTTTCGTATTCATATGATCTTCAAGCGTTCCCACCTACCAGCGACTACCTAATAACCTTATATAATTTTGCCGGGATTATGCTCGCATTATGGATGCTGCTTTCAATCTATTTATGCGCTCGTTTAATGTTTTCTGGATCATTCCGGGAAAAGGTATTAACCAGACTCACCTTTATAAAAGAACGCGATGAGCGTGAAGTCATGTTTACCGGAAAGGCCGCTAAAACATCAATGCTTACCACCCTGGCAATTTTGATTTTTCTCTTTTGTCTTTCTTGCTTTCAGGTTTCTGTTTATAGTATCCCACCAGATAAAGCTATTGATGGGAAAACCAAAGTTATTGCATTAGATTTGAAGTTTAAATTGCTAGAAAGTTTACCATCAGATGCCGCACAGGAAACCGTACAAAAGGAAATCCTTTTAGCCTACACTGGCCTGCCGATTTCTAGTTCAGCAGTAATTCTCGGATTAATAATGTGGCAGATTGTAGCTTATAACTATTCGATGCGACGCTTAATGAAATAATAGCAATAGAGCAGTGTCGACCTGTTCTGCCGCATCTTTACATATATTAAACACTCAACCTTTAACTACGAAAGAGGTAAGATAATGTTACATAAATATCAGTTTAACAGCCTCCTTTGGATAGTATGTTTTTTCTTATTTACTGGAACAGCGGCAGCCAGCGGCGAAATTTCTCTTGAAGGAGAGTATTGGAATCCGCATATAAGCGGCGAGGTAAAATCAGCTACGAATTTAGATTTTAAAAATGATCTTGGGCTTGGCAAAGCAAACATAGCAGATTTAAAACTAGGTTTTAAAGGCGACAATGGTCCCAAATACTTTATAAAGTACGAGAATCCAGGTTTTAATAACACCACAACTCTAACCAAACCTTTATATTTTGATAGTAGAAATTACTCGACCGGAGATCAGATTACTTCTGACGTGGATGTCAAACACTTCCAGTTCGGTATTAAGAATGAAAAAATCACCTTCGGCGGTAAATTTTCAATTATTTATAGTTACAATCACAATTCAATCCATACCGGGATACAAGATATAACTCAAAATTTTAATCGAAATAAGGAATGTAAAAGCGATTCTGTCAGTTTAGGACTTGGTTGGGAAAGCTTAAATAGCAAAGGAATAAACTTTTTTGCAGAAACCATTATCTATTGGTAGACACGGAAACTATCTTGATTACAATATTGGCATGAGAACCAAGCTTACTAAAACGATGACCCTTACTTTAGGCTACAAAGGCGAGAAACTTACAGCCGGTGAAACGTCAAATTCAGATGGTACAACAATTAAGCTTAAAGGTATGTATGTGTTCCTTGGATCAGGCTTTTAGGTAAACTATTGGCATTAACGCAAGCCTACCCCTAAATTCTCTTCAGCTATGAGAAATTTAGGGAGTAGGCTTGCGTTGTTTTATACCCTTCTGCATTTACATCCTTACAAAGCAACATAAAAGAATTAACTATGCTACAATCATGTATAATGTAAGGAAAGATACTAATGATTTATTTATTAGTAAGCTTCATAATATGCAGGCGTCAGTTATATTGAACCATATATTTAAAAGGATTCACGGCAACACCATTTTCCCTGACTTCATAATGGGAATGTGGTCCAGTACTTTTCCCAGTGCTACCTATATAAGAAATAAGCTGACCTTTTCTAACGCTTTGGCCGACACTTACTACTATTTGCGAATTATGTCCATAAATTGTCTCGATGCCATTACCATGATCGATTTGTACCATATTGCCATAGCCGCCAGCTGCGCCGCTTTTTACAACCTTACCATCGGCAGTAGCAACTACAGGTATCCCCATATTGTTAGCAATATCAATTCCCTGATGCAATTCATTACCACTTTCTAGCGGCGAATTACGCCAGCCAAAACCCGAGGTAATCGCTCCGCTAGTAGGCCAAATAGTCGGTATACTCGCCTGCTCATCAGTACTTCTCGCCAATTCTTTATTCTTTTGAGTTTGTCCATTTTCTTTAAGCAGAATAGAGCTTGACTCAGTTGTTTTAATAACCCCGGCACTATGCAACTGATGATAGCCCGCCAAACTCACTACTAGCAATAAGATAAGTACGCCAATTAGCGCGACAATCCAGCGTTTTGAAGTAATTAGCTTCCAACTATGACCTTCCTTCTGTTTATTCTGCGTTTCATGCGAAATCTGCATTCGGTATCTCTCCCCTGAAAACCATAGAAGCCTATATATTTCGCCAAGCATGTAATAGCTGACAATGGCTTACTATATTAGTGTAACGCTCTTTCATTTTACATTATATCGGAAATTCGTTCTTTTTACCTCCCGTAAATTTCCCATTTTCTTCAGTACTGGGTCAATACTTGACGCCAAAAGTGAAAAGTGAGAACATAATAACTGCTAAACTTTGATTAATTGGAGATGACATCGTGCGAAACTTCATTCAACAACATCGCAAGGCCATTCTACTAACCGTAATCTTACTCTTAGTGGCCATTGTGTTAGCCGCTCAATATGATCTATTGTCATGTACGCTTTGGACTAAACCGAAACCGCCAGTTAACGTTAGTGCAGTATCGGTAAGTATTATAAATAAGCCAATCCAAATCGCACGGGCAGGGTCAGTTGAAAACGCAGCCTTCGTCCCCATTAATAGCGAATTTACCGGTCTCCTTAGCGAAATATATGTATCAAATGGTCAATCAGTCAAGTCCGGACAGCCACTATTCAAGCTTACGGCCACTGCAGTACAATCCGCCACAAGTGAAACTTCAACTATAAAAACAACAACTGCTAAGCCAGAAGTTCAGCCTGGTCCGGATACTTATGAAGCTGCCCTTAAAGAATATAACCGCTTTAAGGAATTGTATGATATCGGAGGAATTCCACGTCGGCAATTAGAAGCCGCCGCAGCCCGCCTTCAAGAAGCAGAAAAAAATAGAACTAACAGCCCGAGTGCAACCCCCTCTACACCAGGCACCGCAACACCTGTCAATAGTTTCACCACTATTAAGGCTCCGACTGATGGCATAGTATCCGGTTTATCCATAGCCTCAGGACAGACGGTGCAGTCTGGTCAGCAACTGATGGCCCTAGGAAATGGTCAGGAAGTAGAAATAGTTGTTCAAATTGAACAAAATGATCTTTATCTAGCTCACCTTGGAACACCGGCGATAATAGAAGTAGCAAACCAATCATTACCCGGCCAAGTTTCTAGTATCTATCCTAAAGTAGAGGGCAACCAAGTCACTTCGTTCCTTGTCCATATTAGACTCACAAATAATCCGTCCGGCTTGCTAAAAGCCGGAATGCCCGTTAATGTTCGTATAGAAACCGGAAAGTCTGGAACAGTTATCGCGGTTCCTACCGCCTCAATATTCCAAGATAAACAAGGATGTCATTTTATCTACATAGCAGCCAATGGCATAGCGGTTCGTCAGCAAATAAATATTGGTGAAACTATCGGTGATTTTACTGAGATCACATCAGACCTCCCGCAAGAAAGTATGATTATAACAAACAATCTTGATAAAATTAAAAATGGTGCTGCGATTGAGTTAACGCAATAAAACCGAACGGATTCATCAGTCATTGCAATTCATGGCGCTTATGACCCGCATCCAGCTGAAGGGGTTGGTTCTATTAAAAAACTGTGGGCGTATCCCCTGGTTAGAACGGACCGCCAAAAACGCCTTTTATCAAATTCTTACAAAAGAAATAAGTAAATATAAGATTTATGTACAAAGTATAAGCGGGAGTTGGCAACTCCCGCTTATACTTTGTATACGCTTTTAAATACCTCGGTTTTATTTACCTCACCAAATTTTTCATTCCATATAATATCTTGCGTTTATAATTTGCAATTCACTTGTACAAATGGCCCTCTCAACTGAAGTCTCATTTGATCATTATTATTCTCGCCATAAATCGTTAACCATCGATAACCGCTCAAGATAACTGCGTTCGGGGATATCCGTCCATGAACACCAAGTTCGGCATCATAGTTGTAACCTTTGCCACTATGCGGCAAACCACTTAGCTCGGCATAATATGTAGTAGAACGGGTTCCGCCCCATTCATAGTGCGCTCCGAGCGACGGAACAACCGCGCTATATGACTGCTCGGCTTTTCGGTCACTAGCTACAGCGACTGAACTATACATTTTGTACCCTTTAATTCCTACTAACCACGAAAAATTCATACCCTCTGTCTTTTGATAACTTGGCAGGAAGTTTATTTTCCAATATGTCAGCTTCTTTTCGGAATGAACTTCGTCTCCTGACAAATACTCCTGCCCGCCAAAGCTTTGGGAACTGAAAATAGCTTTATCGCCAATAAAAGTATAACTATCATAACCTACACGCCACTTATTGTTTTCGGCAAAGGTAAGAATAACTGTATTTAGTTCCTTGTTTTTATGTCCTAGCTCATTACGAAAATCCAATTGGCTAGTGCGCGTTTCCTGTCCACTCATTTTCACAAACCATGCCCGGATTTCTACCCCCAGATACATCTTGGATTTTTTCTTGTCATCAACCTGTAATAGTCCGCTAGGTTTAGTAACTTTGCCTGTATCCAAAGTTACTTTTTCCGTTGCTCCCGCAGAACTCGTTAATGCTAAACAACAACATACACATACTATGGCACTGATACACCAAATCAGTTTTTTCATAGATACTACATCCTCTCGCTCAATCTGTTATTTTACAATACTCCCCATCGGCATACGCAAACTAACTGGCGGTAAATACGCCTCAACATAACCTACGCGAATAATAAATTGAATTTGTTCTTTCAGTCCCAGATCTTGCCGCAACGTATCTTTCCATGGACTTTCCTCCAGCATTTGCGTCATTGGATGAAAAGCAATATTCTTGTCCTTTGCTTTTAGCCAAACTCTTTCCAGAGCTCTACCGGCATGAATGATATCGGTGATCGACTGACTTGGACTGGTAACCACTAGCCAGCCTCCACAATTATTAGCCTGCGCTTCTATTTTTTTTATCGTTTCCTCCCGAAATGACTTCTCCAAAACCGTTTGCTGGTTAAAGAAGTTTTTCGTGTACCAACGTGCGAATCCCGATAGCTCCATACTTTCTGGGGTAAGGCCATTTCTATATTTCTTTGCCGCCGCATTTGACCACCTAATCCAATTTGCCAATTCCAACTGAGCAGATTCACGTAAGGCTTGGACCTTATTTGCGGCCAGTGTCCCCTCGGCCAAATAGCGGCCTTGCTCTGAAACTAAGGGATAATACACAATCTGATCTTTTTTATTTAGTAGTAAATAGTCTACATCTGCTTGTTTCAATTCGTTCCTAAGCTGTGTACTGCGCATAGTACGGCGGGTTATAATTTTACTACGCAGATTATCTTGTAAAACCCCTGGTATAAAATTGACTTCTACTAAATTTGCATTATGGCTATCACGGGCGATCACTTTTATCTCCGTATAATAGCCATACATACCTGCCGCAAACGTTAAGTTCTCCAAGAAGGTTCCAATAGACAGCAAAAGCTCACGATTCGTTGGGTCGACTGCAGGCAGCCAACGGGACTGCTCAGAGCCAATAATCCACCGCCCTGGTTCTTTCACGCGCACAGTCCACGGCTGCGTATTATGTCCGCTTGGTGCTAAGGAAGCCAAATATAGGATGTCAGTTTCTTCTACAGTAAAACCAGCTACCTGTTCTGGAATATAGGTCGATCGCAACGCGTCATCCTGCCCCATAGCCAGCCAGGACGAAAATATAGAACTACCACCGATAACTACTGCACCTGCCCCGACATATTTTAAAAAAGCTCTTCTTTTCATCAGCGCTCCCCCCATAAAATAACTTACAAAATTATATTTTAAAATTAGTTTCATGAAACTAACTATTTGATATGATTCTGACTGATTATTTATATTTATAGGCTCTACCTTACGAATTACCGACTCCCTGAATCACCTTGTTTAACAATTGCGTCAACACTTGCGTCTCGGAATCGGTAAGACATTCCGTCATCTTACACGCAAAATTATAATAGCCCTTATTCTCCAGATCCAACATTTGCTGCCCCTGTCCAGATAAATAAATATGATATACCCGCAAATCCTGTTCAGATTGAACCTTATACGCATACTTACGCTCTACAAGACGATTTACAGCAGCTGTCACCGTTGATTTTTGTACATTAAACCGTTCTACTAAATCCGTTAGGGTCGGCCCCTTCAGTTCATGAATAGCATGAATATAATGTAGTTGTGTAATTGTTAAGTTAAAGAGTTCACTGCCCCCGGCCTCTTCCTTAAATTTTTGCATCGATTGCCGCATGGAATCAGACAATATATTAATATAGCGAACAATTAATTGTTCCATAGGTAATTTCCTCCCAAACAAGAGTAGGATATAATTAGTTAGGTTATGCTAACTAATTATATCCTACTCTTCCAAAGAATAGATGTCAAGTTTTTCAAAAACTCCTAATGTAGTAAACTTCGTAAACTATTTGCAATAGTCTGAGTCAACGCAATAGTTTGAATAAAGGATCATTGGTATTAACGGAAAATAATTATTGACACATATTTGTCCCAGTTGTTATCATTAACCCATCAACAGTAAGGAGGATATAAATGAATAAGTTATTTGAGCTTATTGCAAAATATACGCCCACCGCTTTGTATCCCTACTCATACGCAGAACTTCAACGCCGAATTAAAGAATACAAATAAAAGGGGCAAAATAAAACAACTGTCGCACTAAAAAAATTAGTGCGACAGTTGTTTTATTTTGCCCCCGCGATTGAATACCCCACATATCTTTCCCACTTCATTTTACTGAAAATTGTTTAATGAAAAATATATTGCGAATATAAAGGGAGTTGTTTAATTACATGGAAATTACAGGAAAAATAATATAAAATATTGTTTAAGTTTAAAATTGATATAATATTAACACTTTATTTTGAAATGTCCTATTTGTTAGCCTATATCTGATTATCTGGAAAGAAGGATTTAAATGGCGCAAATTGATCAGTTGCAAAAAATTATTTCAAGCAGCAATAACATTGTGTTTTTCGGTGGAGCAGGAGTCTCAACTGAAAGTGGCATACCCGACTTTCGTAGTGTTAACGGTCTCTACAATCAGCATTATAAATATCCGCCGGAAGAGATGCTTAGCCACACTTTTTATGTTAAACACACTATCGAATTCTTTGACTTTTATAGGGAAAAGTTGATTTTTCCCCAAGCAAAGCCTAATAATGCTCATAATAAGCTGGCTGAACTTGAACAGGCGGGAAAACTAAAAGCTGTCATAACGCAGAATGTCGATGGATTGCATCAGATGGCCGGAAGCAAGACGGTGATAGAACTTCACGGTTCGATAAAGAGAAATTATTGCGAACGATGCAAGACTATTTTTGACGAAGACTTTATCATGAATAGTTCTGGAATTCCAACTTGTCCTTGTGGCGGAATCGTAAGACCTGATGTAGTTTTATATGAGGAAGGTCTGGATCGGGGTACAATGCAACAGGCAGTATCATACATATCTAAAGCTGATGTACTGATTGTCGCTGGAACTTCCTTAGTAGTTTATCCTGCCGCAGGAATGATTGATTATTATCATGGTAACAAGTTGGTTCTAATTAACCGAGCTTCTACTCTTACTGATTCCAAAGCTAATCTGTTAATCCAGGCCAATGTAGGCGAAGTACTTGGGCGAATTACCATAGAGTGAAGGTATGGAGTGGCGCTGTGTAGATGCTCCTTATTTCATTAGTTTCAATCTACTAACTGTTGCATTTAGAATGAATTTAGGCAACATTATACAAAAAGACATATTAATTGATTTTTTTGATATATTTGACAAATGGGTCAATTAAGCCTATAGTTAATATATGTTTACAATTGGCATTCATCTTACAATTCTCAGCAACATAAAATCTTGAAATCAAAAGGAGATTCGTGATGACAAGTAAATTCCATGGAAAAGTTGCTTTAGTAACTGGGGCTGCCTCAGGTATTGGTAAAGTAACAGCCCAGGCCTTTGCCCGGGAAGGAGCCAAAGTCATTGTGACTACCGGCTCTAATATAAAAGGTGCTGAAGAAACTGTACGCCTAATCAAAGACGCTGGTGGAGAAGCAAGTTTTATCAAGTGCGATGTTTCCAATGCCCAAGATGTTGAAGCACTAATTAAAAAAACGGTAGAACTTTATGGTTCGTTAGACTTTGCCTTTAATAACGCCGGAGTTGGCCCTGATGGCGTACGAATCCCCTTCGTCTCACTTGCCGACTGCCCGGAAGACATCTGGGACCGCACAATGGCCACTAACCTAAAAGGCGTCTGGCTCTGCCTAAAATATGAAATTAGGCAGATGCTCAAACAAAAAAGCGGTACAATCGTAAATACCTCTTCTGTCGGCAGCATGAAATTTGATCCTGGCTTTGGTGCTTATGCTGCCAGCAAAAGCGGTGTAATCGCACTTACTAAAACTGCAGCCGTAGAATGTGCCTCTTCCGGTATTCGCGTTAACGCCATATGCCCCGGACCTACAGCCCAAACCGGGCTAAGCGAAAACATGTCCAGCGCCCGTCCCGATGAGCAGGATAAAATGGCACAAAAAATTCCCATGGGCCGTCTGACTAAACCGGATGAAATAGCCAACGCCGTCCTATGGCTATGTTCGGACAAATCATCCTTTATCACTGGCCAGGCTTTATTCGTTGATGGCGGCTTTACGGCCATCTAATTACATATATAAACAGAAAGAATTAGTAATCAAAGGGTATCATTCTCTATAAAAAACAGACTGACAGCAATATGTCAGTCTGTTTTCTTTATAGAAATAACTCTCGGCTTTGTTAATCGCAAATAGTTGCTTCCTAACTCACATTTGGTATGTAGATGGATCTTATAACAATAGTCGTAAGCATTTCATCAAAAGTTAACCTTCCGCGCTAGCCGTGTAATCTATAGCGATAAGTTTTTTTCCATATATACTGCCACAATACAGCTCATTTATCTGCGTAGTTATAAATTTAAAGCTTCCTTTTCGGGCCTGTAATGTACCTTCCAAAATCTCTGTAAGAGCATCAATTCTTACGGCATATTCATCTTTTTTCCATGGGAATACAGACAAATCAAACAAGAAATTCGTTCCTACTAAAAGGTATTCCGTAACCTCAAGTGGGTACCGAGTATTGAATATTCCTTCATCTATTCCTTGTTGAATAATTTGCGCTAAAACAGGAGCAAATCTTTTCACAGACTGAACTAACGTCTTTTGGTGCATAAGGATGTTTTCTTTCCGATGAAGATATTCCAATATTTCAGCATTTTCGATACATAACTTCAGATTTTTACAAATAATAGTCTCCAGCTTTTGCAAAGCATTGCAACTATTATCTGCTATTACTTTCATAAGAAACTGTACTTGACTATCCATCCCCCGATTGATTACAGCATCCAGTACTTCTTCTTTTGATTTAAAGTAGTAATAAAATGTCCCTTTAGCTATGCCAGCTAACTGTATTATATCGTTTATCGAAGTTTCATCATAGCCTATGCCTTCAAATAAGGACTGTGCTGCATCTATTATTTCCTTGCTTCGTTCTTCTGGTTCTTTTACTACTCTTACCATCCCTATCACCTCATAGCTGTATCGACTGACCGTCAGTCTAATTATAATTTGCAGACTATCAGTCTGTCAATGATTTATTATCATTTCCAACCTTGGCGTACGAACATCAGTTGACTTTACACATCAGAACAAATATATTATGGTTCTGCTCAACGAATTAGTTTTAAGTACTTAAATACATTTCATAAGCTAACAAAACCCAAGTGGCCAAATGTCCCTTTTTTTGGTATCCTTAAAGCATGAGCCACTTATGGCCTGCTTGTATTTTAATAATCATGACTGTGTTCGCCCTAAAAGAACAAAGTCTTACAGGCTGTTAATGGGATAAAGGATGGTTTAGTATGCTTGTATTTAAAGCTATTGTGTTAAAAAATGAAATTGATTTAAATAAAATCGCCAAGCATTTTAGAATCAATCAGAAGTTTCAGTGGGAAGATTTGCTGTATATTAACGAAGATTGCTTAATTAATATTCTTGAAGCTCCGCAAGGCAAACAAGTATATATTTTTTCTTTTGGGGCAGCAGTCTTTGTAAACTTCGTCGACCAGGAAATAATCCATATGGTTAGCTATATAAATGAAATTGAACCTAATATTAATATTGATAAGTGCTTTGAATTCATTGACGAATATAAACTTGAAATTAACAACGATAAAGCGGCGACTTTCTCCCATGATTTCCTGCGTACTCAAGAATTAGAACCATTTCACGGCGAAATTATTGCTACAGTACTTGCCAAGTCAGTAGCGCTTGAAAAAAACGAAACCTATATTAATCATTTGCTTGCTGATGCTGAAGGCATTGTTGATTTATTGGAACAGGGAAACCTTAATTTATCAGATAAAAAACTGGCCAAAATTGCTGCAAGTATTTTCCGCTATAAAATTAACACTATTTCATATATTAAGCTGCTGGATAAGCCTTATATTACTTGGGTTAACGAACATGCCGAAAAGCTTTTCAACCAGTTAAGCGCATTGTTTGAGCTGGATGAACGTTACAGCAAAGTTCGGCATAAATCAGAAACATTAATGGATATTACCAAATCATTTTCAGAGTTAGCTCATGCCCAACGGGGCACGAGGTTAGAATGGGCTGTCATTCTGCTAATCGGATCAGAAATTCTATTATCACTCTATACAGCCTTCCTTCAGTAAAAACAACAGCATCTTTACCTAACGAAAACTTTAAAAACCCAGAATAAGAAGGGCCCTCTTATTCTGGGTTTCTATGAATTACCGCACAAAATTAGTAAAAATCTTTTTTTCTCCTGGAGCGGCCGGAATCTGTGCTTTACCTGCAGCAACTACTTTCATCAGCCAGGCCATGTTTTTACCAAGCAAGCGCATGATCTGCTGACCCTCAGTATCTTGATTAAATTCACCTGGGACGGTACCGTGAACTACATTCCAATAATTAGAGCCTGGCATAATCATTTGGGCATAATTGATATAGTGATTGAGGGCATCGAAAGTTGCCACACCGCCAGAACGCCTTACAGCAACAACTGCTGCCCCGACTTTATAACGAAGCAATTCAGCTGCTACATAAAAAACCCGATCAAGGAAAGACTTCATTGTCCCACCAATTCCCGAAAAGTGTACCGGTGACCCTAATAATATTCCATCTGCAGCTTTAATTTTCTGGATGCACTCATTAACTTCGTCGTTTTCGATAATGCAAAGTTCGGCTTTGTTCTTTATGCAACCGTTACAAGCAAGACACCCTCTGATAGTCTTATTCCCAATCTGAACAATCTCAAAATCGATCCCTTCCCGCTGCAACTCTTCACCCACCAGCATAAGCGAACCATATGTATTGCCATTCTGATGTGGACTCCCGTTAAAGCCGATAACCTTCATTCTTCATCCTCCTAACAAATTATTGCCACCTACCTGGGGAATTCGGCTACAATATACTTACTCACCCAACAACAGGCTAATTTATCGTTTATATTTAGTTTATTATAGTATTAAAACTAGGGCAAGCTGTTACTTGTTTCACTAATTCATCACAAGGATAATATCACCCAACCGCTTCATACTACACAATTTTAAAGCCCTTTTATAGATCTATTTTTTATAGAAACAAGGAATCCTTTAACAAACTGGTGAATAAACAAAACAGCAATCATTCAATAGAATCATCCCCAAACAATTCAATTTCAAAAACAAACCTTTGGGGGAAATAAGCAGAAAGGAAGAAAGATATGAACGCCATAACCCTTGTTATTATTGCCGCTCTTGTACTCACATTAGCTTACCGGATATACGGCTCCTTCATGGCGGCAAAAGTCCTGGTCTTAGATTCTGAGCGAACAACACCAGCCGTACGTTATAACGATGGACGCGACTATGTTCCAACAAACAAATGGATTACTTTTGGTCACCATTTTGCTGCTATTGCCGGAGCCGGGCCGCTGATCGGTCCTGTGCTGGCCGCCCAATTCGGTTACTTGCCAGGAACTATCTGGCTATTAATTGGCGCTGTATTAGCTGGAGCAGTCCATGATATGGTTATCTTGTTCGCCTCAATTCGCCATGACGGCCTATCAATCGCCGAAATCGCCAAAATAGAAATTAGTAAAGCCTCAGGCTTGGCTACAAGCATCGGTGTATTATTCATTATGATTATCGCAATGGCCGGTTTAGCAATCGCTATTGTCAACGCCCTTTACGCCAGCCCCTGGGGAACCTTCACTGTGGCTGCCACCATTCCAATCGCTATTTTTATTGGTATCTATCTGCGCTATTTACGTCCTGGAAAGATCGGCGAGGCCTCGTTTATCGGAGTCATACTAGTTCTCTTGGGCGTCTTTTTCGGACCAGCGGTTCAAACCTCCTGGCTAGCTCCTTATCTGACTTTTAGCCGCAGCCAACTATCGGTCATACTTGCCATCTATGGTTTTATCGCCGCAGCTCTGCCGGTTTGGCTACTATTAGCTCCCCGCGATTATCTTAGTTCGTACATGAAAATCGGTACTATTTTAGCTTTAGCGGTAGGAATTATTTTTGTCCGCCCCGAAATCCAAATGCCTGCTTTCACCCCGTTTATCTATGGCGGCGGTCCCATTATACCAGGCCCCGTGTGGCCCTTTTTGTTTATAACCATTGCCTGCGGCGCTGTTTCAGGGTTTCACTCGCTAATAGCCTCAGGTACTACGCCAAAAATGTTAAATAATGAACGCGAAATTAAGTTAATTGGCTTTGGCGGCATGCTTATTGAATGTTTTGTAGCCCTAATGGCGTTTATTGCTGCTACCAGCTTATATCCGGCTGACTACTTTGCCATTAACTCTTCTGCCAAGGTCTTTGCTAACCTTGGCATGTCAATTAACGAACTACCAATGTTAGCACAAATGGTTGGCGAAGAAATTGCCGATCGCCCGGGTGGTGCCGTTTCTCTTGCTGTCGGCATGGCACACATTTTCGGTAAAATACCTGGCATGCAAAGCTTATTATCTTTCTGGTATCATTTCGTCATAATGTTTGAGGCACTATTCATCCTCACCGCGCTTGACGCCGGCACACGGGTAGGCCGCTATTTGCTGCAGGAACTCGGCGGACGGATTTATAAACCGCTAAAAAATCCCCATTGGACTCCTGGTACCATTCTTACCAGCGGCGCAATCTCTTTCGCTTGGGGCTATCTCCTTTACCAAGGCTCGATCGCCACAATTTGGCCGCTCTTTGGCGTAGCCAACCAGCTTTTAGCCAGCATGGCCTTGGCAATCGGTACAACAGTCTTATTCAGAATG
This sequence comes from Bacillota bacterium, assembly GCA_017889635.1. GTDB lineage: Bacteria > Bacillota > Negativicutes > Sporomusales > CTSoil-080 > CTSoil-080. The sequence goes on along the minus strand of JAGGAC010000001.1, from coordinate 33,756 downwards.
GGAAAACGGCACTATGCCTGGACAACTTTTATACCGTTATGTTTCGTTGCAGTTACAACAATTGCTGCCGGTTACCTAAACATTACTACAAACTACCTGCCGAAAGACAACTATCTCCTTGCAGGAGCAAGCGCACTCATGATTGTACTTGTAGTATTTGTAATCGGCGATGCAATAAGAGTATGGCGAAAAATCATTACTTCAGAAAACCAAACTTCAGCCCAACAGGTAGCAGCAGAATCATCTAAATAACAAATTCCTATTAGTCGTAACTTCCCGCTTACCTTTCGCCAAATCAATAAACCTGCAGGACTAATAAACTAATTTCCTGCAGGTTTTACTTTTACCATAAAATAATATTTCGTTACCGAGTGTCCCCATTAACAATATGGCGTTTACTCATGAATAGGCTTTTGGCATGACTCACTAGTTTTCAGATGAGCATTACATATCGAAAGAGGAAATTCAATGCCTTCCTGCTGGTACCTATGATGCAGGCGCTTGATAAATTCGTGTTTTATTGTATATTGGTCGATAAAAGATTGCACCCGTAGAGTAACATTTAAAATTATGCTAGAATCGCCAAAGGTATGAAACCGCACTGCCGGGTCAAATTTTTTTACACCTGGTGCTATTTGAGTCATTACTTCTCTGGCAACAGCCAAAGTTTCCCTTTCTATATGCTCTAAATTACTTCCATAACCTACACCAACAGCTACACTTACCGCTAATTCCCCATTTGGCTTATCATAATTAGTGATAATTGATGACGCAATCTTCTGGTTTGGTACAATAATCATGCTGTTCCCTAGCGCCTGAATAGTGGTATTACGCCAGGAAATATCCATAACATAGCCTTCTTCACCTGTACTTAATTTTATATAATCACCAGCCTGAATCGGTTTAGCAAACAGCAAATGCAGCCCTGAAAACAAATTGCTCAAGGTATCTTGCAGCGCTAACGCGACCGCTAAACCGCCTACTCCCAAAGCAGTTAATATTGGTGCAATAGAAATTCCAAAAGTTTGTAATATAATCAAGATTCCTATTACATAAGTTGCTACTTCAATAATATTAGCTAAAATTGACACAGAAGGAAACGCCCCTTCTGCCTTTTGCGTATATATCGCAGCAATCGCAGCAAACACCCGGGCTGTTACCATTGTTAGCGAAAATATTCCAACTGCAATTAAAATACCATCAATAATTTGCAGCCCCGCTGCTTTAATTTGAATAATGTGCATTGCACTGTAACTACCCACCAGCGCGCCCCATAAAACGGGCATTCCCTGCAAAGCTTTGCGGATTACCTCAGCATATACTTCCGAAACATGCATAATAATCTGCTGTAGTTTGCGCCAAATTCCTTTACTAATAACGATTCCTACCGTATTCGCCAGAAGAAAAACTCCCAGTGATAAAATAATATCTTTCACATCAGGAAGAGATATAACCAAAGTTTCCATCCTCTCTATATTGCCTCCTGCACTGGCCCTATAATAGTACCAGTGTACTCCAAGGCCAAATATATATTAAAAACTTACTACAGTTCTCTTTATTTTTAGTTACAATCTCCTGACTTAATTTTGTTTTTTTCTCTTAACAATCCATGAACTGCTTTAAATGCTTGTTAAAGCAATCGCTGCATTAGCGATAAAGCGCAAGCCTGTACAATTAAATGCACTAGCTTGCGCTTTATTTAGGGCAAAATATTAATGTGTTGCGGCGTTCCCATCACCGATCTGCAGCTTATCGGATTTATGCTGAAAGTTATATCCATCCCTGTAACCTGCACTGTATATATTATTGTTGTCTGATCGCCTGATTCTAACTGGCTTCGCAGCTTTGGGGCGATAGCTTTCATATAATTCGGTTACTTCATTATCTTTTACCAGTATTAAACCCCATTGGTTTCTCTCTACCTGCTCATTAAATTTCCGGCTCAAGCCATCTAGAAAGCCCTTTATATAGTCATTGGCCTGGGCAAAGCCGCTTGCCCTATCCTGGCCTGATCGGATGGCTTGAGCTTTATTGGTTATAGCATCAAAAGCAAACATATATACTTCCCGTGCTATGGCCGTATCTTCTTCCTGTCCAATAAAACACAATCTGCTGCTTCGATTCTTTTTAAAGTAGACCGAGTAGCAGCGAAAATTATCGGCAATGATTGCGGAAAGAATTCCCGCGTACCAAGGGCGTTTTTGAAATTCAGCCACTATTTCTTCTTTTACTTGGCGTCTGTCGTTTTGTCCTTCCAAATCAGCCATTGTTAGTTTATGTTTTGCAAGCAACTCCTGGGCTTTTAAAATCGAAGCCTCTGCTTCGTTCGAAAAAGAGCTGCTAGACTTGGCCAGCAGCTTGCGAATTTTATCTATAATTCTTTCATTATCCATTTCTATAGTTCCCTCTTCCTAGTGTTTGGGTTGCAACGCAAATGCATACTAATTCCTTTTATTTTTATTCGTCAAAAACTTACAATAACCTTTAAAGATTAATTACTCTGGAGGAAATTGCAAAATATAAATTCGTTCTAAGTGTTATAGGCTATAACAAGATAAAATTAGTAAATTCGCTATTTGCAGCAGCACGTCCCACTAGTACCTCTATCATCACTATATTATTACACCGAAAAAACCCAACTAAAAAGCAAGGTTAACCTTACTTCTTAGTTGGGCTATACTTAGACTTTAATTGATTTGAATATTTCCCCTTCTTTTTTCTCCCTTATCCGATTTAGGCAACACTACAGTAAGAACACCTTCATCGAATTTTGCCGCAATCCTCTCTTCAACGACATTATCTACATATATACTTCTCTGGAATTGCCCATAGCGCCGTTCCTTACGAACATAGCCTTCGTTCGTTAATTCCTGCGTTTCATTCCTTTGTGCTGCAATCGTTAAGTATTTATTCTCATATCTTAAGGTAATATCTTCTTTTTTAATCCCTGGTAAATCAGCTTCGACAATATACTCAGCTTCGGTTTCCCGAAGATCTACTTGAAAAGAGCCGGAAACACCATTTGCCATTGGAACAAATAAATCATCTTCAAGAAAACTGTGCATAAGTTGACTAAAATGATCTCTTGTCAGTAAACCTTTATCTCGATATGGTATTAACCCAAACATAAACTTAACTCCCTTCTAATTAATATACCTTAGTTTTAACCTATATAATCTCCAAGCTGCCCTATATTTATACGTTATCCGGTTTGAGTATTACCTCAATTTTTATTCTATCGCCTTCAGCACTTAATTCTACCTGACTGCCTTCCGGCACCTCGCCTTTGATTATCTTTTTACCAAGTTCTGTTTCTATTAAATGACTTATTAGCCGCTTCAGCGGTCGCGCACCAAAGTTAGGATCATATCCTTCTTGAGCCAAAAGATCTAAGGCTTTACTATTCCAGGAGAGATTGATGTTGAGTTGTTTATTAAGCCTCCGGCTAAGACTCTTAAGCAATATCGCTGCTATTTCGGCGACTTGGGCGCGATTAAGAGCGTTAAATACGACGATATCGTCAATACGGTTTAGAAATTCAGGGCGAAAATATGTTTTAAGCATTTCAAGAACACGTTCTTTAGCTACTGTAAAATCGTTATTCAGAATTTCATGTGAACCAAGGTTAGAAGTCATAATAATAACAGTGTTCTTGAAGTCGACGGTGCGACCTTTGCCGTCGGTAAGGCGGCCATCATCTAAGATCTGGAGCAGAACATTAAAAACATCACTATGGGCCTTTTCCACTTCATCCAAAAGAATGACGCTATAAGGACGCCGACGCACCGCTTCGGTGAGCTGACCGCCTTCGTCATAGCCTACGTATCCTGGAGGAGCACCAACAAGCCGCGAAACGGCGTGTTTTTCCATATATTCGCTCATATCAAGCCGGATCATGCTGCGTTCGTCGTCAAACAATACTTCAGCTAGGGATTTTGCCAGTTCGGTTTTACCAACTCCGGTAGGGCCAAGAAAAATAAATGAGCCAATTGGCCGACTTGGGTCTTTGATTCCTGCTCTGGCGCGAATAATTGCTTCACTAATAGCCGTAACGGCAGCGTCTTGGCCTACGACACGTTGGTGGAGAATAGCATCGAGGCGGCTGAGTTTTTCCCGTTCGCCAGACAGCAGTCTGGTAACCGGAATCCCAGTCCAACGGCTGACAATCCTAGCAATATCGTCTTCGTCTACTTCTTCTTTCAGCATAGTTTTATGGGAGCGTTTTTCTGTAATTAAACCTTCTTCGCTTTTAAGTCGTTGCTCCAATTCAGGTAATCTGCCATATTTTAATTCGGCCAAGCGGTTTAGGTCATAGTTTCGTTCAGCTACTTCCATTTCTTTACGAACTGCTTCAATTTCTTTTTTCAGTTCTCGCAAACGTACAATGCCCTGCTTTTCCATTTTCCACTGAGCTTTAAGAGAGTCAACTTGTTGTTTTATGTTTGCTAATTCTTCGCGGATGCGCTCAAGTTTCTCCTGAGAAGAAAAATCATTTTCTTTTTTTAGCGCCTGCTCTTCAATCTCTAGCTGCATAACCCGCCGCATTGCCTCGTCCAGTTCGCTAGGCATAGAGTCAATTTCAGTCCGAAGCTTAGCTGCTGCCTCGTCTATCAGATCAATAGCCTTGTCCGGCAAAAACCGATCGGAGATATAGCGATCAGACAATACTGCGGCAGCAACCAAAGCAGCGTCTTTAATTCTAACGCCGTGGTGCAATTCGTAGCGATCACACAAACCTCGCAGAATGGAAATAGTGTCTTCCACCCCAGGCTGATCAACGATAATCGGCTGAAAGCGGCGTTCCAAGGCGGCGTCTTTTTCAATGTGCTTACGGTATTCATTCAAGGTAGTAGCTCCAACACAGCGTAGTTCGCCTCGTGCCAACATAGGTTTAAGGATATTGCCGGCATCCATGGCCCCTTCGGCAGCGCCCGCTCCGACTACTGTGTGCAGCTCATCAATAAACAGGATAATGTTACCTTCTGACTTAGCAATTTCAGCCAGCACATTCTTTAAGCGTTCTTCGAATTCACCCCGATATTTTGCACCGGCTAGCATTGATCCCATGTCAAGCGAATATACTGTTTTATTTTTTAGACTTTCCGGTACATCACCTGCAATTATTCGCCTGGCTAAGCCTTCGACAATTGCCGTTTTGCCAACTCCAGGCTCGCCGATAAGTACTGGGTTATTCTTAGTACGGCGCGATAATATTTCTATCACCCTGCGGATTTCTTCGTCCCGGCCAATCACCGGGTCGAGTTTGCCCTGACTGGCTAAGACGGTAAGATCACGGCCATATTTAGCAAGGGCTTGCATTCTTTCCTCAGGGTTATCTGTAGTAACATTATCGCCACCGCGGAAATTACTAATGATCTGAAGGATGTGGCTGCGAGACAGGCCAAATTCTTTGCAAACGCTGACGACATCGGTGTCACCGTCTTCGGCAATAGCCAGGAGCAAGTGCTCAACACTAACGTATTCATCTTTCATTGCTGATGCTTGTTTTTCAGCCAACGCCAGCACCCGCACCGTCGCTGTATTCATCCTAAGAATAGTATCCTGCCCCCGTACAACAGGCATGTTCTTCAATAGTTGCTCCAGTTTAGCCTTGAATACCTGATTTTGAATATCTAGCTGCGACAAAATGTAGGCAATAATCCCTTCATTATCTTTTACCAGCGCCAATAAAAGATGACGAGTAGTAAGCTCTTGGTGGTAACTCATAGCAGCTAACTGCTGGGCTTCCTGAATAACAGCCGACGCTTTTTGGGTAAATTTATCTTGCGCCATATAGTTTGCCTCCCTATTATATAACGTTTCTTCTTAATTCCATGGTAGCAAAAAATCATTATTAATAAAAACCGGTTGCATCATCGAAACTGGTTATTTATGCCTATAATATCCAGTTTTTCAGGCTAAATATTTAAAAATCGCATCAATTCTTTGACTTTTTGACTTTTATGCCTAAAATCAACATCTATTAAGAGGCTCTTTGATATGCAAAGGACTGACGTGTTATTTATCACGTCAGTCCTCAACTTTCTAACGGGTCTAGTAATTTTCGCAAAAAAGTTCAAAATAGCCTTGGGGATGAACACATGCCGGACACAACTCAGGGGCAGAAGTGCCGGTATGGATATAACCACAGTTAGCGCACTTCCACTGAACCTCCCTATCTTTTACAAAAACTGAACCTTTTTCAAGGTTAGCAAGTAATTTTAGATATCTATTCTCATGTCCAACTTCTACTTTAGCAATCATTTCAAAAGCTGTGCTAATCTCCTCAAAACCTTCCTCTTTAGCCACCCTGGCAAATTCCGGATATAACTCTGACCATTCCTCTTTTTCACCGTTAGCTGCAGCCTTTAGGTTTTCTTTCGTTTCTTCGTGAAGTGCAACCGGAAAAGAAGCGGTAATTTCAACTGCTTCATTTTGTAAGTCTGTTTTCAAGAATTTAAAAAAGCGTTTAGCATGTTCCTTCTCTTGCTCAGCAGTTTCTAAGAAAATATTAGCAATTTGATTATAACCTTGTTTTTTTGCAACACTGGAATAATATGTATACCTACTGCGGGCTTGAGATTCACCAGCAAAAGCTTTCATAAGGTTTTCTGCAGTTTTAGTTGCTTTTAGTGATTTCATAATCAATACCTCCTCTTAATCAATGCAATTCTTTAATTAGTATAATAGCAATAATTATTGTTATTTGCAAATTAAAATCCGCACTGACGGAAACTTTAGTATGAAACTAGCGCGACTTTTATATATTCCTTTAAGTATCATTTTTGTTCCCATCTGACTCTGGTGTTGGTTTATATGCTGGCTGAATAAGATTCCGTTCCAGTGCCAAAAATCATATCATGAATTAGTTTCCAAACTTGCTCAATATCCCCCCAAATTATATAGTTAGTTGTATTCCACCTCATCATTTCCGTACCAAAAAACCAAATAAATATGCCTAACAAAAGACCCTTTTGAACACTTTTGTCCAGTCCAAATATATAAAAAATGGCATACAAAACTATTCCCCATATTGCCCCAATTATTAGATGACCAATTATACCCAGTATAATTCCAAGCGGAGTAAAAATTTGACCTATCGGTAAAAAAATTCCGGCGGCTACAACAACTATAGAAATAGTTTGCACCCCTATTAATATAGGGCCTAGCTGCACTACACTAGATACTATTGCTGCTAAAACGCCAGCATATACCGCCCCAATAAAAGCATCACTTTTCATCTCAATTCTCCTTTAATACGACTGATAAATATATGATATCCGTTATTTATTCCACTATTCGATTTTTGGAATTTGAGTATAGATAACCAATAGAATCAGCCTAGACTTTATACATAGTTAATACTATAATTGGTACACTAAGAATATTTTGTAAAGGATAGATACCCCCTATTCTTCAGGAAGGACTATAATATGCAAGTTCTACGTTCGGTTTGCCCATATGATTGTCCCGATACGTGCGGTCTACTTATCTATGTGGAAAACGGCAGAGTTGTAAAAATCCAGGGCGATCCTGAACATCCGTTCACCAGGGGCAAACTTTGCGCCAAAATGGGGCATTATGAAAAAACTGTTTACTCGCCATATCGACTTAAAACACCCTTACTTAGAAGCGGGCCTAAGGGAAGCGGCAAATTTACTCCTATCTCCTGGGAAGATGCACTTGACCGCATTAAACTTAGCTGGCATGAAATTATTGCGAAGTACACTGCCGAAGCAATATTGCCCTACTCGTATGCTGGAACACTAGGTCTTGTTCAGCGCAACGCCGGCCATGCTTTTTTCTACAGTCTAGGAGCCTCAAGATTGGATCGTACTATCTGTTCACCGGCCAAAGGGTACGGCTGGAATGCAGTAATGGGGGAAACCATGGCACCCCATACTAATGAGATTCTGCAAAGCGACTTGATTATTTTATGGGGTATTCATGCATTAGCAACCAATATTCACATTATGCAGGATATAGCTGCAGCTAAGAAGCAAGGTGCTAAGGTGTGGCTAATCGATACTTATACAACAACGACGGCTAAGACGGCAGACAAAGTTTTCATTGTTCGTCCAGGTACAGATGGAGCGCTAGCACTTGGTATGATGCACGTGATTGCCCGGGAAAATCTAGCTAATCTGGATTTTATTCGAAGGTTTGTGCAGGGTTATGATGAACTGAATCTGACGGTTTTGCCAAGTTATCCCCCTGAAAGAGTAAGTGAAATAACCGACGTACCTACCCCCATTATCGAAGAAATGGCCAGGCAATATGCCGCTGCCCATGCCCCTTTTATAAGACTTGGCAGTGGCCTGTCCCGCTATGGTAATGGCGCAATGACGGTACGCACAATCACTTGTTTACCTGCACTTGTTGGCGCCTGGAATAAACCCGGTGGCGGGTTACTGGCTGATATTTCAACGTCAAGCGCCTTTAATACAAAACTTATAACACATGAAGAGTTTCAAGAAGGCACAACCCGGATTATAAATATGAACAAATTGGGCCAAGCTTTAAATGAACTGACAAAACCGCCGCTAATGAGCCTTTATGTATATCATTCCAATCCTGTTGCCGTAGCACCTGATCAGAACCAAGTGCTTAGAGGCTTAGCAAGGAATGACCTCTTTACAGTAGTCCACGAGCGGTTTATGACTGACACAGCAAAGTATGCTGATATTGTGTTACCAGCCACTGCTTCACTTGAACATAGCGATATATACCGCGCCTATGGTCACTACACCGTTCAACGGGCCTACCCGATTATTCCTCCAATAGGACAGGCTAAATCCAACTGGGATGTATTCAGCCTGTTGGCATCTGCGATGGGTATAAAGAAATCTTTTTTTAGCCAATCGGCAGATAATTTAATTGACAGCATTTTGGGAGAAAACTCGCCCTGGCTGAAGAATACCAATATCCAACCGCTGTTTGCAGGGCGTCCGCTCGAATTACCACTTGCTACAGATTATAAGACTAGGTTTAAGACTCCCTCTGCTAAAATCGAAATTCTTAATCCCAAAGAAGACTGCCCGCTGCCTAAATATACCAAGCCTCACAGTGATGATGCCGCTTTCTGGCTAATTAATTCACCTGACGCGAGGTTATTAAACTCGTCGTTTAATGAACGAACAGATTTAACTGCAACAAACAAAATGGTATTACAGATGAATCCAGGCGACGCTGATACCCTAGGTTTAATGAACAGCCAACTAATCCTTGCCTTCAACAAGCGCGGCGAAGTAATTTTCACCCTGAAAATTACCGACAAAATCCCACCTGGAGTTGTTGTTACTGAAGGAATATGGGGGCTCGAACATGGACCTGGAAATCGTTCAGTCAATGCCCTTACATCTCAGCGCCTTACAGACAAAGGCAATGGAAGTACTTTTTATGATGTCAAGGTTAATGTTAAACCATTAGTAAAGGAGAACCGATATGCCAAGAAATAATGAAGAATTAGACGGTATAACTCTGTTAGGCAATAACAATACCAAATACAATTATGCCTACGATCCCGGGGTACTGGAGGTTTTCGACAATAAGCATCCCGGAAATGACTACTGGGTAAAATTCAACTGCCCTGAATTCACCAGCCTTTGTCCGATAACCGGGCAGCCCGACTTTGCCACCATTTATATAAACTATATTCCTAACATCAAAATGGTTGAAAGCAAATCACTGAAATTATATCTTTTGAGTTTCCGTAATCATGGCGACTTTCATGAGGATGTCGTTAATATTATTATGAAGGACCTGGTCCGGTTAATGCAGCCGCGCTATCTTGAAGTCTGGGGTAAATTCCTTCCGCGCGGAGGTATTTCTATTGACCCTTATTGCAACTACGGCAACACCGATACCAAATATCAAAATTTGGCCTGGTACAGAATGCAGGAACATGACCTTCATTCATTGGACAAGATTGACAACAGATAATATGTATCATTTTACACTTCCTCTTATAAAATAGATCCTTTAAAGCCGTGAAACACTAAAAGCGCAAGTATGCATTTATATTTCGTGCATACTTGCGCTTTTTCCATAAAACAAAATTCAATTAAAGAAATCTTCCGTTATCTACTACCATTATCTGGCCGGTTACAGATTTCGATTCATCGCTCGCAAAGAACAGAATTGCATTTGCCTGGTCAAAAGCATCAATCAGCGGAATATCCTCGCACTGATGCTTTTGAACAGTAGCCCACATCTCTTGGTCAAATTTTTTCTCATTTTCAGGATTGAGCATCGAGGTCAAAGTTGCTCCTGGACATACTGCATTGCAGCGAATACCTTTTCCTGCATACTGTATTGCAATATTTTTAGTTAGCCCCACTACTGCATGCTTTGTCGCAGAGTAAGCGGCACCGGCATTGCCATACACACCTGCCACCGAAGCTACATTTACAATAACTCCGTAGTTTGCCTCAGTCATATATTTTAGAGCTTCGCGGCAGAAGTGAAAGGGACCGGTCTGGTTTACAGCAATACTCTTTTCCCAAGCCACATCTGTCAATCTTATTGTAGGAATAGTGTAGTCGCCTATTCCTGCATTATTAACAAGTATATCGACCTTGCCAAACCTTCTTATAGTTTCGTTAAATACCTTAATACAATCTTCTAAAGATGCAACATCACCGGGAATTGCCATCGCTTTTCCGCCATTTGCAATAATTCTGTCGGCAACTTCATTAAAATTGTCTTTCATAAGATCTACAATAACAACACTAGCCCCTTCTTTTGCAAACAACTCTGCTGTAGCCGCACCGATTCCTGAATTCGCTCCCGTTACTATTGCAACTTTGCCTTCTAATCTATTCATTGTAATCAAGTTCCTTTCATATCCACCCAAATTTTTTAGATGCATTATTTTATTTAAAGTCAGTATTTTCATAACATTTATGATGCAATATAATATATATTATAAAGATCAAAAGACTCTGCCATGTATTACCGATCTTCCAGGAGGATTTATGGAGCTTTGGCAATTACGCGAATTCTCTATTCTTGCAGAACACTTGAATTTTACCGAAACAGCCAAACATCTGTTTCTTACCCAATCTGTTCTTACACGACATATTGCCGAACTAGAACGGGAACTTGGGGTACAGCTTTTTACACGTAATAAACGCTCAGTTCAGTTGACAGCTGCCGGTAATCTTCTCCTTTGTGAGGCCCGCGCTCTTCTTGAACACCACACTCAGCTTCTCAAAAAGGTTCAGCTACACTCTTCTGGCGAGGCAGGAAGTATCAGAATCGGTTATTTAGATGCAGCCTCGAAACAGTTTTTAGTACCGTTTGCCAACCACTTTAACCGCGTTTATCCCCAAGTCCAGCTACACTTATTTGCCTATGAATATATTCCGACGCTTATGACTGCCTTGCAGCGTAATGAAGTAGATATTAGCATTACTCTTTCACTGGCGCTTCCTAATACTTCCGGGCTTAATTGGAAACCCGTCTACAGCGATGTTACCTCTGCAGTAATGCATTATAGCCATCCTCTGTCCAGCGAGCAAGTTATCGATGCCGAGATTCTGGCTGATCAACGCTTTTTATTGCTGTCTCGCGATAATACTCCCCAGGGCTTTGCTCATACCTTTGAAGTATGTAAATCCCGTGGCTTTACCCCTAATGTTGTTCAGCAAATTCCTAATACAATTACCATTCTACTTATGATGGAAATGGGTACAGGAATTACCTTTTTGCCTCGACATACCCAAATTTACGCAAGCCCATTTGTACGTTATGTTGACCTTTGTGGTGAAGACTGTAAGTTTGATGTTGTAATAGCCTGGAAAAAAGATATGTCCAACCCGGCACTAGTTCCGTTTCTAACTGAATTCGAAAATACCCGCCATACTTTTATCCGGCCTACATATCAAACTTGCAATAATACCATGCCGTCTCCGACTCAGTAATCATACCAGCCTTTACCGACCTTTCGCCCTAAACGCCCTGCTTTTACTAACCGCTTGAGAGTTTGCGGCGGACTCCACTGAGGCCCAAGCTCGCTTTGGAAGTATTTCAGACCATTATTCAAAGTATCAAGTCCTATGTAGTCCGCCAACTCAAACGGGCCGATAGGAAGCTTATAAGCCAGTTTCATTGCCGCATCAATATCTTCTTTAGAAGCTATGCCTTCTTCATATACTTTGAAGGCCTCTAATAAAAGCGGCGTGTATATTCGGTTGGCAATAAATCCTGGCGTATCTTTCTTCACTTCAACACATTTTTTCCCCATTTGCTCGGCTACATTTTTCACTTGTTGCACTGTACTGTCGCTAGTGTAATATCCCCGGGTAACCTCAACCACGTCCATTATTGTTGGCGGAATAAAAAAATGCAGTCCAGCAACCATCTCAGGCCTAGTTGTGGCAGACGCTATATCGGTAATCGACATAGATGAAGTGTTTGTGGCAAGAATAACATCTGGTCGACAAGCTTTATCTAACGCCGCAAAAACATTCTTCTTAATAGTAATATCCTCGACTACACTCTCAATAACAAAATCAGCAGCACTAAAATCAGCCACTTGAATTGTCGCCGTAACTCTCCCTATGACTACTGCCTTTTCAGCTATAGTCATCTTTTCATTTTTGATACACTTGTCAAGATGGGCTTCAAACTTCTTAATAGCGTCATCAACAAATCGTTTTTCAACATCACAAAGGATAACATTAAAACCATTCAGTGCCGCCGCCTGGGCAATTCCTCCCCCCATCGCGCCTGCTCCCAATACCCCAATTGTACTAACCACCATGGCATTTCACTCCAATATCATAATCAGCTTAAATCTAGTTTCCCAATATCCAGTAGACACATTCGTTATTAATTGTTCCACCTTCAAATAATTAGTATTCAATCTTATTACTTATTCTCCTACTCCTCAGCATCCCTCCATTATAAGTTAACGTTTTGTATTACAATCTGTTTTCTGAAACTCATGAATTTTGAGATAATTATAACCCTTTTATTAACCAAATAGAAATTCATTTAGCGGATATTACATATACCAAAAAAACATTATTATAATGATCAACATCAATGACTTCTTCAAGCCAAGACCAGATTCTTCTTCAAAAGAAAACCTTATGCATCAAGTCAATAGATAACTTGTAAAAATCCCCCTTGGTAGAAACAGAAGTCTACTAAGAGGGATTTCATTCTTTTACTCAATTAAAAATTGGCTGAAACTTCCCAAGCCGTCTTAACTGCTATACACAATGGATTAGGCTTACACAGCATCTATAATTTAGGTTCTTTCCTAATGAGCTTATCCACTTTCTCCATATCGTGTTTAAAGTTTTCTGCAGGAATATTTAAGCTCTTTGATACATCGTTCCAGCTATTATCCTTATTCTTCATCACCAGTATTTGAGTAACAGCATAAAGTGACCCTTTGTTATTAGTAACTGAAGCTCTTTCCTTAGCTGCATTGTCTAGAACCAAAATTCCAGCGGTAGCAATATCACGCGGACTATACCCCTCATCCATTAAATAGCGAACATTACTTTTTGAAAGACCCACTGTTTCTCCTACATTGCCAATAAATTCATCCATCTCAACCCACCACTGACAATAGCTGTTGGCACTTGTGATATTCGGGATAGCGGCGTTAGCCATTACCATTAACCCAAAAATAGCTGCAATAATTTTTTGTTTCATGATTTTCTCCTTTTATCTGTCGGTATATTGTATTACAATTTATCTGTCTTGTATTATTTTATCTCATGTTCGTATTATTGTAAATAGATTTTATCATAAATAATCCCATTTTTTTCTTAAAACAATACAGCTGTGTTACAAGCTAAAAATAATTCACAACATTTGTTTACTCGGACTATTTATGATATATTCTTTATATTAAGAAAGAAGGTGCTGATAATAGCTAAACAGTCTGAATTTACTGATGAAAAAACAACAGTCAGCGCAAGAGTCAGCGCAGCCGCTGTTAACATCTTAAAGCAAGCAGAGGTGCCTATTTCCGAGGTAATCGAAGCTGGAATTCTTTATTTTCTTTCTTTAGATGATATCGACAAAGTCGCATATTTATTGAAGAATAACTCCGACGTGGCTGATAGTAGTGACTTTAAAATTCCAAAGACTCCTTGGCCTGATTGCATTCGAACCGCCTTGGATTTAGATCGCTCTGCGTCAGTAAAGGATGAAGTTCGCGGCTTTAAAACTGCGGCCAAGTGGTCCATTGATAAAGGCGCAGCCAGACTTAATCAGCTAAGTTTAAGAAAACTAAGCACGACGGAAGTTATCAAAAAAGCCGATCTTTTGAGCCAAAATGGTCAACTGCAAGAGGCATTAACATATTACGACTATGCCCTCAGTGTTTTAAAAAACACTGATGATTTTCGTGAAATTGCTCGAATATCAATGGCATTAGGCGCGGCGTACTGCCACATTGGTAATTTCTCCTTGGCTTTAACAGCTTATGCCAGCGCTGAAGCATATTTTTCACATGATAAGAATTATCCTAGCGATGCTGCCGAACTAGCATTGGCACGTGGTGTATGTTATCAGCAATGGGGAAAACATAAAGAGGCCTTTGAACATTTTGAAAGTGCGCGAAAACTATTTTTAATGCTAGGCAACATGGAAGGACTTCATCAGACGTTTACCAGAATGGGATTAAGTATCGACTACTGCGAACCGGAACATGCCGCATCATTGTATGATGAAATTATTAATTACTTTTCCAAGCGAAAAGAACATTGTAAGAAAAAAATTCCGAAATTATAATAGAAAGGTCAAAGCTCCGTCACCCGCCGGCACAACTTTGACCGTTCTTTTTTTCGCCTAATAATTGATTTTTTTTACCAGTATGGTTATCATTATATTAGCACTCCCGAAGAAGGAGTGCTAATAAGTGTCCTTGATCCCTTGCGAACAAAGACGCAAGGTCAAGAAAAAACACTACCAAGGAGGCGGTTCCATGACTCAGGCAGCCACTGCCAAAGAAAACCGAAAATTCGAAGCGGAAACCAAACAATTATTAGACCTAATGGTACATTCCATTTATACCAATCGGGAAATTTTCCTACGGGAACTCATTTCTAATGCCTCAGATGCTCTTGATAAAATTCGTTTTGAATCCTTAACAAACCAGGATCTTCTGGAAGGGAATAGCAATTTTGAAATCTTTCTTCTACCTGACGAAGCTACTAACACCTTGACAATCTCTGATAATGGCATCGGAATGACCTACGACGAGGTCATTCAGAACATCGGCACTATCGCTAAATCAGGAACTAAAGTCTTCCTAGAAAAATTGAAAGAAAACGGTTCTAGTAACGACAATGATCTTATCGGCCAATTTGGTGTCGGCTTTTATTCTGCGTTTATGGTCGCAAAAAAGGTAACCATGCAGACCCGCGCTCCAGGCCAAGCCAGGGGCATCCGCTGGGAATCCACCGGCGACGGTTCCTATACCATAGAAGAGTGCGATAAGGACACTCGGGGTACAACCATTATTCTGACTCTGCAAGATGAACATGCGTCCAGCGACCACCCTAACGAAAATTTCCTTGACAAACATGTCCTTGAATCCCTAGTGAAGAAATACTCCGACTACATCCGCTATCCAATTAAGATGAACTTTATTAAAGAAGAAAAACCATTGGATGCTGATGGTAAAGTAATCGAAGATGCGCCGGTCAAAGAAACCATTGAAGTTCGCACCCTAAATTCCATGACTCCCTTATGGACCCGCAACAAAAATGAAATCACCCAGGAAGAGTATAGTCTTTTTTATAAGAACCTCTTTCATGACTGGGAAGATCCGTTGGAAATCATTCATTCTAAAGTTGAAGGTGCGGTTGAGTACACTACCGTACTTTTCATACCTGCCCATGCCCCCTTTGATTTCTACCAGCGGGAATCCACCTCAGGCATTCAACTATATTCGAAAAATGTCTTTATTATGGATAACTGCCTGGATCTCTTACCAGAATATCTACGATTCATTCGCGGCTTGGTAGACTCCCCTGACTTTTCCCTAAACATTTCACGGGAACTACTCCAGCAAAGCTCCCAGTTAAAACTGGTCGGAAAAAATCTTGAAAAAAGCGTTTTAAAGACCCTCGAAACAATGATAACTAAAGATCGGCCTAAATATGAGAAGTTCTGGCACGAATATGGCAAAGCCATCAAAAGCGGTGTTTATTCAGATTTCCACAGCCGTGATAAACTGCAGAACCTGCTCTTATTCCCCTCTTCGCACGCTGCGACTGAGTTAACTACCCTTGCTGATTACATATCACGCATGGCCGAAGGTCAGGCAGTCATTTACTATGCCACCGGTAAAGACCGGGCACAAGTCGAACGCCTGCCACAGATGGAGCTTCTCAAAGAAAAGAATATCGAAGTCCTCTACCTTCTGGATCGGGTTGATGAATTTGCTATCGAGGCTTTGGGCAATTATCAGGAGAAAAAATTCCAGTCAATCAGCCGCGGCGATTTAAATCTTGATGACATCGGATCTCCGGAACAGAAACAAGCTGCAGATGATACCGCGAAAGAAAACCAATCTTTACTAAGCGCCGTCAAAGAAGCTCTGGCCGGAAAAATCACTGAGGTCAAGATCAGCAGCCGCCTAAAGTCTAGCCCAGTCTGCCTTGTCAGCAGTAGTAACGGCATCAGCCTTGCCATGGAACAAATCTTAGCAGAGATGGACAAACCGCTATATAAAGCCAATAGGATTTTAGAACTAAATCCTACCCACCAAGTTTTCGCAGCATTAAAAAAGCAGTACGAAACCGATAGTTCTTCCGATGCTTTTAAAGATTATTGTGAACTATTATACGGCCAAGCCTTGCTAATGGAAGGATTAATCCCAGAAGATCCGGCTGCTTTTGCCATCAAGGTCGCAAAACTTATGGCTGACACAGATAAGTAGCCACTTGATGCCTCACGGACAATGAAAAAGCTTATCCGCCCCGCCAATTATAAAAGCGAAAAATTACTCGCCCACATACAGCCACTCAGACACAAAAAAGCACAACGCGATCATACATGATTGCGCTGCGCTTTTTTTGTAATGCAATGAAAACCTTATCATCACACCACTTCAGCTATTTTTTCGACCTCGTTAGCCGTAGCTGCCAGCGATTGCAGCGTTGCCGAGATTTCTTCCGTCGCCGCCGCCTGGCGCTCACTTAGCTCTGATGTACTCTGGATTGTTTTCACTACCCCGGTAGTATCCTTATGGATATCAATAAGGATTTTTTTGATTTCGCTAACCGATTGAGCACTGTTTACCGCCATCTTACGAATCTCATCAGCTACAACAGCAAAGCCCCTCCCCTGTTCGCCTGCTCTCGCGGCTTCAATAGCAGCATTAAGGCCCAGCAAATTAGAGTTTGCGGCAACGTCACTGACAAATTTCAAGATGTCATCAGTCTTATTAATCTTTTCCAATACATTTTCGCCGCCGCGTTTTACTTCGCCAAGATCCTCGGCTAATCTAACTGCCGTCGTCGCTAATTCTTCGGTAGTGGCGTTCATTTGTTCTGCCGTTGCAGCAATAGTCTGTGCTGCAGTATAAAGGGTATCCTGTGCTTCATAACTTACAAGCATATTGAAAGCGCCCAGAAATTCTCCATCCTCAGCAAAAACCGGCATACAATGCGCCTTGAAGCTAACCGGCAATCTATCATCTTTTTTCACTGTCTCAAAAATCGGTTTCTTCGTTGCTATGCACTGCCCCATACCGTTATCAGGCGGAAATACATGCTGCGTTCCGACCTTGAACGGATTGTCACCAGGCAAAAAATCAGGTGTCTGGGAAAATAGAATTATTCCCTCCTTAGTAACGACAGTTATTCCGCAGGAATGTGGATTTGCTGCTATCATAATATCAGCCGAAGCAGCTAACGCCTCCAACTTGTTCATTTTTGCCTCCTGTATTGATATAATCTTTTAAATTTTCGCTATTATCTTTTAAATCCCTTTAAAAAAATGTAAAATTTTATACATTTGATCAATTTAATACAATTTATTGTAAAAATATGTCCGCAAGATACAAAAAAATAAGGATATTCGTTTGTTTTTTAACGAATATCCTCATTTTTACAGAATAACTATTGAATATTATAGGTCTTTAAATAGTTTTTAATGCAGTTCCCCATGACCTTCTTGCCTGCAATATCGGGATGAAGCCCGTCTTGCGAATACTTTACCGGCAAAAAACCTTTTTCATCAGCTAAAACTGAATATATATCGATAACATCCGGCTGGGTTTTAAGAAAGTTATTTACTTTTGCTAATTCTTGCTGCCATTTTTCAGCCGGAGATTGGTTGAAAACACGCTGCATTCGTTCCGGATTTAGCGGTGGAACAGTTAAGAAAATCGGCCTTATACCGTTCTCTAAACATTTCTCCTTGATTACCGTGAGTGACGCAATAACATCCTCAGCACGGCTTCCTTCTCTAATACTATTGGTTCCACCTAAAATCAGCAGATACTTAGGCTTAAATGGCAATACATCCTGCTCAAAGCGACCGACTAACATCGCCGCGGTATCACCGCTACGGCCCAAATTTTTCACACTAAACGGCAGATAGTAAAAATAGTTAAACCGCGGATCAGATGGCGGATTAGAGATCGCTCCTCCGCCATGAGTAATACTGTCACCAAAAGCAGCCCATTTATAGCCTCGTTTTTGCACTTTAAAGGCTATTGCATCCGAATACACCCCAATCGGTTGTCTCGCGCTGTCAAGAGCAATTACCCGCCAGTAGTAATTTCCATCCTCATTAAACGCTTTTAGATCATATAAGTCAAAACCCTTTTCAATGTTGTAGGACCGGACTCGATATCGCGATGGCAAATTGCCATTAGGATTCTCCGGTTTATGATTAGTTACCTCAATCTCGTATCCCTCAGCTTCTAATACCGGAATCCAGGAATATACCGGATATAACGGAGCCGGACTATATTTAAATTTAGCTGTCGGCATCGGCTTTATTGGGTTTAATATCATCTTATCCAGCGCAACCGGGCGAGAAAAATTTCCTACCGGTTTCTTGTCCAAATCCAGCGGACGAACGCGATAATATAGCTTATTTAACTCGTAGTCTTTAAACAAATCTAGGCTTAACTCCACACCAGGGGTATAAATTGTGGTCGTAGTATATACTACCTGATCTTGGGGAGCACTAGTATTTATCTTTACGGGAGCGCGCGCTATCTCTAACTCATACATCACTGCATCTACTGCACTCGGCCATACTATCTGTACTTTCCCTTCCTTGGCAAATGCCGTTAAGGTTATCAGCATTAACAAAATAGTAATTGCAATAGTTTTTGCCTGATTCAATAATCCTCGCCTCCACCTATAAGTATAATGCATATATTTAGCTATCTTCGTTCTATTCCCCTCCTGGAAAAATTATGCCTACAATGTCTCCTTCTAGACTTCCGCAATCCTTATCCTATTGCGACCTTCGTGTTTCGCCTGATAAAGAGCCTTATCAGCAGAAGCAATTATAATAGACGGCAAAGCATCCTTCTCCGGTATAAATGTTGCAATACCAACGCTTACTGTAACATTCTCGCTAATTAACGATGCCTTGTTCTTAATACCTAAATTTTCAACACAACTTCTAACCTTTTCTCCGATAACAGCAGCACCTTGCTTATCCGTATCAGGCAATATTATGGCAAATTCCTCTCCCCCATACCGCGAAACAATATCAGTCGATCGTCTTGGCATATTGTTCAGCACTCCGGCGATCATTCTTAGGCAGTCATCGCCAGCCAAATGTCCATACGCGTCATTATAGCCCTTAAAATAATCAATATCTACCATAATAAAGGTTAAAGCCGCCTTTTCCCGTTTTGCGCGTTGCCATTCCTTTTCAAGATACTCATCAAAATAGCGTCGATTAGCAATGCCGGTTAATCCATCTAATAGAGATATCCGCCTCAGTTCTTCGTTTAAAAACAGCAATGCTTTGTTTGTAGCCGCCAGTTTTTCAGAGTTCTTCTTCAGTTGTTGCTCACTCGTAACAAGCGCATCCCGGCTTTTAAGCGTTTCCTCTTGTGCAGCTTGTCGTTCGACGATTTCCATTTTGAGAGCATCATTAATTTCTTGAAGTTGTCTGGTACGTTCTGACACTTTATCTTCAAGAGCAGCGTTTAATTGCTGAAGTGCGTCCTGAGCTGACTGTCGTTCCGCTATTTCCTCTTCAAGCAAAGCGTTAATGTCCTGTATCTCTATTACTTTCCCCTCAAGGTTAGCCTCATTTTCTTTTAAGAGACCAACAGTGTTCTCAATCTTGCGACTCATAGTGACGAAAGTTTCGCACAATGTCTTTAGCTCACTTGGCATCTCCCCTAGA
This sequence comes from Bacillota bacterium, assembly GCA_017889635.1. GTDB lineage: Bacteria > Bacillota > Negativicutes > Sporomusales > CTSoil-080 > CTSoil-080. Next base: position 13,398 of record JAGGAC010000001.1, on the reverse strand, counting down.
TTATTAGGTTGTACTGCCAGCTCATATTTTTCTTGCGCCACTAAGATTGATTGTTCAATTAACCACTCGACAGGGCGTTTAATTCGATCTATTAAACGAGACGCAAGCGGCAAAATCAGTAAAAATAAAATAAATGTCCACCCAGCCATTAGCACCAACTGCTTATATATAGGAAGAAGAACTTCTGCTTCATCAATCTTTCCAATAAGCGTCCAGTCCAAATCAGGAACAGTTTTATATGCTCCCAATATCCCGTTTCCTGAATAATCAACCCAAGTAGCCGTTCCCGATTCACCTAGCTGGATATTATGCAAGACATCCTTAGATATTTTTAATCTGTTTTTAGCACTATCCACACCAAGACCTTTATTGCTTGTTCCGTCTATATATCTAGGCTCAGTAAGCAGAGTACCTTCACGATTAACTACAAGTATCTCACCTGTTTGACCAATCCAGTTTTCTTTCAAAATAACTTCTAGTGTTGTAGTTTTCACCGCGCCAATAATCAATCCCTGAAAGTTCCCAGCATAATCATAAATAGGGGTAGAAAAGTTAATTATCTTTTTGTCACTATTTCGGCCAATAACAACATCAGAAATGAATGCACTGCCCGCTAACGCCATCTCATAATAAAGCTTATCGCGAGTTGCCGGACTGCTCATTTCATTCTGTAGCGTAGATAGCCTAACAAATCCATCCTTATCAACAAAGGACAGCGAGTCAAAGTTTGGATCATTTTGCTGTTTTAACCTCAATTCGTTTTGCATCTGTCGTTCATCCAAGTTACGAAAAGCTGCTTGTTGGCCCAACTCATGAATAGTTGCCGCCCGTTCTACTAGCCAGGAGGATATCACCCGCTCTTGAAAGTCAACCCATTGCCTAATCTGCTCCAAGTTTTCCTGCTTTGCTAACTTAATTTGTCCAACAGTATAAATAGTCATAATTAATAAGCTTGGCACAACGATAAGTAACACTGTCCACATTCTAAGCAAGCGTTGCAACGGCGGATTTTTCATATCTTTCCCCCTTCCAGAGGTTGTTAAAGAACCTACCCAATAATTACTCTATTTTTTTATATCCGATAGCTTCTGATAAACTTGATTCACCTCATCATTACGCTGCAACCGTTCATAAACATGCGCCAACTCAATATAAACCTGTTCCTCTTTGGGATTCAATTTGATTGCGGTCTCGAAATCATTAATGGCCTTTTCATACTCCCCTATTGCCGTTAAAACTTTGCCACGATTATTATAGGCTTCCGCAGCATTTGGTTCCATCTCAATTACCATATTATAATCAGCAATCGCCTTGTCGTATTCTTCTTTTTTCTGTTCAGCAAGTCCACGGAAAAAATACATTTCAGCCATCATGGCTTTTAATTGAATACGACTAGCATTATCAGCCGCAGAATCGCCAACGCTAGTTAAAAATTGCTCATAAACGTTAATAGCCGAATCTGCCGCTTCCTCTGTTCCGCTATAAATATAGGAAGCAATTAGAAAATAATAAGGCCGGGCTTTATGAGGAGACAATTTTATTGCTACATTTAAATCGGCTACCGCTCTTTCATGTTCCCCCACCAAATCAAGCAGGTAGCCGCGTTCCTCATAAACTTCCTCAAAATCCGTATTTAGTTCAATTACTTTTGTATAATCGCTAATTGCCTGAGCATTATAACCAAGCTGATAATAGGCTGAGCCTCTTTTATAGTATACCTTTTCCGCGTCCCATCCAAGTTCAATACATTTATCAAAATCAGCTATTGCTTGATTATAGTCCATATTATCATAGTAAGATAACCCTCGAGAATAATGTACGGCACCGCTATTAGGAGACAATTTTAGTACTGCTGTGCAAATTGACTGATTGCTGAACGCTCCTGCCACCGCAACCAAGATAAAGCCGGCAACCAAAAAGACTACCGACCCGAACACGCTATATGCGCCGCTTCCTAAACTAGAATAACTGTCCTCCTGCTGTGTAGAAGGGCTTGCTTGTATAAAAGAATGAATAATAGCATCAGCCATTTGCTGGTCAATAATAAAATTTTCCACGTCAACAAAATATCTTTGCGGTTTTTTAGCATCTACATACACCGGAACACAAGCATTCTGTGCCGAACCTGATTGCATTAACCTTTGGATAGCCTGATATAGAAGATCATCAGAACCATCAAAAGCAAACCACAGCTTTTGACTCTTAAAGGTGCGTATGGTTTTTGTAGCAACATCAATACCCTTACACATTATAACAACAGCGGTTTCTCCGCTTAGCGCTCGCCGCTCCTTAGTATCAACTGCTACTACAACAGCTAATACTTTCTGCCCCCGCTCGCGCCAGCGCTGTTTCCTCTTGCTAGATAATACTGCCTCTAATATTTGATGAACCAAACACGTAATACCCACACAAATTAAGATGATCCCACCGTATTCCACTAATTCATTTATGCTTGAATTATTCGCCCAAGCATAATAACCCTTATCGCAAAAAACAGCAATAACGACCACCATAATAAGGATACCTAATTTCGCCATTCTCATATTATCATCCCCTTGCATCTTACACCCCCTGTTGGCATCCCAAAACCTAGCCATCAGATCGCTCTTTTAATTTTCAGCCTGCTTACTTCGTTCATTTATGAGCTCTTGAAGCCGCCGTTTCACTGCCGGAATGTTTCGAGAAACCGAATCATTATAATAAACTTTAGTAACACCATTATGACTATTAGTCACATACTTCAGCGGATCTGCATGTTCTAAAAACCTTTCATAATTTTCAATTGCATCATCAATACGCCAAAGCCGATCATATTCAACCGCAATATCATAATAAGGCTTTGCACTATTCGGATTCATTTGGATAGCTTGTTTAAAATCACTGATTGCTACTTCATGTTCTTCTAACTCAACGAAGCAGCAGCCACGGTTATCAAAAGCCTCAGCGATATTAGTATTAAGTTTAATTGCCACTGTATAATCCGCTATGGCTTGCAGAAGAAACCCACTTTCAAGAAAGGCATTGCCACGATAAAAATGCACATCAACATTTTTCGGAATAACTCGGCCATTATGTCTTTCTACTTCAAGATACTTTGAAAAATCAGCTATCGCATTTAAATAGTTCTTTTTCACATAATAGTCATAGCCTCGATCATAATAAAGAAAAGACCAAGTTGGCATCCATTGAATAAATGCCGTACAAACGTCACGGTTAAAGATTATTAATACCCTCATACCAATCGTTAATACAACTAAAACAACTACCACGCGAGCCACTAGCCGCCATTTGTTAGCTTTACGTTTTTCTGTCACTATATTAACGTTATTCTCATGGTAAACCAGTTTTTCAAAAGCTGGGTTAAAATCTTCTGGTTCCAAAACTAAGTTTTCAACATCCAGAAAATATTTTTTTGGATTCACCGGATCAACATATACCGGAATATAACACTTCCTCATATTATCCAACAATTGAAGATTCTGCATCGCTTGATAAACAGCAGTATCCGATATCCAAATAGTTCTGCTGCGAAAACTTCGAATTTTACCAGAGAGAGTATCAACCAATTGTGCAAACACAACTGCAACCGGCGCCTTATTAAATTTCGTTCCCCATTTTGTTTTGACGCAGCTAAATTCGGTCCAGTATTTTTTTCCATATTGTCGAAATTTACTTTTCTCCGCGTCCGTCAAATCTACAAAATTTTGAATCAGAACTCTATAACAAACAAAAGCGATTAGAAATTGAAATATTACAACTCCTAAGATGAAAAAAAACTCTTCTATATCATGCTTCTTAAGTGCTTCACTGAGTTCAGAAACAAACATAATGAGTACAATTAAAGGAACAAAAAAAACCGCTAGTGGAAAATATTTAGATAATCTCATTCAACCCCTCCTGCTACAGCCACTAACACGCTTTATTAACCCGCATCAGCGCCGCTTCTTTGGCCAACGGATTATCAGCCACAGAGACTGTTCGCCTGAAATTCGACAGATGCAACACTAATTCGCTATTATCTATAAATCCGAAACTTTTGTACATAAACTCTCAAACCATGTTTATGTCCATCAATTAACATTAAGCAATAACAATCATCCTTTATTCGCAATGCACTTTTCTTACTTTACTAGTATTTTTATAGTTTGTTCTATTATTTTTAGAGAAAATCCTTTGTTTTTTACTCTTTTTTTATTATTTATTCACTTATAATTATGTCGTGCTGCTATACAAGTTGCAAGAAACACGTTAAGTTCAAACGTGTTTCTTATTCAATAACTTCAAACAATATCAGCCATTCTATCAATACAGTGGAGCTCGCCGCTAACACCAAACCGTCGATAACGCTAGAACTGCCAAGATTTCATTAATATTATGAATACAAAAAGACACGAGTACCATCACGGTATTCGCGTCTTTATTAAGCGTCCTTTTAGCGCCTAAACAAAATATGCTTAGCAATATCATTTTGGAAATTTACCAGAAATCAAACTACACTACATTAAACTTAATTATTGAACTATAAAAGTGATGCTTTTTCTATTGAACCTTGAACAAAATAGCTTCCTTGGGCTTTAACAAGAAGATGTTGATTTTTATCACGAATCTCAGCTTCAGTAATTATCAGATTCTTTCCATTATGAATAATCTTACCTAATCCGATAATTTCTGGGCTAGTTTTAGAATTCGAAATAAATTTTACACTCATATCACTTGTAACTACTAGTTTTCCAACAGTTAGACAAGCTACTCCCATTACAGAGTCAGCCAATGTAGAAAAAGATCCGCCATGAATAAAGCCATAAACATTTGTATGAATCTCATTAGTTATCGGCATAGACATAGTTACTTCGCCATGCCCAAGCGATAATATATTAATATCTAACCTTGATGACAGCGGATTATTTTTAAAAAGTTCTTCTACTTTATTCACTAACCACGTTTCCATTAGACGCCTCCGAAAATGTCAGTTATTACTTAGTACTACGCTATAAGCGCATTATGCCAATTGATACATTTATTATACCACTCTTCAAAAATTAGTAAATTTTTATTTATTATCTGTATAACCAAGCCGTTAGCCGCACCACCAACGGCTTGTCTTGTTTAATCTTCAATTCATCTACGTGCTTTTAAGGCTAAACCAAAACCCACAAGCGACAGAAATAAAAAAAACACGAACGTATTATGGACGCCGAACGAGCCTGCCTGATGCATAACTTCAAGCGTTACGCTAGAAAACGATTGTTGGAAATTGGTATAACTAATCGTAAAAATACTGGAAGCCAGAGCCGTGCCAACCGCCCCCGACACTTGCTGTAAAGTATTTACAATAGCCGACCCATCGGCATTATATTCTTTCGGCAGTTGATTTAGCCCATTGGATTGAGCAGGGATAGCCAACATCGATGCGCCAAACATAAACACAGCGTATATAATAATCACGTCGTAAAAATTACAATTAAAAAACGCAAACATATAAACCATAAGACTTACCAAGAGAAACCCCACAGAAAGCAGTAACTTAGGACCGTGTTTATCAAGAAACTTGCCGGTAACCGGCGACATAACTCCATTAATTGCCGCACCAGGCAGCATCGCCAAAGCCGTTACCAGGCTGGAGCAGCCTAACGACTTCTGCAAATACAAAGGCAAAATAAAACCAGCCGCCAAGACTGTCATCATGCTGATCATAACAATGACCATACCAAGTGTAAACATCGGATAGGTAAATACCCGCACTTCAATCAACGGATTAGGCAACTGCAGTTGTTTATAAATAAACCCGCCTAAGCTTAAGAGGCCAATCGCCAAACAGCCTAAGACCTTCGGATCAAGCCAACCAAAATCGGCCGAGATACTGACACCGTAAACAATTCCCACCAACCCGATCGTGGATAAAATGATGGATGGATAGTCAATCACAATCTGATCAGTAGTGTGAATATCCATAATATATTTGCTGCCTAAACCAAAGGCTAGCATCAACACCGGCAACATCAGAATAAAAATCCAATGCCAGTTTATCCATTCAATTACAACTCCGCCAAAAGTAGGGCCTAAGGCCGGAGCAAAACAAGTAACCAGTCCGACGATTCCCATAATCTTGCCCCGGCGAGAAACAGGGATTTTTTCCAAGATAATATTAACCATTAACGGCAGGGTAATACTGGTACCAACAGCCTGAATGATCCTGCCTAGCAACAGCATTCCAAAGTTTAAGGCAAAACCGCATAAGAGCGTTCCCGTCAAAAAAATTATAACCGCAGTTCGAAATAATTTTTTTGTTCGATAACATTTTACGAGAATCGGAGAGAGGGGAATAAACGCGGATAAAGTCAACAAATATCCCGTAGTCAGCCATTGAATGGTTGCCGCCGAAATATTAAATTGATCCATCAGCCGGGAATAGGCAATATTCAACGCCGTTTCCGAAAGTATTCCCATAAAGGTAATAATAGCAATAGCCACAACAGCAATAATCGTTTGTTGTTCTGTTTCTTTAAAGTTGTTCATGATGTTTACCTCGTAATAGCAAATAGATTATTTTTAAGAAAAAATGAAAGATAGCTTTCTATCTTTCATCGCGTGATCAATATAATTTATTTTTGCGATCACCCAGCCCACAAATTAAACAATGGGCAGCACCTCTTTTTACCATTTTAGTTATGTATACTAGTTATTATACACAACTAAACATTTTTTATCAACCAAACCAGAAGTATTCGCTAATATTTTGAATTATATCTACGATTTCCCTTTACCTTCGATGCTTACTTAGCTTTCAATAACAATTATTTTATGTTAATTTAAAATATTCTAATAAATAAAATTTTCATACCCGTCAAGCAGGGAAACATCAAAATAATACCAACGCCGCGTTAAATACAACATCAGCGAAACAGGGACATTTGTTCATTCCAAACGCGCTGATGCTTTTTGGGTGATCCTCCACCGCCAACACCTTATGTGTCGTGGGGAAAACGCCCCAAAAGTAACATGAGATAATATTGCATGCCGAAAAGGCTCTCCGAAAGGCTTTCGCTTTCAGAGGGCCTTTTCGAACTCCAACTCGTGAGCTGATCGCTAAGAATGTAACTCTAGCTTAAAAACCCCCATCCCCTCCCATCGCCATCCTAACGAAAATATACACCAAGTGCATATTTTTGATCATTGCTAATATAATTATTTAATATTTAACGCATAATGTCTCCATCAATATTCCTTTTTATTAGTTTCACTGTCGAGCAAGAAACCTAAATCGATTTCCGCACTTTCTCCACTATCAACCAACCATTAAAAATATAGGTTTTTAATTTTTCTCTCAGCACGCCTGTAATCAGCGTTCAATCGTTAACATAACTAGTTTTTTCATCGGTTCTGCGCTTTCGCCGAATGCTTGATACATCAAATAATTCGCTGTAAATCAAGATATATCAAGCATTCTTCTGCTGAAGTTACTGTATTTAGCTCTCAAGCACGTTGACTCGGTTGTTAAATATTGAATGATATGTTAAAGTTAGGATAGGGTGTAATTGAATACCATTCTCTTGAAATAATTTTTCGCCGTTCTGATATTCAAAATAGGTTGATTAGAGAGGGTGGCTATTATAAAAAAGATATTATGAAATTAATGCGTCCTGGTAGTAGCGAGATTGTTGATGCATTCGACAACATAGATATCGTATTGAGGCTTTTGGAGCAACAATAAAATCCCGAAATGTTAATAGAAAAGTAAACCGGAGGATTGGATGAGGACGTCACTCAACAAAGCATATATGCGGTTCAGGCAAAGACCCCTTCTTTGGATCATTAGCGTATTAATTATAGTAGCTTACTTTTTTTGCGGCTTTTTTAATGATAAAATATCGCTTTTTCCTGTAGGGGGTATTAAAACCAGAACATTTGATATAGCGCCGAACAGTACATCAAGTTGTCCTAATCAAATATTTGGATGGAGCTTTGACAATGATGTAATTAGGCTGAACTACGACCATCTGGCTATCAATAAGAAAAACATCGAAATATTTTACAAGAAAAAAGATGGGTCTATCACAGAGCTGGCTAAAGGATATTCCCCTGGAATTCCCGAGGATTCCAATGGGTCGTTTATTGCGACAACAAAGGTGCTCACTGTCGATGTGAACAATGACGGTCACCCGGAGAAGTTGGTGGTGTCTGCTAAAGCAGATACCATTTTTACCCGGAAGCTTGCAGCGATAGTTGCAGGGGTGAATACTCATTTTAACGATAAACGAATTCCTTTGGAAGTCGTTCTGAAAGGAAATGACAAACTGGTAGTATATTTCGAGCAAAATCCGTTGATAAACGAAGAAGTTGCCGTGTTCTATGATAATTATTCCTCTACTCTTAAAACAGATGCAACGGGCGCAATTTCGTTTGATAATATGAATACCTTGCGAAATACTGTCAATATCATGTATCAACACGATAAGACTTTTTATTTAACCAGCTATACGGTGGAAGGTCATCGTATGCTTTCGAAAGAACATATTAGCGCTATTGAAGATTTAGCTATAATTTTGCTGGTCTCTGGGGTGATTATTATAATCATTTGCATTTTTAGAAGGTATAGAAGGAGAATCAAGAATGGATAAATATTTTCCGAAATTAAGATGGGTGATATTGATTTTGGGATTTGCCATTTCTACATTTGGTGTGTATATCATCGGCAAGCGGTTTACACAAGATTATGTGCCAGTATTCATTTGTCCGATAAACAGAGAAGGGACAATAGACGGCGCTTGTTATAAGCTGTCGCATCTTAATGGATTGTTTGGGGTCACACCTTGGGTGGATATTGGATTGTTTTTTCTTGGGGTAGCGTTATTCATCGTGATTTTTGGAAGAATGCTTTGCGGGTTTTTGTGCCCATTGGGTTTTATTCAGGATTTGGTATTCAAGTTTCGAAGCAGTATAAACGGCAGTAGTGTAATAAGGTTTGGCAGCAGAGATAATTCTTCTGTCAATCTGGTCAAGTGGGGATTTTTATTCGTATTCTTTGGCATCTGTGCATTTGGCATAAACTTTTGTGACCTTTGCCCCGTTAAGGCGGTTACGCCGCTCATCGCAGGAGGCAAGCTAGAGCTCCATATGTCCTTTTTTGTTACGGTTATAGTTGTGGTAGGATCATTCTTTAAATACAGGTTTTGGTGCAATGTTTGTCCTTTAGGGTATTTCGTCGGCGTGTTTCATAAGTTTTCGTTGTTTCGGTTAAAGAAGAACTGCCAAGCCTGCACGGAGTGTGGCTACTGCTATGAGGCTTGCCCTATGGAAATCAAAAGTATTTATACCGAGCGAAAAAAAAGCAATATCACTACCTGTGATTGTTTGTTTTGCAGCGACTGTATAAAAGTGTGTCCTGAAGACCAGGCTCTAAAAATTACATTTTTAGGGAAAGCAATTTATACCTCATCACGGGAGGCCTTCTTCTATAACAACAGCGGATTGCAAGGAAAGAAAGATGAGCCTTAAAAACAAACAAGTTGAAAACCACTAACGTAGAAGAACCAAAACCCAGAGTGGAAAAAAGAAGAGCAATCGTTCTGAAAAGCACGGTCATGAATGCTAATAAAATGCTCAGAAAATTGGGCGTTCAAAATCATTTTCCGCTCTATGGCATGACTTATTTTTTAATCTTTTGAAGAAAACTTACTCCGATATGGAAGATATCGGTCGAGGGACAGACCGCATGACTTTCGGGCTGTTTTGCGTTACGATTCCCGCAGAACCTGTTTACGCGACTGGCGGTATTACCGTCAAGCTTTAGGGAGGAAGCCATGTATCTGCAGCCATAAGGAATGAAGTAACGCCATCAAGGCCTTGCCTATTGGTTAAAGCGGTCATGGGATGCGCAACAATGGAGTTGCTTCCAACAGGCAATAATTGCCATAGTTTTATCGTCTCCAGCAAAGAAAAGTTTATCTGAATAAACGATTTTATAACAAAGCTGCGCAAAGGCAGCTTTTGTTATATTCGATATCACGGTAAATCCGATATCTATTTCACCGGTATATAGCGAACCAAGCACTCCTATTTTAAGAGTGCCGTCAGACCTCAGTGCTGCCTGACGGGTAATTTCAATAGCTTCATCGCATCGAGAAAGAATCAGCCTGCCTTTGGCAATAGTATTTCCCAGTTGCTGTTAACTCAACGATAGCATGGCGGTTACGCTTGAAAAGTTGTACACCGATTTTTTTGTTCCAGATCAGCAATGTGCTGGCTTAAAGATGACAAGTAATAAATAAGTATTTAGCCGGGCTAGTAAAATTCACTTTTTCTGCTAACACGAGAAAGTATTGTAACCGGCGAATTTCCACAGAACCTTCATTGCGCGATTCAGATTTCGTTAATTTACGATAGGCAGAATATTTTTTTCTAATGTTTTAAATTATGAATTACCATAAAATTGCTTTAATTTGCTACCAAAAGTCTTTTTAGGTGTCACGAGGATAGCACTCGAAGGAGAACAGTTTGGGGTTGAAAATATTAGGAAACCATAACCAAGTGCATATTTTCGATTATCACTAATATAATTATTTGATATTTAACGCATAACATCTCTATCAATATTCCTTTTTTATCAGTTCCAGCACTAAGCAAGGAATCTAAACCGATTTCCATACTTTCTCTACTATCTGCTAACCATTAAAAAACATAAGGTTAATTTTAAATTCATTTATTATTACGAACAAACTACGACTATCAATAATTTTCACAATAGATTTACGGGAGATTTCGAGTTTTAATTTTTCTCTATTAACACACCTGTAATCAACATTCAATCGTTAACATAACTAGTTTTTGCATCGTTTTCGTGCTTTCACTAACTGGCTGATACATCAAATAATTCGCAGTAAAACAAGATATATCAAGCATTCTTCTGCTTATGTTACTGTATTTAGCTCTCAAGCACGTTGACCATGTTGTTAAATATTGAATGATATGTTAAAGTTAGGATAGGGTGTAATTGAATACCATTCTCTTGGGATAATTTTTCGCTGTTCTGATATTCAAAATAGTTTGATTAGAGAGGGTGGCTATTATGAAAAAAGATATTATGAAATTGATGCGTCCTGGTAGTAGTGAAGTTGTTGATGTATTCGACAACCTGGATATGAATCAACTTAAGTTTAAATCAAAATATCTCAAATATTTCTTTAAAGTTGCAGCAACTTATTCAGTAAGTGAAGAAAAAACATCTTCCAAAAAAGTAGCACTTATGGGGTTCAATATACCAGAAGAACTCATCATAGCCTGTGGTGCAAAACCAGTATGGATAATAGGTGGAAGCACCGAGGCAACCTTATATGGGGATAGCTTATTAGCAAGGGATACCGATCCGGCTGTTAAATCTGCCATTGGCATGATGTTAAGCGGTGAAATGCCTAGGCTTGATGAGATCGATCTGGTATTGATCCCCGTTTATTCGGATTCCATGCGAAAAGTAGCAAGGATTCTCGCAAAGCAGTTTAATACTTTAACATTGGATATTCCGTCCGTTAAAGGAAGAGCGACATCAGTTAAGAGATGGTGTGCTCAAATGCTTGGGCTTGTTGAGGAAATATCCTTTATAACAGGAAAGCGACCAAGCAAAGCAGATTTACTGCATGCAGCAAAAAAGGTATCCCGAGCCAAAAAACAGCTCCAGCGTTTTGTTGCTCATTATGTTGACATTGAGAATCTATTAACAGCAGAAATTTTTATTATGATTTTAAATACATACTATATGGCAGATGACCTAGAAGAATGGACATTGCACCTCAGAGCCTTAAATGATGATATCGAGAAGCTATCTAGTGGAGAACTTTTGAGTTTCAAAGCATTGGGAAGCAGATCTAATATTGTGCTGGCCGGTTCTTCCATTCTTTTTCCCAATATGAAGCTTCCTAGATTGCTAACCGATGCGGGACTTGCAATATCAAACTTTGAAACAGAAGCGTTTAATCATTTGCTCATAGATGTGGAACTTGAAAAAAGGCTGTTTTTTAAGGATATGGTTGGAGACATCGCAAGAAGTTACTACGAAAATGACACTTCACAAGCATTCACAAACAACAGCGCTAGAATGGACTCTTTGCAGGCAAGTATTGTTGCTGGTGATGCCGAAGCATTAATATACCATGTAATCAGAGGCCAAGTGACTGTTGATTTCGAATTTGAGAAGATAGAGAATCTGTTTATTAAAAACGGTCTTCCGGTATTAAGGGTGGAGACTGACTACAATTATCAGGATATCGAACAATTGAGGATACGGATTGAGGCTTTTGGAGAGATGATAAAATCCCGAAAAGTTAATAGAAAAGAAAACCGGAGGATTGGATGAGGACGTCACTCAACAAAGCGTATATGCGTTTCAGACAAAGACCCCTTCTTTGGATCATCGGCGCATCAATTATAGCAGCATACTTTTTTTGCGGCTTTTTTAATGATAAAATAGCGTTCTTTTCTAGTGCAGGGGATATCAAAACCAGAACATTTGATATAGCGCAGAACAGTACATCAAGTTGTCCTAATCAAATATTCTGGTGGAGCTTTGAAAATGATGTAATCAGACTCAACTATGACAATCTAGCAATTAAAAAGAAAGACATCAGAATATTCGCAAATCAGCAAGACGGGTCTATCAAGGAAATGGCTAAAGAAAATCCCTGTGAAATTCTCAACAATTCCAACGGTTCATTTATTGCGACAACAAAGATGCTATCCGTTGATGTAAATAATGACGGTCAACCGGAAAAGCTGGTGGCGTCCGCTAAAGCAGATACAATTTTCACACGAGGATTTACAGTGGTAAATACTTATTTTAACGATAAACGCTTTCCTTTCGAAGTTGTTCTAAAGGGAAATGACAAATTAGTATTGTACTTCGAGCAGAATCCTTTGATAAACAAAGACGTTACCTTATTCTACAACAATCAATCCTATACTCTTAAAACAGATGCAACAGGGGCAATTTCATTTGCTAATATGAATACCTTGCGAAATACAGTCAATGTATTGTATGAGCACAATAAGATCTTTTATTTGACCAGCTATACGGTGGAAGGTCACCGTATGTTTTCGCAAGAACATATTGGCGCAATTAAGGATTTCGCTGTAGTTTTGCTGCTCGTCGGGATGATTATTTTGATTATTTGCATTGTCAGAAGATATAGAAGGAGAATCAAGAATGCATAAACATTTTCCAAAATTAAGATGGGCGCTATTGATTTTGGGATTTGCCCTCTCTACATTTGGTGTGTATATCATTGGCAAGAAGTTTACACTAGCTTATATACCAGTATTCGCCTGTCCGATAAACAGAGAAGGGATAATAGATGGTGCTTGTTATAAACTGTCTCATCTCAATGGAATATTTGGGGTCACACCTTGGGT
>JAGGAC010000137.1 GCA_017889635.1 Bacillota bacterium | reverse complement strand
AAAATTTTATATTCAGGGTGATCTGGAAGTTAAAGAAGAGATTTATTTGCTGGCCGAAGATCATGAAATGCTGGTTGAAAGCTTAACTGTGGATGGCACTGTTCGGGTTCCTTATTTTTATAGCTGGTATGGAGATTTTAGCGGGCTGACTTTTGATGATCAAACGGTGGTATTTACTGTTGGCGGGGAAACTAGTGATACAAGGTTAAAAGTTGTTTATGGGCAGGATTGTTATTATTGTCTGAAACCGGAATTCTACCGCGAAGCCAGCAGCGAAGATTCTGATGAGGATATCTACGAGGTTTCATACTCAAAGGACGGAATTTTTATTGAAGGCTTCGACCCCGAAAGCATTGCCTTTTATTGCCAGGGAGATCGGCTGGTTAATAACGCCCGATATAAGGAAGCTTACTTTTTTTACAAATACGCGACCAGCCTCTCCCCTAACCATTACCTTGCCGTGTTTTGGCAGGCCCAAATGTTGCACTGGCTGAATGCTTATACTGCAGCGATCCCGCTTTACGAAAAGGCGGCGATTCTTTTTCCAAAAAACATTAAAACCCATCCCCAACAAGCTTATACTATTATAGCGGGGATTTATATCAAGCTTGGCGACTATGAAAAAGCAATCGAATTTACCAACCACGCAGAACAAAATGGTGAGTCACCGTCATACCGCCGTTATCGGGGCGAGGCCTATCTCCGTTTGGGTGAGCTTGAAAAAGCCCAGACTGAATTGTTGGCGGTTGTCGCAAACAACAGGGATGCTTTGAACTCTTTGTGGCTGCTCGGTTTGACCTACTATCTGCAGGGAAATGCCGAGGAAGCGAAAAAACACCACAAAAAGGCCAATAAATATCCTGGTAACTCCAAATATGATTATCTAAAACCTTATTATGACGAAAAGCAATATTTTATCTATGAGGCTCCGCGAGAGTTTTCCTGGATTAATGATACCTATTCCGCTGCGGAATTATGGGCGTTGGCCGAAATCGGTTTTGCTGAAGAAGCGGAAGAAGAGGCGGATGACGGTGAGGCGAGGGACGTTCCTGCGGAAAATGAAGCTAAGCTGGAGCTGCTGTTGGAACATAATAACCTGGCGGAATTGATTGCTTTTGCCCGCGAAGTATTGGTTAGGTGTGAATTGTATCCCCGCGACTTTACTGAAGCTACCATCACTTGGGCGCTGGAGACGATAGTGACAAGTGGTGCGGCTGATCTTCCGGCGCTGTTTCGCAATGGCTTTGGTTACTGCGATGAAGACGAGCTGGTGGAGTATTTACAGCAGCAAGCCACCACGCCTGATTTGCCATGGATTGAAAATATAATTAAAATGCTGGAAACGGAAGTCGCCAAGTATGATTGGGAAGAAGACAACGAGCGAAATTCCGAGCTGGAAGAAGAATACGATGACGATTTGGTGGAGGCGCTGCTCCAAATCGTCAAACCGGTGGCTGCTGCTCCCGCGGTATTCGACCGGTTGATGCAACTAATTGATAGCTCTCAGGGCTGTGAACCTATTGACAGTATCTTCGCCGAAGTTTTTTATCCCAATGATGATAGTGATTTCAATCCAATTCCCAAATTATTACGCGAAAGGTTGGCGGAAATTGAGCTGAAACTTGTCGCGGGGACTTTAAGTGAACCCGGGTTGGTTGAGCGCGGTCGGATTCGTTTTTGCAATGAACAGTATCTTTATGAAGAGATCAAACGAAAGATCAAAGGGGCGCTTAAAAATATCTTGCCCAAGATGGGAGCGGCTCCAACCGGGGAGGATATGCAACAGCAGATCGCGGATTGTTTGACTAAGGGCCAGCAGCAGGAGATGAACGGCGACTATCAAAAGGCGCTGCGCAATTGCGACCGAGCTTCGGAATTACTTACGAGCCTAGCCGCCAAGGGTCAACCGGTTGTGGATAAAGATCTTCTTTATACGCAGTACCTTTATTCGCATTGCTATAATGACCTGTCCTTTTTTGTACCCGGGTTGGAAGCGGAGGATATAGCCAAATACAAAAAACTTTGTCTGGAACATTCCCGAAAAGCCTGGGAACTACTTCTTCCATCCATTAGGGCCGGTTCAATCATGCATTTTACCGAATATGGAAAGTTTCAGGAGACGGTTATTCAATGGTGCGGCGCCTGTATTGGCGAGCAAACTTTGCTGGCGTCGGATGATGCGGTGGTATTGCAAGAAGCGCTTGATGTTGTCGAGATCAGTATCCGCTATATTGAAAGTTCTACTTTTTACTTCTTGTACGAATATAAAGTCGGAATACTGCATAAGCTCGGACGGCATGAAGAGGCTTTTGTTGTTGTCCAAAATGTTTTAGAGAAAGAGTCAGATTATCCGGCTTTTCAGCCTTATAAAACGGATCAAACCTATTTGGCCTGGGTTGAGCGGTAGGGTTCTAAAAAAGATAGTGTTATAGATGGATTTGGATTCCTATATAAAGATTTATTGCTTGCATGGTCGAGCAATAAATCTTTATTTATTTACTCATTATCTGTACTTATCTAAAATATAAATTCTGTATATTTAAACAGTATCAGAATTACTTTATAATACAACTATGTTTTGCAAACGCTAATCCAAGGTGTTTAAGCGGCTATGTCAAGATTCAAAGATATTGGAAAGAAGGAGGAATTTATTATGGAACAACGCTCATCAAATAGAACCAAACAGCTAGTATATGCGGCACTAGGTATTGCTCTTGTTTTTACTTGTACGATATTTGTAAATGTTCGCTTGCCTATTGCTGCTAATGGCGGGTTAATTCATTTGGGAAATGTGCCACTATTTATTATTGCCATTATTTACGGGCGCTGGTTAGGAGCTTTGGCGGGAGGAATCGGCATGGCGCTTTTTGATGTGGTAGGTGGCTGGCTATTATGGGCGCCTTTTACACTGATTATTGTCGGATTCATGGGGTATATAGTCGGTGCTATTTGTGAAAGTAACAAAACTTTAAAGGCTTATATCATGGCTTTGACGGCGGCTTGTATTATTAAGGTAGTTGGTTATTATGGTGCTGAAGTTATTATTTATGGCAATTGGATTACACCGATAACATCCGTACCTGGTAATCTTGTTCAAATTGGCGTGGCGTCAATAGTTGTGTTACCTGTTGTGGCTAAGTTGAGAAAGTCTGGAGGTATTTCTGCAGGGCTGAATGCAGCAGATAATAAAGAGTATTGATTGCAACGTATAGTGTCGGCTATCAGGAAAGCAAAACCCCCGGCTAGGCCGGGGGATATTTATTAAAAAGTGAGTACCAATGTGATCAATAATGAAATGATGATGTTATATCTACATATGAATATGCTAATTTTGAATTTTGCTTTTGTCAAGTATTACGCTATAATAAATTTAAAAATTCAATTGTTTCAGAAAAATTGACAGATAAAATGATTTAATAAAACAATGGAGTGTGATTTTTAAGTCAGTGGGCCGGTTGATAAGGCTGAATAAATGTTTGACGTGTTTTTTCAAATTCATTTAAAAGCGGTTTAAGTGCTGGGTTTAAGTTGCCTTTTTTCCATGCCATACCGATGTCAAATCTGCAGGCATCACCGTAAAGATCGACGTAGCGTACGGATGGATTAGCATATATCTGGGTATGGCGAGGTAAGAAGGTTATTCCTTGGTGGAGTTCCATCATGAGAAGAACCGACATTACATTAGGCAACTGTTGAACAATATTTGGTGTAAAACCCCTTATTTCACAGAGCTTCACATTGTGCTGAAAGCCTTGCGGATTATTAACGCTTGATAACAATATAAATTGCTGATCTGCTAATAATAAGGTGTCAATGATACGTTCATTGGCCAATGGGTGATTGGATGGTGGGTGATTGGATGGTACAACAGCTGAAGTAAAGTCACTGCAGACAGGCTTCCAGTTAAGTCCGGATTTGGGCAAAGACAGAGACAGAGTAAAAATAAGGTCGACAGTGTTATTTTGCAAAGCGCTCATTAACAAGGGCAAGTTTTCATAAGAATATAAGTGCACTTGTACGTTGGGGTATGAATGATTAAAGTGGGTTATGAAGGGGATTAGAAAGTTTTTGGAGGCGGCTTCTAAATAAGCGATTCTTATAACGCCTACTTCAACGTTTGCGTATTGCTGAATTTTTTGAATAAGGCGTGTGTGCTGTTCTAAAAGAGAGAGCGCTTCCTCAAGTAATAGTTTGCCAGCAGTAGTTAATTGCACTTCTCTATTATTTCGATTAAAAAGCTGTAGTTTCAGATCATCTTCTAAGGCAGCGATATGCCGTGTAAGAACTGATTGCGACATAAAAAGATTTTCTGCTGCTTTGGTAAAATTAAGTTCAGTAGCTAGAACAATAAATTCGCGTAATTGATTAATTTCCATAACTCCTCCTGCATGCACCAAAATACAGAGAGATAATTCATATATCTAATTGCTATTATAGTTTAAAATGACTATTGTGAAAATAAATAAATTACATGATGTTTCAAAAAAGTAGTTTATTTTCATTGCATGTTTAGGGAGTTTTGGCTGGCAACTAGAATGTTTATGCTTCAAAAAATTAATATAAAAGGTGGTTAAAAAATGAAGGATATTTTTTCTTTAAGTAGGTTAATACTATTACAGCAGGTAAAATTAGGAGGTAATAAAAATGCATAAATATCCTATTTCAATTGAAAAAATGCCATTTGATGTAAAAACATATGATACTCCATTACTGGATTATTCTACTCCGGCTAAGAATATGCCTGGCAAATGGGCTATTACCAGTGATATGGTAATGGTTGATCTATCTCATCCATGGGGCAATGATCAGCCGACTTGGCCTGCCGGTGCTCAGCCATGGACCACTCCGGTACAGTACATGGCAAAGTTTAATCGTCGCACACAACTTTTGCATGACTTTCCGCTGCATGTTTCTACGCATTATGATGCGCCTGCTCATGTTTGCCAAGAAAGCCCTTTTACTGACGAAGTAGCGTTGGAAAAGTTTATTGCGCCGGCT
>JAGGAC010000136.1 GCA_017889635.1 Bacillota bacterium | reverse complement strand
TTAAAGCAGTGTTTGAGAAGCAAAAGTATACCAAGTTAGTTGCCGAAAAGTCGGATACATTAAGGCAGCAACACCCCGAGTGGAATGAAAAAGAGATAGATTGGAATGCAAAATATCAAGTATTAATTGAGAAATGTGGAAACCTTTTGGGTGAAGAGCGAGAACAATTTGTTAGGGATCATCTGCCGGAGTTTAAAGCGTACTATGATTCGGGGAATAATGTTATTAATGATTTGAATTATCAAGGGGTCAACGATGTCAAGTCATTAATAGGAGAAATTAATATTGACCCTCTTAGTCCAGCGACTGTCGATTCACAACCAGAAGAGAATTATACAATACACCCTGATAGTTTTGGAGTAAATCGTAGATATAATAATCAAGGGATAATGCATTCTGACGATTTAGTAAGTTATTTCGCGTTAGATAGTGCAATCAGAGGTGCACTTCCTACAGAGGAATTTCTTGATAAGTTGGATTCAGCATCAACCGCATTGATGTTTTCTGTACCCGGTGGTCAAGTGGAGGGGTTATTGGGGAAACTAGCTGCTGGACTGGGAAAAGGTTCCTTGATGATTTCTCGGGCGCCAAAGGTTGTGATTGAAGCTGAGGAAGCCGTTGCAAAAAAATCCGTAGAAGTTACAAAAGTAGCAGGTCAAATCGGGCGATATACTGGGGAATTGATTCATGTTAACAAAGCAGATGCGGCGGCTGATCTATTGGCTGAGAGAATCGGTGGTCAGTCTAGGGTGAAATTTGCCAGTGATTCTATAGGACGAGAATTTGACGCTGTAAGTAATGAATATATAGCTCAAACAAAACCGGCTTTGCAGACGCTCAATAAGTCTGTGAGGGATCAAATGAAAGCAACTTTTGAAGCAGCTCAGGAAACTGGTAAAAAAGTATACTATCATTTTGAAGGACAACCGGCCAAATCTGTCATAGATAAGTTATGCGAATATAGTCAAAGATATGGTATTGAGGTAATAATTGATATAAAGCCACTAAAATAAGGAGGGGAAAGAATGTACGAATTTCACGGCTGGGCTACATTTAGAGAGTCAACCGGTATTGGAGAGGAAGATAATTTAGAAAAAATTATTGATAGTGTCAAGTTGTTTATTAAGGAACTAAATTGGACTAACAGTGGTATACTAGATATTAGAGCAGTAAATGGAGAATATCATTTGTCAGTTTCTGGATTTACAAATCACAAAGGTAAAGATGCGGAAGATGTATTAAATCTATACAAATTTATTGCCCAAAGTGCGCCAGGTTCGTATGGTATGCTCTACATTAGAGACGATGAAGATAGAAATGGTAACGATAATAGTTTTCAAGTTTTAGTCTTATCGCGCGGAAGCATAAATGAGCGTAAAGATCAATTTTTATCGCCTTATATACCGACAGTTGAAGATGAGTGTTATGATTGAAACGGGAGTGTGAAAACCTGTTAAAATTCTCGGGAAAACAGAGAACAGAGAACAAAGACTGAGAGACGGTGGTTTTGTCTGCTTATTTTCTAGTTAAGACAAACCCACCGTCCCATTTGCGTCCTAATGGTCTGATTTGTCTAATTAAAATGGCAATATACAAGGTGAATATTGTGGAATATGATGTGTTAGTAAAGGGGTCAAATCCATGCGTTGAAGAAGAAGTTATAATCGAGGGTAATGGAATCGTCCTAACTTGTTTTTCTCCTTGGGGGCTTCCTGGTACTATGTCAAGAAAAAGTACAAGTAAAAATGAGATAGATAAGGCTGGGTTGAACGGTAAAGTAATATTTTGGTAATAAATAAGTGATAATGGAATTAGTGGAGGGCGTATGAAAGAAGAAATATCCCAAAAATTGGAGCTTCATAAAAATTGGGTTGATACGCAAGGAGAACAGGGAGAGCAATTATATATAACCGAAGAAGATTTGCACGAATGTGATTTTTCACATATGAACTTGGTTGATGCTATCCTACCAGAAGTGAATTTTTCTTATGCCCAATTTGTAGATACTGATATGACTTATTCTAACTTAGCATCATCAAATTTTTATATGGCGAACCTTACTGGTGCTCAACTTACTAAAGCTGGTGCAGATTATGCTTCGTTTGAAAGAGCAGTATTGGTCAATCTAAAAGCATTTAGAGCAACGTTTATTTCTGCCAATTTTAAAAGTGCCAATTTGATGGGCGCTAATCTGAGTCGTGCTCTATTTTCTGGAACTAATCTGGAGTGTGCAAACCTAGAAAATGCTGATTTAACATCAGCATCTTTAAAACAATGCAATCTATATGGTATAAATTTAAAAGGTGCAAAGGGGATTGATACTGTAAAATTAGATTGGATTAATATTGGTCCGGAATATGCCCCTAGAAAGATAGGTGATGATGAGGCTAAAGAATGGCTGGTTGCGGCGGTAAACCAATAATAAGGTAGAAAATTAACTGCAAAAATCCGTTTAACTTGCTGCAAACTAATAGTAGACTTTTGGGAAAACTTCAGAAACTTTAAGCAATAAAGCCAATGGAATAAAGTACTCAACCTAAATTAACCGCATAATCTCAATTCTTCAGTCAGTTTAACCAAAAATGAAAATACAACTCAAGACCAACAGACAAAGAAAAAATCTGTTGGCCTTTTTCTTTTTATATCCTGATTTTTGGAAAGTAAAAAACGATAGTGAATGAAAATCCTAGCGATCAGCCTAAACCACCAGAACCTTATGAGAGCTTTAACGAAAAAGATTCATATTAAAAGGTCTAGAAATCAATATTTTTCAAATAAAGTGAGCGTTCAATTGGATACGCTCATTTTATTTATGTAAATTTTACGGTTATATGGTGCTATTTTTGAATTAGCTAATTATCGAAAAACTTCGAAGGGTAAAAGGCCATGCTGTTTATTTTATAAAAAGCATGAGAAGGGGAGGTGAGATTATGTATTGTCCATTACTTTGCAATAAACATGAAGATTCGGTGGTTTCGTTTGGCGAATGTTTGGAGGAAGCCTGTGCGTGGTGGGTTACCATCGATAGTTCAGGTAAATGTGCTCTCTGTGAACTGGGAACATATGCCGCGAATAAGTGAAAAATCCAATTGTGCGATTATAAAGAAGGGGGCTGAGGACATGGTTTCAACTTTAAAATTGAGCGACATTATCAGTAAATGGCGGGATGCTTTACAGGCGAGTACAGTGATACAAAGCTATTGCACCACAACGTATAGTCAGACACCCAATATATATGTCGGCATAAACGGGAAAAACCCGCCGGCGAATTCGAAGTGTCCACTGATTATTCTTTACCCCGGGGCCAAAGCGGAAGGGTTGGAGCTAGAGGAGTATACCTACAAGCTTACGGTTGCCTGGGCTATTGTTCAGGAGACGACGACCACAAACGATAATATAACGGAGTATTCGGGAGTAGCGGAGTGCGACGCTTTGGGCCAGCTAATTTATTTAGAACTGGCCGAGCTGAGTGCGGAAAATCCGATTAGCGAGGTGCATTATAGCATCGAGCCGGTGGCCTATTATCCGCGCTTTCCCGGCCGGATGGATATCACCTTAAAAATAACGCCGGTCAACGGCTATAGTATTGAATACTAGGGGAGGTATAACATGTCAAGAGCAAAGGGATATAACTCGCAATTAGCGTTGGGGTATGAAACCACATATGGGGCGACGCCAACGTCTCCTACCGGCTATAATATGCCGTTTAATCAGTCGAAAATCGCTGTTACGCAAAATCTGATCGAGTCGAGCACGATTCGCGGTCGCCGCGAGAAAGAACAGCCGGCGGTCGGCAATATTGATGTATCCGGCAGTATAGTAGTGCCGATGGACCAGATTGGCATTGGTTTTTGGCTGGCGGCGATGTTTGGCAGTCCGACGACGACCGGGTCCAGTGATCCGTATACCCATGTTTTTAAAGTGACCGATAGTCAGCCGTCCATGATATTGGAACAACAATATC
>JAGGAC010000135.1 GCA_017889635.1 Bacillota bacterium | reverse complement strand
TGTTAACCCTCAACTGACAATAATGATATCCCAGTTTGCCGGAATGAAATGGGCCGCGACCGCAAATGGAGTATCGAATTTCTTATTTCAATTGGCATCCTTACTAAGTCCTTGGTTTATAGGGTTAGTTATTGACTCAACAGGTATATTTGATTATGTGTGGTGGATTCTAGCAATGGGCCCGGTACTGTCTATATTTTTTGTTATAGGCGTACGTGAAAAATCATTGATTTAGTTGGGTATGGGATGCAAATCAAGTGAACTCGTTTCAGCAGAGCTGAAACATCGGGGGTTCAGGTGGAGAGTCTACTCCACCTGAACTGACGCCGCCTGTAGAGGTGGGAGTCTTGACTCAGCGATTAAGATTAAAGGGAGGAATTTGTATGGTTAACCAAGTCCAGAAAGAAGAATATAGCCAGTATCGTTGGGTAATAATGGCTCTAATGTTTGCCAGCTTTGTGCTAACATTTCTGGCGCGTTTTGCCTGGCCGCCGTTAATCCCAGTAGTTGTACCGGTGCTGAAAATGAACATGTCGCAAGCAGGCGCCTATATGACGGCATTTTATATAGGCTATGTTATCACTCAAGTACCAGCAGGCATGTTAGCTGACCGTTTTGGTGTCCGTACTATTTTAGGGGTAAGCTTAGTGATTGAGGGAATATCTACGTGGGCAATGGGGTCAATAACGTCGTTTGATATTGGCTTCACTTTGCGGGTTGTGACAGGTTTAGGAGCAGGGGCCATCATGTCCTGTTGTGCCAGGGCGTTGATGGAATGGTTTCCAGCCAAGGAACGAGGAACGGCCTTTGGCTTGCTGCTGGCAGCGCCATCTGGTGGATTATTGTTGGCAAATTATGTTGTGCCTGCGCTTAATAATGCCTTCAACTGGCAGGGTGCGTTTCAGGGAATAGGTATTGCTACGGCAATACTTGGGGTATTGATTTACTTTTTGGTTAAGACTTCAGATGAACCTAAAGGAGAAAAATCATTTTTTGGTGGATTCAAGGTATTTTTTAATAACCGCAATATCGTGCTGATCGCCATTGCCGGATTCTGTCTGATGTGGATGGAGCTTGGGTTAGCTACCTGGGCTAATGCCTATGTCAAAAAATTAGGGTTTTCGGTAAAAGAGGCCGGAATTGTACTGATTTGGTACAGCTTGGGCGGCTTAATCGCGCCGATCGTATCAGGCTGGATATCTGATAGAATAGGTAATCGTAAGAATATTATAATTGCTGCTTATGCCATAAGCGTGCCATTGACCGTATATTTTGGCTCGCAAACAACTTTGCAGATGTTAAACATCATTGGTTTTGTATATGGTTTTTGTTCTTATCTCGCCAATCCGCATTTAAGCCTGATGGTTTCGGAGTATGCAGGCAAGGAATGGGCAGCTACGGCTAACGGCATTGCTAACTTTATCTTCCAGCTTGCTCCTATGATTGGGCCGTTGATTTTGGGTGGTGTTATTGATATGAGCGGCAGCTTCAACACTGTTTGGTATATGATGGCTGCCGGGCCGATTGTGGGTATATTAGTGCTCTTGCCTTTGCGCCCGCCGGCTGTGGAATAATGGGACATAGTTAGAGATGTTTTGTGGCCCCGGGGCAGCTCGGGGCTATCTCCTATTTTTGAGGAAGGAAAGGGTATTGCTCATGTAGAAGTAAATGGCGATAACAAACAACAAACAGCTATGATAAGGTGGATTTTAATATACATGGAGAGAATTAACAAGAATTCATTTACCCCTCCCTTTTATCAATTGGCAACTATACTGGAAAAGAAAATACTGTCGGGGCAGTTAAAGGTCGGTGAGTCGCTGCCATCAGAAAATGAACTTAGCCGGGAATATGAGCTTAGCCGTACCACTGTCCGCAAATGTCTGAGCCTGCTTGCCGAGCGAGGACTTATTAGTACCCAACAAGGAAAAGGGACATTCGTATCAAGACCGTTATTGGATCGAGCTGAATTTTTAATGGAAGATTTCCATGCTCATATGACAAATATGGGCAAAGAGCCCGGGTGCCGGCTGATTCATGTTCAGTTTCTCAAAGAACTCCCGGAATTTGCTGTGAAGTTAGGTATGAAGGCTAATCAGGGTATATTACATTACTGCCGACTGCTTTTGGCAGATAATGAACCTATCGCTGTTGAACATAAATATATGATGTATATCAAGGGACGCCCCATTCTAGAGAATGAGTTACAATATAAGGCTTTTTCAGAGGTTGTTATGATTCATACCGATATTTTACCGGTACGAAGTCAAGCTATTCTTACTGCGGAAAGTGCCGGGAAATTTGATGCTAAATTACTCAATGTAGCGCAAGGTGAGCCTGTACTAAAATTGCAGCAGGCTTTGTACGATGACGATAATCGGCCTATCGGGGTGGGGGTTTTCTATTATCGCGGTGACCGATATTCTTTAGTTTCGGACAAACATCCTTTGAAGGGGGAACGTTGACAGTGTTAGAACTTCTGGCGAACGCTATCAGTGAACTTGATGAACCATTGGCGCTCGAACTGGTTAAAAAAAGTCTGAATCTTGGCATATCACCACTGGACATTGTTGATAAATGCCGAGCCGGGCTGGTGGCTGTTGGGAACAGATATTCGCGGGGTGAATACTTTTTAGGCGATTTAATTCTTTCCTCAGAAATATTTTCGGAAATTATGGACATTCTGGGGCCAGTTGTTGAAACTACTGAGAAAAGGCCGATTGTTGGTAAAATTGTTTTTGGCACGATTGAGGGCGATATTCATGATATCGGTAAAAACTTGGTAGGATCTTTGCTACGCTGTCACGGCTTTGAAGTGTATGACCTCGGGGTTGATGTACCGCCAGATAAGTTTATTCTGGCTTTAACCGAAACAGGTGCACGGGTACTTTGCCTATGTAGTTTGCTTACTCCTGGTATTGAGCCCATGAAACGAACAATTCAATTGGTTCGACTAATTGAACGTGATAAAAAAATTAAAATTCTTATTGGCGGGATAGTTAATGAAAAGGTGAGAGAATATACTGATGCCGATGCCTGGGTCGATGATGCTAGGCGAGGAGTAGAAATGTGTCTAGAATGGAATCGGGAATTACAACAAAAGTAAATTTGCTTTAGTTCGCTGCAAACCATGAAGGAACGAATCGTTTGCAGCTGCTCGGGCAGGCGAACAGGGCCGGGGGATGTTAGTCGAAGTTGTCTGATCAATTTAAAAATTACCAGCACTTGAAAGTGGGTAAAAGATAGGGTTGTCAAGAATTAAAGTCTTTTATGCATAAAAATAAGGGGCTGCTGCCAGCGATAACTAAAATTTACCCTATAGAGTAGACACTAAAAAAGTCTACCCTATAGGGTATTTCTATGTATAATAGGGAAAACAAGACACTTTGAAGAAAAATATGAGCGGCTTAAAGTGCAAAACAAATATCTGAAAGCAGTAAATGAATTGTACTGATCATTGAGGCCGTATTATAAAATAAAAAATGGCATTTTACCATGTTTTTTGTCCACTTAGAATGTTTTCCCAAAAAAACTTGACTAGGAGTTAACTCCAGGTGCTAGACTGTTTAAGAAAAGCCTATGAAAAAACAAGCATGCGAGAGTAATAATGAAGAGGGATGATGAATCATGGGCAATTTCAAACGAGATAACGCTAATTTTCTGGCAACCTGCAATCGTTGCCGTAGATGTGTAAAGGTGTGTCCTACCAGTGGGCTCGTGCCAATGCCTTTTCCCAGCGGGATTCTGGTGTATGAGATACCGGAGTTGATTCCCCGTAAAGGCGCCTGTGACTTATGTATGCTGTGTTCCAAGGTTTGCCCAACCGGCGCAATCCGACCAATCAAAACAGAAAAAGTAAAAATCGGAGTTGCCAGATTGGACAAGTTAACTTGTCTGGCTTGGGCCCAGGGGAAAGCATGCCTGATCTGTAAGGAGCGATGTCCGGCAGATGCTATAATCATCGACGATAGCAAGCGCCCGTATATAGATTCGCAAAAGTGTATCGGGTGTGGTGCCTGTGAGAATGCTTGCCCGGTGGAGGAA
>JAGGAC010000013.1 GCA_017889635.1 Bacillota bacterium | reverse complement strand
TGTCAACATCTTTTTTTCGTTTCTGTCTTGCGTTTGCCGCCCGTTTGAGGCAGCTCATTTATATTAACACAACCATTTTGTTGTGTCAATATATTTTTAAGGTTACTAAAAACGTTCACACGCCTACCAAAAAGCCTTTTGCATAATCCGCTCAAGCGGACGAACCGGATGCCCCATACAGTCCACCGGACCAATCTCTTGCGCAATTTCTTTTATTGCCGCAGAGGCAACTACCGGCAATTGCAATATCCGGGCAGCCTCTGCAATTTCTCTTGCACCGTTTTGCACAACTTCAGGCGTCGTTTCCTCAGCCAAGTGAGTATTATTAAGCAACGCATCGACACGCCCTAATTCAGCAACATATTCCACAATTCGTTCCACAGTTGCTGTAAAAGGTCGAGACATATTTATAACAGCTATAATCTTCAGATATGGATTCTCGTACGCCCCTTCGATAAGATTAAAAATCAGGGCACCATGAACGCCATACCCAACATCCATAATGATATTCCCAGGGCGTCTTAAAACCCAGCGCATTGATCCCTTTATAACACTTCCTGCTTCACCAAGGCCTACCGTATCTCGTGTTTCCCAGGCAACAACCTCAATGCCTAACGCCTCTAGTTCTCTTTTTACCGGACGAATCGTATAGCAAGGTTCGACAGTATCGAGATCAACCAATGTCACAGTTAATCCGCTCTGCGCTAATTCTACCGCTCGATTAATTGCATTCTCGCTTTTACCGCTAGCATACTCACCGACATAAGCTTCAATAATTGGCTCCACATTCATCACCTTGTTTGTCCCACTTAACGTCATGCTTATTAAGCGGCAAGCAAAATACCCGCCGTATTCTACAAGAACCTACCCAAATCAGGCAATAAAAACTTTGAATAAAATTAGCAGCAGCACTCCTGGTATGCCGAGAATCCCGGCAACTAACGCGGTAATAGGATTAATCGCGATAGTAAAATCAAAATGCACGCCAATAAAATTAACAACCCAAAGCATTATCCCCCCGATAATTGCATTATATACTAGGCGAAAAATAAATTTAAGCGGCATTAAAAATATTCTACCCACCAAGTATATCAAAACAATACCAAAAAGATATGCAAGTATAACATTCAAATCCCAGCTTAATCCCGGCAAGTTCGGCATATCTATTCTCTCCTCCAATTATCCTTATATTTAAATCTATTTTAATCTATATAATATCTAAAAACCATTTACATCCGGAATTATTTTCCCCCTTAATAATAGTTTTTTTAAAAGAAATACTTAATAATCACTCTAAAGTATGCGTAGCACGTCCCATATATGACAAAAACCAGGGTATCCACCCTGATTTTTTTTTACTATTCAAACGGTGAATTGGTCACCCCTTGACTACGCGCTTTCTTCATTAAATATATATATTTTTTCTCTGCTGCCTGAAGCAAATAAACAGCATGATCCACCAAATCAACATCAGAAACAGAATTATAATAATTCTGCGCATAAAGCCACTCTTGTCTAGCCTGTTCCACAGCTTCCTGCAATGGCACTATTTTTTGGGGCGAACATACCTCATCGTCCATTAAGCCAGCCAATATTTTTTTAGGCCATAAAACTTTCATGGTTATCCCCTCCTGCTCAATAGTATTCCCGTCAGCAAGAGGAAATAACCATAATTTACATTTCGCGGCGATTTTCAAGAGCTTTGGACAACGTCACCTCATCAGCATATTCAAGGTCACCGCCTACCGGCAACCCATGCCCAATCCTAGTTACCTTAATACCAAGCGGCTTCAAAAGGCGTGCGACATACATCGCAGTCGCCTCTCCCTCCACATCAGGATTAGTTGCCATAATCACTTCGACAACCTTTCCATCTCGCATACGTTCAAGCAGCTCTTTCAGTCTAAGATCATCAGGCCCAACTCCATCCAGCGGCGACAGCGAACCATGCAACACATGATAAAAGCCCCTATATTCTCTAGTACGTTCCATTGCCGCAATATCTCTAGGCTCTTCTACCACACAAATCAGACTGCCATCGCGCTCCTCACTCCTGCAAATCCGGCAAGGATCACAATCAGTAAGATTAAAACATACCGAGCAATAACCGATTTTGTCTTTTGCTTCTATAATCGCCTCCGCAAAGGCCTTGGCTTGATCTTTTTCCATAGCCAGCACATGATATGCTAACCTCACAGCCGTCTTGGGCCCTATTCCAGGAAGACGTCTAAACTGTTCAATCAGCTTGGCCAACGGTGCTATATATTGCATATCTTTTAAAACAAACCAGGTAGCTTCAGACCGCCGGTCAGTTTCCCCATCTCCTGAGCCATCATGTCATCAACCTTTTTAACAGCCTCATTTACCGCCGCCAAAATCAAATCTTCCAGCATTTCAATATCTTCGGTGTCTACTGCTGACGGATCAATTTTAACTGATAATAACTGTTTTTCCCCGTTAATTACTACCTTTACCACTCCACCGCCTGCTGTTGCCTCAAGCGTCTTAGCCTTCAATTCTTCCTGTAGTTTGGCCATATCCTCCTGTAATTTTTGTACCTTTTTCATCATGCCACCCATGTTTCCCATATTGCCAAACATCATCTATTCCTCCTCGTTTTTCTCTTCTTTTATTGCACGGCCGCCAAAAATTTTAATCGCCGCATCCAGGGCCGGGTGAACTCCGCCTTCTTTCGGATCAGCCTTGGCGGGCGCCGACTTCTCGACCATGCCTGACGAAGCCGCCGCCAATATACAATTCAGTTTAACCTGCTGGCCTAATATCCGGGCAAGTATTTTTTCAATGATATTTCTGTAATCCTCTTTCTCACTTCGTTCCTTCGCAAACACCGAAGTAAACTGCACAGTTACCTGACTATCATTCAGCGCAGCAATATGCCCCTGAGCCAAACACGCATGAACCGAACGCTTACCGCTTGCAACCAAATCTTTTAGAACCGCATCCCAAACTTCTTCCGAAGTACCAGAATTCAATGGTGCAGAAACCTTGGGTTTATCAAACTCGGGTTCGGGTGTATGAACTTTCGGTTGTGGGGTTTCCGCCTCACTTCGGGCAACTCTGACCATGTTTACTGGCGGCATCGCCTTGGCAGCCTCTTCTAATGCCTTAATGCGTTTAAGAAGCCCCGCAATACTTTCTGTCCCCTCGCGGCGACATATATCCAAAAGTGCTATTTCCAAAGTAATGCGCGGCTCAGCCGCCCACTTAACTTCATTTGCCGCAGCCTGAAACGTCTGAATCAAACCGATAATTTCGTCATATGTAAACTTAGCGCTCTGCGATGCCAAGACGTCCTGATCTTCACTATACGCCACCCCATCAAAATCCGGAACGGCTTTATACAGCATCAGACTACGCCCGTGCAACGCAAGCTCTAAGAGTATTTGCCGAACGTCCTTTCCCAAAGCGATAAGTTCATCCAACAAAAGCATTACTGACGCAGCATCTTTGTCTGCTGCAGCATCCATCAGCTTCCAAACCCATTCGTGCCCTACAAGACCAAGCAAACTGCGAACCGAGTCAGCAGCAATCATGCCCTCATTCATAGCAGTACACTGATCTAATATACTAAGCGCATCCCGCAATCCGCCATCGGCATGGACAGCTATCATATGAAGTGCCTCAGACTCAACCGTAAGACCGCTTTTCTCCGCCACATCAGTTAGCCGCCGTTCAATTTCAGCGACAGCAATCCTTCTGAAATCGTAGCGCTGACAACGCGAATGGATAGTTGCC
This sequence comes from Bacillota bacterium, assembly GCA_017889635.1. Lineage (GTDB taxonomy): Bacteria > Bacillota > Negativicutes > Sporomusales > CTSoil-080 > CTSoil-080. The sequence continues at coordinate 84,010 of JAGGAC010000013.1, read as the reverse complement.
GGAATTTTGTGTGGTTCAGTAGTAGCCAACACAAACACAACATGTGCCGGCGGCTCCTCCAGCGTTTTTAAAAGTGCATTAAACGCTTCAGTTGTTAACATATGTACTTCATCGATTATATATACTTTATACCGGGCGTCCACAGGCGCAAACCGTACCGCTTCCCGGAGGTCACGAATCTCATCAATCCCCCGGTTGGACGCTGCATCTATTTCGAACACATCCATTGATGTTCCTGCGTTAATTCGTTCGCAGTTTACACATCGGTTACACGGTTTATCGGTTGGGCCATCGGCGCAATTCAGGGCCTTAGCCAGTATCTTGGCTGTACTGGTTTTGCCTGTACCTCTTGGACCAGCAAACAAATAAGCGTGACCAATCTTTCCAGTAACAATAGCATTCTTAAGGGTTGTGCTGATAGGCTCCTGCCCAATAAGATTGTCGAAGTCCTGTGGCCGCCACTGGCGGTACAGTGCCACATAAGCCATAATCAGCGTCTCCTTTGCCTGTGCTTAAACTTCTGACACTTCAAATTATTCAACACCAGCTTCATTAATCCCTTTTGGGACGCAATACCAATAAACAAAAGCAGCCCATTTCGGCTGCTAATAATGCTTTTAACGTCGGGCCACGGTAGCCTTGTCAGGCTGCCTTGCGGCACATAGGAATTGTCACTTACCGTTGCTTCCTTCCGGACCTGGCGGGGTTCATGAGTTCCCATTGCGCAAGACCCAACCGCTACCGTGGCCCGACCTTAAAAGCACCAAATTTTTATGGCGGAGAGAGAGGGATTCGAACCCTCGGTACAGTTTCCCGTACACACGCTTTCCAGGCGTGCTCCTTCAACCGCTCGGACATCTCTCCGTGGTTTACTTATAAGTGACCAAATCGCTATAAATTATGGCGGAGAGGGTGGGATTCGAACCCACGAGGCCTTTCACAGCCTACTCGATTTCGAGTCGAGCTCCTTCGACCAACTCAGACACCTCTCCGTTATGTCATATCGCCAACAAGCTGTATATGCATCAATACTACCTGCGTCGTTCACGAAAAAACTCCCGCATTATTGCAGCACATTCTTCCGCTCTCACACCAGCAGTTACTTCCAATCGATGGTTAAGTGCAACATTTTGTACTACATTAAAAATCGATTCAACTGCCCCAGCCTTATAATCAGGACTTCCGTATACCAGACGATCTATTCTGCCTGCAACCAAAGCCCCGGCACACATTGGACATGGCTCTATAGTAACATAAAGTACTGCTCCGGTCAAACGCCAGCGGCCAAGCTTCTGGCAAGCTTCTCGGATGGCAATGATCTCTGCATGAGCTGTCGCATCCTTCCAGGTTTCGCGCCTATTATATGCCAACGAAATCACTTCGCCGCCTATTACCAAGACTGCTCCAATAGGGACTTCTCCTATTTGATAAGCCTTGCGCGCCTCCCCCAGAGCTAAACCCATATAATAATCATCCATATATGGTCACCCCGTACAACCCTCCGGAACACCAAGCAAAAGCCACTCAAGTGAAATACTTCTATCACCATATTAGCTCTTTTAATGTGCAACCATTATTCAATCGCAAAGGTCACTATAACAGTATAGCGCATACCATTACGTAATGCAACTATGTTTTTATTATTATTTTCTTCCATTTTATACACCAGCCAAATGATCAAAAATAACCATATATAACGGAATCATTATCATCGCAAGTATTGTCGTAACCGTTGTCATAATCGCAGCATATCGATAGTCCGAATTATAAGCTTTAGCTATAACAGCGGCCTGAGTTACCACCGGCATCGCAGATTGTATAATGAAAACTTTCTTCATTAACACCGGAATGGGAAGTAAAGCTGCTATCAAAAAAACAATAAGTGGCGAAATAACAAATCGCCCCAGTATAACACCGACCATGTCGCTACTTATTTTTATATCTTCCAGGCCTACTCCATACATAGATATTCCGATGAATAGCATTGATAACGGTGTTGTGAGGTTACCAAGATATTTACATGTATCCATAATAAAAAAAGGAAGCTTCATTTCCAACAAAACAAGCAGCACACCTATAAAAAAACCGATAAGCGGCGGCGGAAGGAAATTTCGTATCGCTTGGAAACTCAGCACCTTTGGTCTCTCACCATCGTCATCACCACTAACTGCATATACTCCCAAAGTCCAAAAAAGACTAGTATTAGCCATATAGTACAAAAGCACATATGGCACACTTGGCTCGCCAAATAAAGCTAAATTAACAGGCAAGCCAATAAAAATTGTATTTGAAACAAAAAACATACACCTAAAAATACCCTGTCGGCTTGGCGTTATATTAATAACTTTGGAAATTATGTAGCCGAGCAAGTAACATGCTGTCATCGACACAAACGGAATAATCAACCCCGATTTCATACTAAGGAGTTTTTCTTTATCAAAGGTACTTGTCAAATTCCAGATCATATATGCCGGGAGAGCAATTTTGGTAACTACAAAAGTAAAATTTTTTGCTGTGTTCTCATTAAACCAGCCTTTCCAAGTAAGAGTATACCCTAGTGCAATCATCAAGATAATGCTAATAATGCTCTCTACTGAATTGATAAACGTCAATTTATAGTCTCCTTTTTTGAATTAGCCGTTCCAGTCAGGAAAAGCAACAAAGGGAGCTCGCCGCACATGCGTTGAGCCACCCTTTACCATTCCAATAACTATTGTCTTCCTTCCGCTTCAACAGGCCGTACATATAGACCGCCAAACGCGCGTTATATTGCACTTGTTTGCGTCATTGCACACTTAATTACTATGCTTTAGAATCCCTCAGCCCATTATTCGAGCCTTCAGATCTAGAAAGTAAACTTAGCTGTTTAATAGCTTCTTTACATGATGCAAAATTACCTTCCACGCCAAGGAGACTTCTAATAAAAGACTTAAACGGTTGCGAAACCGGAATTTGGGCTTCCCATTTTAAGGACTGGTTGACAACCACCGAATTCGAAAATAAATCAACCGCCACAACACCAGCTCCAAACAAATCGCTTTTTAGCGATAAATCTTGGCGCATTTTTTCATAAGACGGCGAAATACCCCTACTAGCTTTCATAGAACGCCACTTTGTTAGTAACGCAGCGTCAGTATTGTTCTTCATACGATACGCCAACCCAAAGTCGATTAACAATAAACCGCCTTCTGCCAACATTAAATTCGAAAGTCGCAGATCGCGGTGAATGATGGCTTGTCTCTTATCGTTAGCTGTATGGAGGAAATCGATAATTCCCAGCAAATCCGCTAAAAGAACTTTCACAAGGTTCTCGTCAAAACGATAGCCTTGCTCAATAAGCGCCGTAAGGGTATTACCTTGCACATATTCTTGCACCAGGTAATACCTATTGCCATCACAAAACGAATCGACGTACCCGGGAACTTGCGGATGCTGGATAGAGTTTAAGATCTCTCTTTCGCGGCTATAAATATCGGCGGCCGAGCACTCAAGATGCCCTTTCTGCTCTAGATAATAATCGGAATATACTTTTATAGCATAATAACGCCCGCTTTTGCTCGCCCTTACAACCACTCCGTAACTCCCGCCACCCAATAAAGCATCAACATGATAGCCCCAGATTGGCGAAAGTGATTTTATGAGGAAAAAAAATTTCCCAGCAAACCTTTCTTTCGTTTACGATGATGACCCGACGAGCTGGAATGATATGTATGATGATGATGCGGCGATTGGGGATATGGCGGTGTATATGGTGGATTATTAGGTGGATTATTAGGCGGATAAGGTCCATTCGGAGCTTTTGCCGAAAAACCACAATATGGACAAGCTACCCAATCTGGCATTGTAGTTTTCCCACAATTAGGACAAGCAATATTAGTTTTATTTCCACAATGCGGACAAAACTTAAACTCTTCTTGAAGCAGCTTATTACAAGTTGGACACTTCATATCGAATCCTCCTTAAAATTTGTAAAGTACTACGGCGGCTTACTTTAGCTTGGTTGTTATTTCTCAATATTTTGTGTACCAAGAAGCATAAACGGTTCTTCATGAATTAATACATCACAAGGCGAAAACAAAGATTTAAGCTGGGTTTCTATTTCACTGCATACAGCATGTGCTTGATCCAAATGCAAGTCCGGCTCTAATATAATATGTACATCTATTAGCCGTTTACTACCAGATCGGCGTGTACGAAGACGGTGATAACCTTTAATTATTGGGTGGTTTTCGAGTATTTTTTCAATCATGGCTATCTCTTCATCAGGAAGAGCAATATCAGTAAGTTCACGGATGCTTTTCTTTGTCATACCATACCCGGCTTTGAAAATTATCAATGCTACCGCTATGGCTATTACCGGATCAAGCCAGTATATTCCGGTTACTTTGATGGCAACCAGGCCTGCCAGCACACCAAAACTCGTCCAAATATCTGCTTGCAGGTGCAATGCATCAGCTTCAAGCGCATGAGACTGAGTAGCTTTAGCCACTTTAAACAGTCGTCTGGATACATAATAATTTACTACGATTGATATGGCCATGATCGCTATACCAAATTCCAAGTCCTTCGCCAACTCATGTGCCGATAACTTTTGGCTTGCTTCAAATACTATCCATAACGCAGCTACAATAATAAGCACCGCTTCAACAGCACCCGATATATTTTCTATTTTACCATGTCCATAGGCATGACTACGATCCGGGCTTTTATCAGAGGTAGACACAGCATAATAGGCAATCAGCGCTGCCAACAAGTCAACTGCCGAATGAGCCGCCTCGGCTACGACACTGACCGACCCGGTAAAAACTCCTACAACCAATTTTGTCAGCACAAGAACCGTATTTGAAAAAACCGAAACCTTAGCTGCCCCAACCTTTCCATTGGATGGTAAATCTGTTTTGATTTCCATGTTATCCACCTTTCAATTCAATATAAAATAAACCTGTGGAACCAAAGTTGGTCCCACAGGTTTAACCCTGCTGCATAAAAGCCCAGCAATACCGAAAGCATCGGTTGCCTGATCCTACAGAATATTTTGTTACGTGTTTTTAAGTATACCACATTAATTGCTAGCTACACAATAGGCGCTTTATTCTTTTATCAGTTATCCACAACTTTATCTCATTAACAGCCTGCAAGGCTCACTTATAACATGAACTGCTGCTACCGGCAGTCTTATTTTGTATTATATCATCGTAATCTCTAACCAAACCCCTGCATATCCTTATAAAAACATGAATCGAGGGATTCTATGGAAAAAGCGGATTTTTTACAATTGTGCCGGAATTACGCTACATCCGCAAACTATGAACTATCAGCTAAAGTTTTGCCTGTCGCCCGCGAATACCTAATGCAGCACAATCAAACCAAACTTCCGGTAATATGGTTGGAAACAAGCGACAGCGGCGACAACAACATCGCTTTTATGAATACTACCTATCCCTACTTAAACCAAGTCCTTACCGATATGATCGATCTACTGTACAGCAATACCTTTATGGCTGCCCAAGGAAGCGATGCACTTCGCCTCCTCGCAAACGCGGTCACAACTTACGACAACAGATTTACTCTCATTGTCGAAGGCGCTGTCCCAACAAAAGATGCCGGAATATACAACGTCATTGCGCGGACAAAGCATAGATCTATAACTGCGTTAGATGCAGTATCCGGGTTAGGTAAAGCTGCCCAGTATGTCGTTGCTGTTGGAACTTGCGCAAGTTTTGGCGGAGCCTCCTCCGCCGCTCCCAACCTATCCGGTTCAGTTGCGGTCAATCAAGTTCTAAAGCGCGAAGTAATTAACGTAAGCGGCTGCCCCGTAAACCCAGATTGGCTTGTTGGCACACTGGCTCATCTATTAATGTACGGAAAACCGGACCTTGATGAACTTAACAGGCCAAAACTATTCTACAACTTTACCGTTCATCGCCACTGCCAGCGCCGCTCATATTTTGATAAAAAAGAATTTGCCAAACATTTAGGTGATATCGAATGCATGTTTTCTCAAGGCTGTTCCGGCCCCCGTACTGCATCCGACTGCCCATATCGCCAATGGACCAACCATGTAAGTTGGCCAGTTAAAGTTAATACCCCTTGTATCGGCTGCACTAACCGTGATTTTCCGGATGGCTCAACACCATTTTTCTCACCATTGCCGGAAAAACTTAAAGGCAAAAAAACTAATCTTAACCAGCCTAAAATTGAGAAAGGAGCTCCTAATGAGCCCGCAAAAAATCCTCTTTAGTCCAGTTACCAGGTTAAGCGGCCTACTTTCTGTCGAGCTAACAGTTGATGCTGGAATAGTTATCGACGCCGAGGTCTCTAGCACTATGTTCCGTGGCTTTGAATATATCATGCGTAATCGCCATGTCACAGACGCAGTATATATGACCCAACGTATTTGCGGTATTTGCTCAACAGCCCACGGTGCTGTTGCCAGCTATCTCCTTGATACATTATACGACAATGACATCGACGAAAACGCCCAATATCTACGCAATATTATGTTCGCGGCCGATTTCCTCCAAAACCACATCCGCCACTTTTACTTTTTCGGTCTTCCCGACTTTGTCATCATGCCCAATAAGCCACCCTTTCTAAACCAAAACTGCTTTGACTGCCGCCTCAACACTGAAGATAACCAGCGCTTGGCAAGTCATTATGCCGAAGCCATCAAAGCAGCAGAAAAAAGCCATCAAATTCTTACTCTTTTCGGCGGAAAAGCCCCCCACCAGCATAGCTTTATCCATGGCGGAGCCGCAGTTGCTCCAACAGCGGATAAAGTAAATCAAGCCCTGGCACTTATTCGCGACATCCATGCTTTTGTTCAACGTTATATGCTTCCGGACACTGAACTGATCTCCCAGTGCTACCAAGACTACTACCATATTGGCGAAACACCAGGTTGCTTTCTATCATTTGGCTTATTCAGATTCGGGCCTAAAAATGACCAACTTCTTTGGAAAGATGGCGTTCTTAACGCTAACCAATTAACTAAACCAAACCTAGACTTAATACAAGAAGACATCGCTAAGGCCTGGTATGAACGAGCTAAATGGATGGAACAAAATGACGTACTTCCAGCCCCACATAAAGCCGGCGCTTATACCTGGACTAAAGCAGTGCTTTATAATGGGCAACACTTCGAAGGCGGCCCCTTAGCTAGAATGAAAATTAACGGTTTTTATAATGGCGGTACATCGACCATGGATCGAATCACAGCCCGCACTCTTGAAACCTTACTTATAACCGAACTCCTAGAAGAATGGCTACATGCTTTAGAACCGGGCCTGCCACCGATCCAGCAAAAAAGAGAGCTTGCCCAAAACCAAGCCATCGCCACCACCGACGCCATGCGCGGGCCATTACTCCACTACGCCCATGTCGAAAATGAGCAGGTAGAAAAGTACGACATTATTACTCCCACCGCTTGGAATTTTTCCCCAAAAGATGCCAACGGTAATCACGGACCAGCGGAAACCGCTCTCATCAGCACAGAAATTCCGTCTCCTGATCTCAAATATATTATCCCTGGCCGCATTATACGCTCCTTCGATCCCTGTGTATCATGTGCAACTCATTTAATAGATTACAGTAAAAAAAATACAGTCAACATAATAACTACATAAAGCTCACGCTTTAGCTTTATACCTCGTATAATATACTAACTCAAACATTTAAGGGAGGAAATATTATGCCTAAACCCGACTATTATCCTCAAAAGCAAAATTACGATTGCCAACCTTCATGTACTCCTGACATTGACGAATGCCCAAATCATCCTGACTTATATTTACTCAGAGATGCCGCCGCAGACGAGCGCGGAGCAATCGCTGACTATTTTGCCTGTGCACTCGATACTTGTTTAGATGAACTCTTTTTAGATGTAGCTGAGGATGAAATGCAGCATTATATAGAAACCATGCAACTAATATCTCTATTCGATCCAGTACAAGACAAACTTCTTGAAGAAGAAAAACTCGGTTTTCTGGTAATGAAAAGACCGGTTACCAAACCTAAATGGGCACCGCCAAAAAGCTCCCAAGAAGAACAAGACGTCAAAGTACCTCCCCCACATAAAAAAGACCTACCGTCAATCCGCTGCCTTACTAAAGCCATCCAAGATGAACTCCATGCAATAAATAAGTATCAACACTATATGAATCAAGCCAAAGATCAACGCGTCAAGGAGCTTTTTTGCGAACTCATGAACGATGAAAAAGAACATGTGGCAGAATTCACCGCAGCCTTGTTCAAAATTACGCATGAACCGCTGCCAGAAGAAGCTGATTAACTTTAATCAGCCATATCTAAAGCATAATCTTGCAGTATTCGAACAATAATAAGCACAAGGAGGGATATCATGGCGCTAATAAGCAATCCATTTATCGCAAACATAAATAAGCAGTTGTCTCCTGATGAACTTATCCAGGCCCTTCGTGCCGACATCGTTGGTGAATACGAAGCAGTCATTGGTTACGAGGCTCATGCCATGGCTACCCAAGATCAACGTGTAAAACAAGCCCTTTTTAAAATCGCCGACGATGAGCGCAAACATGTCGGCCAATTAGAAGAACTGCTTACATTGCTTAACCCGAAAGAAGGGCAACTAATTGAACAGGGAAAACAAGTTATTAAACAACAACAAAATCAACCTTTTCAAACTGGCAATACCGCTAACCAATTTTCTCAATAAGATTGCCTTACCCTGATGTTTATATCACAAAGTCGTCATATCAATTAATTCACCCGAAAAGTAACTAGCACATAAAAAATGCCCGGAAGAATAAAAATTTCTTTCCGGGCATTTTGCTATATATCTACCAAATCCAACTAGCAACTTATTCATAGGTTACATCCAATGATTTTAAATTCGTAGGTTTGTCCGTTTTTGTCTGTTGCAGTAACCTGGGTAACCTTTCCGAATTTCATCGGCGCTTCGACGCATACGTATGCGCCTTCCGGCCCCATTTTACACTTCGTATCAACATTAAATCTGCCGTTATCGGTCACAAAATTCATCTTTTTCAGTTCCATATGCTGCTGGCTAGCTATAGCAAACCATATCTTCCATGGACGAGCAACCTCTTGATCTACGCATTTTGCAAGCGCAATCGGCAAAATAACGTTGCAGGGATTTTGGGCATCTTGAGTTAACATGGCCAATATATCTTTGTTTGAATTAAATTTATAGAAAACTTCTTCAAATATATATTTTTCCATTCCGTAATCTAGCAAGAACTTACCGTTTTTATTAACAATCGCAAAACCGACACCAAAGCCCTTTCCTTTATCATTAGTAAAATTATATAAATAGTGTGCAGACATTCCGTCTCTAGCCTTCCATGCCTGCACCAATTTAGGATCACAATAAACCAGTTTTCCACCACCATCGCCGAAGCTTGATTTAAGCTTTTGTATAAAATATGCGTTGAAATCCGTTACACCATCGTAAAGCAAAGCGCCTTCAATCATACTCTCAGCAGTTGAATGATCTACCATCGCCTTATAATCTTTCTTTACATACATTTCGATAGCAGCCTTTTCTGCTTCGTCCAGAGTAGCAAAGCCTTCTTCTTTAAAATTTGCAAAAACCGTTTGCGAAATATCCGCTTTCGAAATATTGGCTGTATCCGAACTAAAACCAGCTCTTATAATCTGACTAACCCCACGGCACCCAGAAAATAACATTGCTATCAATATAATCAGTAATAATATCACTACTAATAGTGGCTTTTTCAGTATTATCATCTACCCTATAATATATTCTTCAGTATATTTATCCAACCTATACATCTACCAAAAACAAGTTATACTTCTCCTTAAAATTCAGTAAATCTAAGGCTAATATGTTAGCAAATGTAACCTTCCACTTTCCAGACCTTGTTGCAAGTCCTCAGCTTTTATTAACGCTCTTAAGCAATAATACCTTAACAGCTCACCCTTATTCTTCAGATTTTCCCTACCGCTTTTCTCAAACTCCATAGCATTACTTCTAAGATTATTGCTATATACTTCAACTATAGGACTATAAACATTATAGCAAGCTACTACTATCTTATATACGTCTTTCGCTTTGGCATAATCATAATCTAAATAAGCATTTAGCACATAATACAAACGCGTCTCTTTGAACGAATTTATCCACTCAGTCATTTTGGAATAAAATCCTGGCAGACGCCCATCTACAGCTTCCAAATTCATTTTTTTGTAAGCTGCCGAAAATTCCTTTTCAAAATATGGGTGCTCATACTTAGAAACAGAGTTCAAAGTAAAGTCAAACCATTTCTTGAATCTTGGGTCCTGACCTGCACCAAATTTTTCGAAATATTTATCCACATCTTCTGGGAATTCATTTAGTATATAATTATGTATCTTACTGTATGTAGTGTCCTTATATTTTACACTTTCCTCCACTGAAACATCAGCTTGGTTTTTTACTTCATAAGCATAGGCTTTATCAAAATAACACACCATAATCGTTAAGCATACAATTAACCCCACCACTAATAAACCTGCTTTTCTCATCACTTTTCCTCCCTAATGTTAGCAAAAGTACTCTTTTTATCCTCAAAATTTCTTAGCAAGTCCTCAGCTTTTATCAACGCTCTTAAACAATAATACCTTATTAACAGCTCACCCTTATTACTTTGCCTCAAGTGGCTTTTCTCTCGTTCTATTGCAACATCTCTAAGACTACTACTATATTTTTCAGCCAAAGGACTATATACATAGTAACAAGCTACTATTTTTTCATGTAATTCTTTTGCTTTAGCATCATTTTCATCATCATCTACATAATTTCTCATCAAATAATACGACCGCATTTCTTCAAGCAAACTCATCAATTCAGTCATTTGTGGATATAACTCTTGTAATGAGGCATCGACCGACTTAAAATTGGGGTCCTGAGAAGATACCACAAATGCCTTTTCTAGGTTTTTTCGGTCACATTTAGAAATAGACCGCAATATAAAACTAAAACATTTTTCAAATCTGAGTTCTTGTCCATTGCCGAAATTTTCAAAATAGTCGTTTAAAACTTCAGCGTAATCTTTTACTATATAGTTATTGAGCTCATTATAAGTATTGTACTTAATATCTACATCTTCTTCTGTTGGAACATCACCCTGATTATTTTGATAAAGCATAGACGCTTTATCAAAATAATACGCCATCATTGATATACATACAATTAATCCTAGTGCTAATAAACCTGCTTTTCTCACCAATTATCCTCCCCGATTGCCGCCAAGCCACTTCCTGTGCACAATTTCCAGCGTTATCCATAATCAAATAGTCCGCCTTTATTGTTTCCATTTATACAAAACACAATGCCCCCAAAACTCCCAAGCAAGCATTTTTAAACTAACGTCTATCTAAATCACTATAAAACCAATTAAAAATATATTAATATTTCTATAATATAAAAAATTTCTTTTTTTTTCTTTAGTTTCAGCATTATTGATAAATATAATAGTAAAGGACTCCGCCATATCTTAATCAGCAGAGTCCTCTACTATTATATTTGCCCTCTGAGCGGGTAACCCATTCAATTACGCAAAATCATATTACTTTGCTTTTACTGACCAAGGGCCCCGATTGGTAGTAACTACTTTTAAATCGTGAATAAACGCTTCCAGCGGAGTTAAGTTATTAGTTCCTGTTGAAAATGCTGCGGTATCAACAATAGCACCTGTAGTTACATCATATACAGTCTGGTTTAATGTAATATGATACGTGCTCTCTTCTTGCTTTATATGTATGGAACTTATTTCAGGTACAATAACCCAGCGGCATCCAGAAATAGCAGCTTTCTCCCGCCAGTTATCAACCATAGCCTCAGTTTCTATAACACATCCAGGAAATCTCTTCCGGTATTCGTCCCACAAAACTTCGCGCATATACCAAAATTCTTTTGATAAAGCACTAGAAAGCTTATTTGCAACTGGAACAATATAGACACGTTCCGAATTTATCATTCTTTTAGCAGCCGGTTTTGGTAGTTCTATTCTTGCATTAGCGGCCAGCTGACGTTTGTCATAATAATTTTTTATCGCCTTGTCTACGTAACCTATCATTTTATGCGGATCATCCACAGCATCAGCCCTATTCCATTTTATTTCCCGGCCAAACTGCTTATAGCCGCCTAAGGGTTGCAGGACACGGGTCACGGGATCGCCCGAAATCGTCACCCGTGTCAAATGAAGCTTTTGTCCAAATTGAGCAGCAAAGGCAGCGTTACCAACAGCTGGAGCACCAAACGTAATCACTTCGATTTGCCCCGGATTTACTCCCATACTAATAAGCCTTGCCGCAACTAAAGTTGCGGCCGCACCGCCTAAACTATGACCAGTAATATACAACTTGCAATCCCTATTGCCTTTAAGCAATTCCGGAAGAAAGCTGGAATAGTGACTGGCATCACGAGCTTTTGCCGCCAATCCGGCCTGTGTAAATTCATTAAAACCGCGATGTACCTTAGGCTCCTTACCTGATACATTCTTTTTGGCGGCATTAGCTGCACACTCTTCAATGCTACTGCCGGCAAAATATATTTTATCAACCTTTAAGTCCATTTTTATATCCCCGATTGACTCAGTGCCGACTATCGCCAAAACATACGCATTCTTTCTAAGCCCCAAATCCATTTTAGCCAATAAAAATCGTGCGCCAGTATGCCCAGGAAGTTGGACATAATGATCAATTGTCCAACCACTCTGCTCTAGGTAAAGATTTGCCAACTCACCAACTCTACCATTATATGCAGCAATGCTGGCTCCAGCCGCAATATACAGATTATACGCTTCCTCATATTCCTCTTTCGGCCCGGCATTTGCACTCCCAATCGGCCAAAAACATACCACACTTAAAAATATTACCAATACACGTTTCATAGCTAATTCCACCTAAATTATTATTATCCTACCTTCAATACTTTAAGCAAAGAAGCAAAGCCTTGAACTTCTTAGTTTCGCTTTCCGAAATAAGTTCAAGACTCTACTTTTTATTTCTCCAATATGAAAAAATACCCTTTTTTGTATTTTATTTGATTATGCTGCCGCTAAATTATTTATTCAGCCGCCAAAAACAATAGTTTAACACCCAAGCAAAAGAAACCCACACTAAATAGGGAGTTAAAATCCAGGCTGCAACGCGCGAAATCTTGCTAAACTGCTGTATCGTCCCAGATATAGCTAGCCACAGACCACTAATAACAACCAGTCCTCCTATTACAGAACGAAACCCGAAAAAAATTGCCGACCACCCGATATTTAATACTAGTTGTGTGCCAAACAGCAAACAAGCTAAATTATCCTTTCCTGTCTGACAACGTTTATTCCAAACAACATACATAGCCACACCCATCATAATATATAACACTGTCCAAACTGGCCCAAAAACCCAGCTTGGCGGCGTAAAGAAAGGCTTTTCTAACATCGGATACCAACTGCCAACTGACCTCGCCATAAAAACTGCCCCAACTCCTCCGGCACCAAGACATGTCACTAAACTTATTAGCAACTTTCTTGCATCCAATCCAAATTCCCCCTTCTCAAGCAATAAGCAAACTATATTCGTATTAGTATTGCCAACCAATCATCCAAAATTCGGTTTGAGAAGTAGATACACTGACCCTAGGCATATCCTATTAAAAGTATGCGCAAACTGATATAATAACGAATAGCTTATTAAATTGAAAGAAGAGGTTCCCATATATGACAACAGATTTTATAACACTAGGTATTAGGTCAAAACTAATCGAAACTTTGAAAAACATCAGAATCATCGTGCCTACTCCTATACAAACAGAAGCTATTCCTATTTTAATGTCCGGCAAGGACTTGATCGCGCAGTCTCAAACAGGCACAGGCAAGACACTAGCTTTTTTGTTGCCGATTATTGAACAACTAAAAGCTCAAGAACCGTATGCGCAGGCTCTGATCATTACCCCTACTCGGGAATTAGCGTTACAAATCACTGCCGTTGCAGAGCAGTTAGCCGACAATATTGGACTCAATGTTTTATCAATTTACGGCGGTCAAGCTGTTGATCGCCAAATTAGAAAACTAAAAGGAAACCCCCATATCATAATCGGTACTCCAGGTCGCCTGCTGGATCATCTGCGACGCAAAACAATTAATCTGGCAAGAGTATCTAAACTAGTCCTCGATGAAGCCGACCAGATGTTACATATTGGGTTTCTGCCTGATGTCGAAGCACTCATTAAAAGCACCGCCCCCAAACGCCAAATCATGCTATTTTCGGCGACAATGCCGCCGCTCATTCGATCCCTTGCAGCCCAATATATGACTACCCCAGCTAATATTAATGTCCGAAACCAAAATGTCACTCTTGATGAAATCACGCAAGTTGTGGTAGAACTTAACAAACAAGATAAACTAGATAAGCTTTGCAGCCTGCTTGATAACTACCAACCATATTTAGCCATTGTCTTTTGCCATACCAAAGAACAGGCCAGTGCTGTTAATCTAGCCCTTAACCACCGCGGTTACAATGCCGATGAACTGCATGGAGACTTGTCGCCAGCCCAACGCAAACAGGTAATGCGTCAATTCAGCGATGCCAAGCTGCAAATATTAGTAGCAACCGATATTGCTGCCCGCGGACTCGATATTGAAGGTATAACCCATATCTTCAACTATGACATTCCCCATGATGTCGAGAGTTATATCCACCGCATCGGACGAACCGGACGAGCAGGAAAAAAAGGACTAGCAGTTACCTTTGTTGTACCTGGCGAAGAAAAATATATGCTGCTTATTCAGCAAGGCATTCGTGCATCGCTCAAAAAACAGCAAGCCAGCGGACAAGAGCTTTATCATATCCCTAATAAAACAGACTCCACCAGAAAGCAGCCCCTTAGACAAACTCAGGCAAAGGTTTCCGCAAATACGGCCATAGATGGCAGAACATCAACAAAGAAGACCTCAAATCACAAAGGAATAAATCAGCGTAGCCGCCGCAATAAGAAAAGTACTGAAACCTCCCCCGTTAAAGGAAAGCCCAGCGCTAAACGCTAAAGTCGCCGCCCCCAACAATGATAGAAAACGCAAACTTGCACAACATTTAAGTGCATTAGTTTGCGTTTTTTATCATCTAAATCCATTTTACACAACTCCTGCTATCACTAGCCGGAACAAATCTGCTACTATTTTTTAACTGATCGTTTAGACAGTTTCATATGCGACGCACTGTCCATAATTTTTCCCCGCGCCAAAAACTTTGCCTCAATGCTTATCTTGAGTTCTTTTTCAAATCTGTTAATCAACTCAGATTCTTTTCTTGTTACTATTGATATCGCGCTGCCGCTTTTACCGGCTCGCCCCGTCCGGCCTGCACGATGTAGGTATACCTGTGCTTCCTCAGGCATTTCCAAATTAAATACAAATTCTACATCTGGTATATCCAGCCCCCTGGCCGCCAAATCTGAGGCAACCAGTAACTTAACCTTGCCACTGCGAAAATCATCCATCGCCTTTTTGCGGTCTGCCTGCGCCGAACTGCCATGAATACCAGCCGCATTTAAACCATGATAATTTAGTTTAGCAACCGTTATTTCCACAGCCTCACTTTTGTTAATAAAAACCAACCCCCGGGAAACCTTTAGATTCACAATTAGCTTTCGCAGCACTTCAATTTTATCACGCTGCTCAGCCAAAATGTACAAGTGCGAAATATCTGCTGGCACCTCAGCCTGCCCCTCAACTATTACAACCTCTGGTGCCGCAGTCAATTGTTTCACCCTATCCAGCGTAGCCGTTGTTATCGTCGCCGAAAACGACATAAGCTGTCTGTCTTTCATAGTCGCTTTAACAACCGCCTTTACGGTATCCCAATTTTTATCGTCCACTAGCCGGTCTACCTCATCAAGGATAATCGTCTTAATCGTTTGTGCATTAATTTTCCTTTTTTGGAGTAATTCCAGAATCCGTCCACTTGAGCCGACTATAATATGCGGTCTTTCTTTTAGACTATCTATCTGCCGTGTTATATTCACTGCCCCAATGATCGGTGCTGCAGTTACCAAAATACTGGCATTCTTTGCCAACATTTCGACCTGGCGATATATTTGTATTGCCAGTTCATGGGTAGGCGCTAAAACAAGCGCCTGAACTTCCCGTTTAGTAGTATCAATCTTTGTAAGCAGCGGCAATAAATACGCCAGCGTTTTTCCTGTTCCTGTAGCAGATTGTCCAATAACATCCTTGCCATTTAAAACTAAAGGAATTATCCTTGACTGTATCTCCGTCGGAATCGTAATTCCAACTTTACGCAACCCCGAAATAAGCGGCTCGGATATCCCCATTTCAGCAAACAATTCGCTCATTATGTCACTCCTGTCTTTGTATCGTGCTACCAAACTCTCGCTTATCCTACTCAAAATAAAGCACACTCAAAATTCTCTTAAATATATAAATATAAAAGGCATCATTTCTCATTATACCCTATTTTTCTATTATATAGCGAACCATCCCCTACTTCCAAAGCACTACTTTCTGGCATACAAGAACAATCAGCAGCTAAAGTTAGTCACGCCCCGAATAGCAAGTAAAGCTTTGTTTCCAAAACTGCTATCAAAAAGCCGCCGGCAGAAAACTGCCGACGATTTTCATTATTGTCGTAAAATTGTTGTTAAAATGGACAACGGCTGTAAGTTAAAAAACCTACAGCCGTCGTTTTTACTGGTGGAGACGAGGGGGATCGAACCCCTGACCTCTTGAATGCGAGCCAAGCGCTCTCCCATCTGAGCTACGCCCCCATATAAAAAGCCAACATAAACTATGTTGTAGAAAAGCTGGTTTGTGGAACCAAACACTATCACTAAAATTTATTATAGTTAACAAAACATATTAATGCAAGGGTATAAATACTTTTTTGTATAAATACCTTGGGCAGATTACCAAAATGATCCAGGCAAATTTATACTGATCACAACGTAATATACAACATACTTTGTGAAAGAGGGAATGGAAAAATGAAAAAACTTTTGGTTACTTTGTCATGCTTACTGCTCTTTAGCAGTGTAGCCTTTGCCTCACCCCAAATGGATTTTTCCGCAGGATCAGGATCCATTGATCTTATCGGAAGAAATACCGAAAATACAATTACTGTTGACGGTGAATATAATTTTGATAAAAAATTCAACTTCGACGGGACAGTTACGGCAGGGCTAGGCAATGATTTCGCATTGCAGTATCGGAACTTTGTCCCTAAATCTAAAAACACCTCTATTGATGGAATCACTTACACCTCAAAAATAAGAACTAATGAATATAATCTGTTATATAAACTAGATACCAACGTCGCCGCACTAGCTGGGCTAGTTAATACTAAAGGTTATTTAAATGCAAACGGTTTAGGCTCCAGTGAAACCAACAGTAAAAACTATTGGCAAGTCGGAATTGTCGCCAGTACAGTAGTAGCCCCTAATACCACGCTTTGGGGTAGTGCTGCCGCCGGAAAAAATCTGACTAACTACGAAGTTGGCGCAGCCTATGAATTTAGCCCTGGTTGGGAATTTGACGTCAATTACCGTAATATTAAACTAAAAGACTTCGATGTTGAAAACGCTAATCCTGATTTCGCTGCCTCTGGCTTCGGCTTGGGCGTTACCTATAAATTTTAATATGAAGTCTTTGCGGCCGGCCTGACTCAATCAGGCCGGTTTTCATATGCTTCTTCATTCCGCTTCTTCCGCAACTACACTAATTATTACCAACAATACAGTTTCTGCTCAGCATCAATGTCCGTTCACCTATTCTTCAAGCAGAACTACTGCTTCAGCGCTTGGAAGCTCTTCAACCGTTCGCAACTTCCGTTCAATAGTCCGCGACTTTCGAGCAGCCGTATCAATCGAATTACTGGCTTCCTGCAGTTTCTTCTGCGTTTTCTCAAGCATTTCTCCGAAACGGCCAAATTCTGTCTTCACCGCGCCCAAAAGCGCCCACACCTCACTTGACCTTTTCTCCACCGCTAATGACCTAAACCCCATTTGCAAGCTGTTTAAGAGCGCCGCCAGCGTTGTCGGTCCTGTAAGCACTACCCGATAATCCCGCATAAGAGTATCACATAACCCCGGTCGTCGCAGCACCTCGGCAAAAAGCCCCTCAACCGGCAAAAACATAATCGCGAAATCAGTGGTATGTGGAGGATCAATGTACTTAGCTCTAATATCCTTGGCCTCACTTTTCACTCTAGCTTCCAAACACTTCGCAGCTTCCTCCGCCAGAACCTGGTTAGCCTGATCCTGAGCGTCCAAAAGCCGCTGATAATCCTCCTGCGGAAATTTAGCATCAATCGGCAACCAGAGTACCTCTACATCATTGTCCCGCCCCGGCAACTTGACAGCAAATTCCACTCGATCATTACTGCCCTTTTTGGTCGCCACATTTTGCGCGTATTGCTCAACAGTCAAAATCTGTTCCAATAGACTGGCCAAATGAATTTCTCCCCAGATTCCCCTGGTTTTAACATTGGTCAACACCCTTTTTAGATCACCCACCCCCGAGGCCAGCGTTTGCATTTCCCCCAGCCCCTTGTGCACAAGCTCCAGTCGCTCACTTACCAACTGGAAAGATTCCCCTAGACGTTTCTCTAACGTTGCATGCAGCTTCTCATCTACCGTCCGGCGCATCTCCTCCAGCTGCTGGTTATTATCAGCCTGCAACAATTTAAGCCGTTCTTCCACCGTTTGGCGCATCTTCTCCAATTTCAACTCATTAGACTGGGTTATCGCAAAAAACTGGTGCGAAAAAGAATCCGCTTGTTTAGCCTGAAGGCCGGCAATATCGGTCATTCTCGCCAGTACCGAATCGTTGTATTCCCGAAGCAAACTCGAATACTCTCGGCGGTTCTCGGCAATCTCATTCTTAACCGACCGTTCCAGCCTTTCTTGCCCCTTTTCCCATGCAGCCTGGAAATCGCTTTTACCTCGACCATGTAACAAAAAAGCGACTAATAGTATAACTGATAAAATATTTAAAAGTACTGACACCAACAAGAGCATCTCCAGCATAGCTTTGCCCCCACAATCAAATTCTTGTACTAAAATTCCACAATAACCATCAATTTCCTTTGATAAACTGACTATTCTCTGTGGATAATTGTCAAATTATTGTTCAAACTAAGTTAGAGCTTTGGAAATCAAAAGCTGGAAACCTGTAAAAGGAGGTGATAATATGGACAAAAGCAGTCGCGATGACTACACCGACAAAAAAAACAAGTCTAGTGCCGCAAGCGCTAGCCAACAAAAAGATGCTAACAAGAATGCCAAATCTAAGTAACCAAGACAATAGCATTAGATGCTTGCGCCACAAGTATTAACAACAAGGAGGGAAAAATAATTAACAAAAAAAAACCTGTTCAATCCGGCTACGGACCCAATAATCCCGAACCGATAGAATTCAAAGAATCAGCCGCTAATTATGAAGAAAATGCCGCGCTTGACGCGGCAGAAGAGTACATCAACGGCAACCCTTCGTCAGATAAAGACAATCCCCATATACCTTGCAAGAATTCCATCCCTACCTGAGGGCGGCTTCAGCCGTCCTCAGGCTTTTTTCTGATCTTCCAATCGCCTATATTAACATCATCATTATATACCATTTGCCTACAATCGTAAAAAAAAGACCCGCATCGCTGCGAGTTGAAAAACCTTACTTGCTATAGCGGCGAGCACCTATATAGTGCTCAACATAATAGGCTTCCGACAAATTGGATACCGTTACTTTCGCAGCTACTGAACTTGCGTGAATAAAGTTTCCATCCCCCATGTAAAACCCGACATGAGAAGCACCAGGTTTATATGTGGTAAAGAACACCAAATCACCAGCTTTTAAATCAGTTTTCTGTACTGGACTGCCAATAGCAAATTGATCTGCTGCAGTACGAGGCAAGGTAACTCCGTTCGATTTCATAACATACTGCGTAAACCCAGAACAGTCAAACCCACTGGTTGTTTCCCCGCCCCAAACATAGGGAACACCCATATATTTCTGGGCAGTGGTGATAATCGCCGCACCACTAGCCTCGCTTCCTATACTCGTACTTGCCCCCAATACTTTATTAGGGTTAACAGAACCAGCATCAGTCACATTGCCAAACAGTTTACCCAAAAGCAGCCCAAGCAAAATGTTTACCAGTCCGCTGCCAGAAGAACCGCCGCCAGCACCTGTCTTAGCCAAGAGATCAGACAATGCCGGAGCCGCTGCTACTGGAGCCGTCGCCATAAAAGTAAAGGTCAACAAAAGAATAAATATAACAGGTAACTTATAGCGTTGCAATAATTCCACCCCCATTACACCAAATTAAGACCAGCAATTCGCCAGCCCAGCAACTATAATACCATAAGTAAAGTTATTATGTAAAGTATATGGACAAAAAAAAAGCAACCCCTTACTATCATAGTTGCATTCCTTTACCAATAAATAATGAATACACCTCATCACTAATTCTGGATAACCATATTCCCTCGCTTATATTTTCTTGCCAGAGCCAAAATATCTGCAGCCAAAGAACTGGTTAGCACCCCAGACTTTAAGCGCCAATCCCAATTTCCTTCAGGTGTTCCCGGCAAATTCATCCTCGCCGAAGCGTCCAGGCCTAAAAAATCCTGTATCGGAATAATCGCAATGTCTGACCGGCAGCGATAAGCCAGTTCCACCAAACGCCAAGCGATATTCCTTGTATCATGCTCTCCCAAATACTTGTCAACGCAATCTGCTCCGCCATCCTTAATAAGTTTCTCATACCAGCCCACTGTAGTGTTATTATCGTGGGTTCCGGTATACACTACCGTATCAGGCTCACACCACAACGGCCTTGGCTCACCATTATGATCACATTCAAATAAAAAATGCAGTACTTTCATCCCCGGAAAAGCAAACTTCTTTCTTATTGCCGTAACCTCAGATGTTATTATCCCGAGATCCTCGGCAATAATCGGCAGTTTACCTAGGTACTTTTCAAGAACAGCAAAAATCAACTCCTCCGGCCCTTTTACCCATTCCCCGGTTTCAGCCGTCTTCTCACCTTCCGGTACTTCCCATGCAGCCTCAAACCCCCGGAAATGGTCTAGTCGCACCACATCAACCAATCTTAAAATAGTACTAAACCTTTCTCGCCACCATCGAAAGTCGTCATCAGCCATTCTCGCCCAATTGTAGAGTGGATTGCCCCACAGTTGTCCCGTCTTACTGAAGTAGTCAGGCGGCACGCCAGCAACAACAGTCGGCGTTCCTGTTTCATCCAATTTAAATAACGACCGATGCGCCCATACATCGGCACTTGAATAGGCCACAAAAATCGGTAAATCTCCAATAATCTTGATACCTTTACTATTAGTATAACTTTTCAGCTTCCCCCATTGCCGGGAAAAAATATACTGGGTAAAAATATGATAATCGACTTCCTCCGCCAATAGCTCACGATAACTTTCAAGCGCTGCTTCCTCACGGTTGGCCACCTTCTCAGGCCAGTTACACCATTCAATTGTGGAGAAATGCTTGCCAAGCGCCATAAATAATGCATAGTCATTCAGCCAATAACTGTTATTGCTTAGAAAAGTGTCAAAGTGTTCGTCCCGCTTCCCCGCGTCAAAGTTCTTGAACGCGGTTCTCATCACCCTTTCCTTATAGGTTTTGGCAACTGCAAAATTCGTTTTATCTCCCACTGTTTCTAGACAATACTCAGCTTTTGCACTAGCTACGTCTTTCAAATCAGCTAGACCGTCCGTCACTAAAAAATCAACGTCAATCAGCGCTGGTTCACAAGCAAAAGCAGATACGCTTTGATACGGAGAATTCCCTGCCCCAATTGGATTAGTCGGTAAAATTTGCCAGTAATTCTGCCCAGCTTCAGCCAAAAAATCAGCAAATCGGTAAGCCTCATCTCCCAAGCCGCCGATCCCATTTTCTGATGGCAATGAAGTAACATGCAGCAAAGCACCACATTTCTTGGGCGGCCCATTAAGTTTCGCCAAAAGCAACTTACCTTCCAGCGGCCTAAGGACAAAGGTTGGCTGTCCATCCCCTACTGCAACTTCCGCCTCATAATTAAGAACATCAAACAGCATCCCCCGACACCATGGTCTAAGGTCAATTCGTACCTGTGTTGCCGCCAAACTTCGATTAAGGAGTATCACTGCTACGTTTTCTTCCTGCGCATTGCCGAAAGCATCTATTCCCTGTTCAAAGGTGCGAACATAACCGTAAACATCAGGATGGGGTGCCAACGGATGCCACTGTCCGGTACGTAAAACGGCATAACTGTTACGTAGCGCAATTATTTTTTTATACCAATCAATAAGCTCCTTCTCTTCCCGCCCCCAAGGATATGGCCGCCGGTTAAGCGGATCTGTATACCCCTCCAGTCCGGCCTCATCGCCGTAATAAACACACGGTACTCCCGGAAAAGTCATCTGCCACAGCGAAGCCGCCTTGAGCCGGTTAATGGCCAATATCCGTTCCTCCGAATCCAGCTGCCGTTTCATCTCCTGACCATACAGACCATCCGGGCGCGGCTCATGACCGCCAAGTAGCGTTAGTATTCTCGGCACATCATGACTGCCAAGCACATTTAAATTAGAATAGAAATTCTCCTTCGGATAGTTCTCACACATACTTAACTGAGCTGCCTTAACTGCAATTGAATCACGATATCCCAGAAAAAAATCCAATACAACACGACGAAACGGATAGTTCGTCACAGAATCAAGTTCGTCCCCATGAAAATAACCACGCGTTTCACCATAGCTTACTTTCCGTGACGCATCTTCCCATACTTCGCCAATAATTACTGCATCTTCGTCAGTTTCCTTTACTATCTGTCTGAGTTCACGCAGGAACTGATCCGGCAGTTCGTCCGCCACATCCAACCGCCATCCCTTAGCACCAAGTCTCTGCCAATGCTTTATGACACTATTTTTAGAATGTAGTATGAAATCACGATAAGATAAATTCATCTCATCTACATTCGGCAATGTACCGATACCCCACCAGGATTCGTACTCATCAGGATAATGCGAAAAACGATACCAAGAGTAGTAAGGAGAATCTGGCGATTGATACGCGCCCTGTTCAGCATAATGACCTTCTCTATTAAAATAAACACTGTCACTGCCAGTATGGCTGAATACCCCATCTAAAAAGAAGGAAATACCCATTTCCTTTCCCTTGGCACACAACTCACGGAAAATATCATTTGTCCCGAACATTGGATCAATATTCTTATAATCGGCTGTGTCGTATTTATGGTTGCTAGGAGACTCAAAAACTGGGTTCATATATATAACACCAATCCCCAGTTCTTTCAAATATGGCAGTTTAGCGCTTACCCCAGCTAGATTTCCGCCAAAAAAGTCATAAGCCAGTATCCCGCCTGTTGACCGTTCTCTGATATATATCGGATCATTTTCCCAACAACTGTGGATTAAACTTCCTGGTTTAAGATTAAAAATTTTTCCCTCATCATTACCATTGTAAAAGCGATCAACAAACAGCTGGTATACCACAGTATTTTTAAACCAATCAGGAGTTTTACTTCCTGATTGATGCACAGTTAACTGATACGAAGGCGGGGGTACTCGGAGAATCTCGCCAACCCCCCCGCACTCTTGCCAGTTGTTTCCGTAATAGTAGACAGCACTGCCGCTTTTAACAATAAAATAATACCATACCAAGCCAGCCTGCTCCGGAGCCACAAAGATAGTATGGTATACTTTCTTACCATCTAACGGTTCATCAAATGACATTTTGATAATCCGTTCACCGCTGCCTTCACGCCAAACTCTCAGTAGCACTTCGTCCACTGTACGGCTTGCGTCAACTGCCAGCCTTATTTCAACCTCGGTACGGCAGGCTACAGCTCCAAAAGGATTGCGATAAAAAAGCTGATGTGAGTCGTGAAAAAGCCAGTCAGTAAGCAACATTGCCACCATCCTTCAATGCTCCCCGGCTACTAACGTGCTGGTAGCGGCCGGATATGCCAGATATCAAATGCGTACTCTGTTACAGTGTGATCACTAGAAAAGATCCCAGAACGAGCGATATTATGGCCAACCATTTTCCACCAAACCTCATCGTCCCGGAACAAACTATCAATTTTAGCTTGAGCGTCTAAGTATGACACAAAGTCAGCTAGCTCAAAGAATTCACCGCCGCCCTGAACAAGATGCTCATAAAGTAGTCGGAACTCACCCTGAGGAAACGGTAAAGTACCGTCTACCAACTGATCCACAATCTTTCGAATCCTTAAATTGTTATTATAATATGCCCGCGAATCATACTTTCCATCATTACTAATTTTAATTACCTCACCTGCGCTTAACCCAAAAGTTACAATATTGTTCTCAGTAACCGCTTCCCGAATCTCTATATTAGCACCATCTAGCGTACCAATAGTCACCGCGCCATTCATCATAAACTTCATATTGCCAGTACCTGAAGCCTCTTTGCTGGCAGTAGAAATCTGTTCACTTACATCAGCTGCTGGAATAATCAACTCCGCCAACGATACGCCATAGTTTTCAATAAATACTACCTTCAACTTATTATTAATTGAAGAATCATTATTAATGACTGTTGCCAACATACTGATAAGTTTTACCACCTGCTTTGCTAAAACATACCCTGGAGCCGCTTTGCCGGCAAAAATAAAAGTGCGCGGCACTATATTAAGGTCAGGATTTTCTTTTAACCTGTCATATAAATCCATAATGCCTAAAACATTTAATAGCTGCCGTTTATAAGCATGAATACGTTTCACCTGAATATCAAAAATTGACTTAGTATCGACTTTAATTGCATATTTTTCCTCAATAAATTTAGCCAGTGTCAGCTTTTTTTCCAACTTTACAGCTGCTAGCCTGCACCGAAACTCGGCGTCTTCAATATAAAATAGCAGGCGATTCAAATCAGTGGGATAATGTATCCAACTCGGACCGATTGTTTGGGTTATAAGAGCCGCCAACTCAGGATTGGCCTTCAAAAGCCAGCGGCGATGAGTTATACCGTTAGTCTTATTATTGAACTTGCTTGGCGCAAGTTGGTAAAAAAGCCGCAGAACATCCTTTTTCAGTATTTCAGTATGCAGCCTAGCCACACCATTGACACTGTGGCTGCCTACCACCGCCAAATGCGCCATCATCACATACCCGTCGGCGATAATAGCCATCGCTGCGATACGTTCCCATTCACCCGGAACATGCTGCCACAACTGCTGGCAAAAGCGCTCGTTAATTTCCTGAATAATGCCAAACACCCGTGGTAAAAGCGCCCCAACAATGTCAACAGGCCATTTTTCAAGCGCCTCCGGCATTATAGTGTGATTGGTATACGATATCGTGCTCACCGTTATTTCCCAGGCCTCTTCCCATTTTAGGCCTTCATCATCTAAAAGAATGCGCATTAATTCCGGGATAGCCAAAGCTGGATGAGTATCATTAATATGAATAGCCACCTTTTTAGGTAACTCACGAACACTTCCATGCTTCTTTTTGACATAGCGAACAATACTCTGGATACCTGCAGAAACCAAAAAATACTGTTGTTTAAGCCGAAGCAGCCGCCCCTCATAACAAGAATCGTCAGGATACAAAATCTCAGAAATAGCCTCTACCGAATACTTATACTCCCCTACTTTTGAATACTTTCCCTGGCTAAAAGTACTATAATCTAACTCACTTACCAGAGCTTCCGCACTCCAAAGCCGTAAAGTATTAACCATCCCATTACAAAACCCGATTATTGGAATATCATAAGGAACAGCTAACACTGTTCCCAGCGAGTCGCCAAAATGCACTTTAACAGCCTTGTCGGCTTTGCGAAACTCCCATATATTCCCGTTAATCAGCCAATTATCTGGTTGTTCAACCTGACTGCTATCAATAATCTTCTGCTCGAACAAACCATACTTATATCGTATGCCGCACCCATGACCAGCCATTCTAAGTGCTGCCAGCGAATCCAAAAAGCAGGCCGCCAGACGCCCGAGTCCTCCATTTCCAAGCCCAGCGTCATGCTCCTCACCTATTAACTCGCCATAATCCACTCCGAGTTCCTTCAATCCCTCTATCCATGTATCCTTGAAACCAATATTCTGCAAATTTGCATCTAACAATCGCCCTAAAAGAAACTCGATTGAAAAATAGTATACCTGCTTTTCTTTTTGCCGATCATACTGCTGGTTAGTTTCAGCCCACATCCGGCCAATATCATCCCTTAGCAAACTTCCCACGGCAGTATACTTTTCCTGAACTGAAGCCTCCTCAAGATTTTTACCATGAAGAGTCTTCAGCCGCTCTATAAACGCCTGTTTGAAATCCTCCTTCTCCATTAACATATCCAACCCCCGCTAATAATAAACGGTCGTAAACACTAGAATATTCGGCTGCTGAGCGACGCCAGCTGTTATCGGCTTGCATGGCCGTCATGACCAGTTTTCTCCATGCATTACTATCCGAACGCAAAGCCAGCGCACGGTTAACAGCCTTTACCATAGCTTCCTTTGTATACTCGGTAAAACTAAAACCATTCCCTTCTCCAGTATATTCACCATAGGGCATAATAGTATCCGCCAAACCACCAGTTGCTCGCACAACAGGTACACAGCCGTACCTTAGAGCAATCATCTGGCTAAGTCCACACGGTTCGCTTAATGACGGCATCAGGTAAAGGTCGGCTCCGGCATAAATCCGGTGAGCTAAAACATTGTCAAAAAAAATATTAACCGAAAGCTTACCCTCGTATTGCTTAGCAGCCCCCAGCAAGAAATCTTCATATCGTTTTTCGCCGGTGCCAAGAATAACTACCGCTACTCCCAGACCTATGAGCTCGTCCAGCCCTTCAATTATCAAGTCCATCCCTTTGTCAGCAACCAGCCGGGAAACAACCCCCACGAGTGGAATGTCAGGGTCAACCGTCATCCCAAGATACTGCTGCAACTCCATTTTATTGGACATCTTACGTTCTATGGAATTCTGGCTATACTCTACATATATTGCTTTATCTGCGGAAGGGTTGTACACCTCGTAATCAATTCCGTTCAAGATACTATAGGTATTCCCCCGTCTTAAGTTCAAAGCGCCGTCCAAACGACAGCCGCCCTCTGGCGTAACAATCTCCGCCAAATAAGTAGGACTGACTGTTGTCAGTACATCAGCAAAAGCCAGCCCTGCCTGTAAATAATTCACCGCTCCATAAAATCCAAGTTTATCACTCGAAAAATATTCAGTCTCATCCAATTCCAAAATATCGCTAAGCACTGCTTTAGGGAAAATTCCCTGATAGCAAATATTATGTATTGTCAACACCGTCCTAAGGCGTTCATACCCTGCCTTATGCCGATAATGCGCCGCTAGAAGCACTGGCAATACTCCAGTATGCCAATCATGACAATGAATAATATCAGGGAAAAACTCTAAGTACTCAAATGCCTCAAGTACCGCCCGGCAAAAAAACGCAAACCGCTCATCGTCATCACTGAACCCGTATATTCCCTGACGTTTAAAGTAATACTCGTTGTCAATAAAGTAGTACTTTTGTCCATCCATTTCCAGCATAAACAGCCCTGCGTACTGCTCACGCCAGCCTAACTTCACCATATTCTGACCTAAAAATCGCATTTGCCGCCGCCACTCCTCGGCTATATCACTATACAACGGCAAAATCGTCCGTACTTCCATACCCTGCTTATTTAACTCTTTTGGTAACGACCCAACCACGTCCCCCAATCCGCCGGTTTTGATAAATGGTGCAGCTTCAGCTGCCGCGAATAAGACAGCCGTCAACTAAACCACCATCCCTTTTTCAATCACCATCACATAGTTAGGGTCGCCAACCAAGCGTTTCCCATCAGTTATTTTGACATCTTTATCACAGATGATATTTTCCAGCATAGCACCAGACCCAACTTCGCTTTTTTGCATAATAATACTGTTTTTTATGTAGGCTCCTTTTTGAACCTTAACACCTCTGAATAATATGCTATTTTCCACTGTACCATCAATAATACAACCATTTGCAATCATAGAATTCTGTACTCTAGCATATTCCCGATAATTAGCTGGCGGAGTATCCTTGACCTTAGTATAAATTGGCCCTAATTTGCTAAATAACTCAGTCCAGACCTCAGGCAATAATAAACTCATATTAGCTTGATAATAGGCTTGAATTGAATTGATCTTAGCCATATAACCGTCATAGCGATAGCCATATATCTTATACCGGTGCAAATTCTTAATGATGCCTTCTTTAATAAAGTCAAATTCCCCTCGAGCAACACAGTCTTCAATTATCTGCAACAACAACTCCTTAGCAATAACGAAGGTTTCCATACAAATATTACCGCCCGCGGCCTTATCCGACTTCACTTCCATATCCGTTACTCTGTTCTCCCCATCAACCTTTAAAACCGTCGCCATCGCGAAATATTTTTCCGGACAAGACTCTTCCTGTTTATAGACAATAGTTATATCAGCCTGATTATCTACATGAAATTTGAAAACATCACTATAATTAAGATTGCAAATTGTATGGCTACCTGCAATCAAAACATAGTGCTGCTGACTCTTTTTAATTGAATCCAAATGGTTATGAAAATGCTCCAGATCGCCTTTATAAATACTATTAGAATAATGAATATGGTCAGGAGGAGGCATCATAAACAGTCCATTGCGCTTACGGGCCAAATCCCACTCTTTCCCTGATCTCAGATGATCCATCAGCGCCCGATACTTACTTTTTGCCACGATACCAACATGATGAATCCCCGAATTAACCATATTCGACAATACGAAATCAATCAACCGAAACCTTCCGCCAAACGGAACGGCAGCAAGAGGTCGATGACGAGTAATCTCTTTAAGCAACTTTTCATCTTCGTGGAGGTTAATAATTCCCAAAACGTTGTTCATTGTATGCCCTCCTTGTATATTCCTAAGGAAAGTAGCCACTCATTCAACTACCGTCCCACCAGGAATAACCGAATTTTCAGGAACAGTAATCCTCTCAGCTACAACAGTAATCTCCCGTTTATTACCGTCACCAATCCGAGAGCCGGCCTCAATAACCGCCTGCTGTCCCACAACAGCCCGTTCAACATGCGCCCCTGCACAAATCTTGGCCCCAGGCAAAATAACTGAATCCTTGATAAAAGCCCCTTCGCCAACATATATTCCTGAAAACAGCACCGAATTTTCTACCTCGCCCAAAACAAAACAGCCCAGACTGACCATCGAACGACTAAGCTTGGCAGTAGGCGATATAAGCTGGGGTGCCGCTTGAAGATTTACTGAATAGATCGGCCAGTCTGGAGTATATAGATCCAGCTTAGGTTTATCACTTAAAAGATCCATATTGGCCTCCCAAAGACTCTCAAGCGTCCCGACATCCTTCCAGTAACCGTCAAAAGCGTACGCCATCATTTTCCTACCACTCTGGAGCATTAACGGAATTACATTCTTTCCAAAATCGTGAGCCGAAGCCTTGTTTCGTTCGTCCTCAGCCAAATACCAGCGCAATACTTCCCAGTTAAAAACATATACTCCCATAGACGCCAAATTATTCTTGGGTTGACTAGGTTTTTCTTCGAACTCAACAATACGGTTGTCCTTATCAGTATTCATAATCCCAAAACGGCTAGCCTCCGGCCAGGCTACCTCAAGTACTGCAATAGTCGCATCAGCCTCAGTCTGTTTATGGAAATCCACCATATAAGAATAATCCATCTTATAAATATGATCACCTGACAAAACTAAGAGATACGTAGGGCGAAATTGGTCAATAAAACCTGCATTCTGCCAAATAGCATTAGCAGTTCCCTTATACCACTCCCCACCATTCTGTTGAACAAATGGTGGCAGTATATACACACCACCATCATTGCGATCCAAATCCCATGAACTTCCAATTCCTATGTAACTGTGTAATTCAAGCGGCTGATACTGTGTCAAAACTCCCACCGTGTCAAACCCAGAATTATAGCAATTACTCAAAGTAAAATCAATCAACCGATACTTTCCGCCAAAAGGAACTGCTGGTTTTGCCAGACTCTTCGTCAGCACCCCCAACCTACTGCCTTGCCCTCCTGCCAGAATCATCGCCAGGCATTCTTTGCGGCGCACATAATTCACCTACCTCAGCGAAATCTTGTTCATACTTTAAATAAATAGTTGCCAACGGCGGCACTGTAAGCACAAGCGAACAAGGCTGGCTATGCCAGGCTATCTTTTCAGCCATTAAAATAGGGTTTTCCACCCCCGACCCGCCGTACTCAGATAAATCGCTGTTAAACACCTCACAATATTGTCCGGCCACTGGTACGCCAAGACGATAGTTATGGCGTACCACCGGGGTGAAATTTGAGATTACTACCGTCAACTCACCGTCCGGAGTCTTGCGTATAAAAGAAACAATACTCTGTTCATAATCATGACAATCAATCCATTCGAACCCCTGCCAATTATTGTCCGCAAACCACAACGCGATATCGCTGCGATACTGCTTATTAAGCGCTTTTACATAATAATGGAGTTTATTGTGCATCTCATACTCTAAAAGGTGCCAATCCAAGCTATCAGCCTCATTCCACTCTATAAACTGTCCGAATTCTCCTCCCATAAACAGCAGTTTCTTGCCTGGATGAGCCATAAAATATCCATAAAAGGCCCGCAAATTAGCAAACTTTTGCCAATAGTCTCCAGGCATTTTATCAAGCAGCGACCGTTTACCATGGACCACTTCATCATGCGAAAGCGGCAAAAGGAAGTTCTCAGAAAAAGCATATAAAAGCGAAAACGTTAATAGATGATGCTCCCATTTACGGTGAATAGGCTCAAGCGACATATACCTCAGGGTATCATTCATCCACCCCATATTCCACTTATAGTCAAAACCAAGCCCGCCAAGATATACCGGCATAGTTAAAAGCGGCCAGGTAGTCGACTCCTCAGCAAAGACTAAGGCCAAAGGATAATACTGATGCACTACCTCATTGAGTTTCTTGACAAACTCTACCGCTTCCAAGTCTTCCTTTCCCCCATACTTGTTGGCCATCCACTGCCCTGGTTCTTTGCCGTAATCCCGGTACAACATGTTCGCCACCGCGTCCACCCTTATTGCATCAATATGAAAAATATCCATCCAGTACAACGCATTACTAATGAGAAAACTCCACACCTCAGAACGACAAAAATCGAAATTCAGTGTTCCCCAACCATAATTCTCCGCCAACTCCGGGAAACCGCTCTCATACAGCGGGCCGCCATCGAACCAGCTTAAACCATGATCATCCTTGCAAAAATGTCCTGGTACCCAATCAAGAATCACTCCAATTCCTCGTTCATGGCATTTATCCACAAAATATTTAAAATCATCGGGATTGCCATACCTGCTAGTAGGCGCATAAAAGCCAATAGCCTGATATCCCCACGACCCATCGAACGGGTGTTCAGCTACCGGCATAAGCTCGACATGGGTATAATTCATATCCGCTAAATAATCAACCAACTCTTCCGCAAGTTCCCGATAACTTAGAGACTTGCCATCTTTAAACCGCCATGATCCTAAATGGACTTCATAAATAAGCATTGGCTGATCTAGCTTACCGCTGCCTCGCCCCCCTTGTTGCCAGAGATCATCCTGCCACTCGTAGCCATAAAGTTCGAAAACCCTTGAAGCCGACCCCGGCCTCACTTCCGCCCAAAATGCGTAAGGATCGGCCTTAAGCTTTCGCGCCCCATTAGACGCCACAACCTCATACTTATACATTTCTCCTTGACCGATGTCAGGTACAAACAACTCCCAAAGCCCCGAGTCATTTACCTTGACCATACCATGGTCATCACCTTGCCAATTATTGAACTCGCCAACAACTCTAACTTCTTGTGCTTTAGGAGCCCAAACGGAAAATCGTACCCCTTTCACTCCCTCGCTTATTCCCGGATGAGCCCCTAAAATCTGATAGCTTCTAAAATGCCGCCCCTCATGAAACAAATGTTGATCATAGCCGCTAATGGCAGGTAACTCTTTCATCACCAAAGTAACGCCTCCGCTGTTATAAAATACCCGCAAATACTATTATCTTTTATCATCAAAACATACTCCCTAGTAAATCTATTCCGGCTTTGCTGCCACCATAACAACAACTCAAAGAATATTTTGTGGCAAAAAAACCAAGCCTCTATCATTCTCAGACTTTTATCCCTAATATCAGTATTAACCGTTCCTGCGTAATTTCAAACATTACATACCAAAACGACACAATATTGCATCTGTCATCCTTTTGCCATTCAACCATCCCTCCGCGCCTTCTGCTACGCTAACTCAGTTTAACTAGTTTAATATTTTATAAGTATGCCGCTCTCGGATACTGAATATAGAATAGGGGGTGGTAAGAGGCAGATGAAAATTGTCAAAAAAAAAACAATCGTAAGTGTCCTATCCATTGCCAAAGCTTACTGGTGGTCAAAAGACAAATGGTTGGCTTGGTGTCTTTTAATCGGAGTAATCAGCTTAAATTTAGGCATTGTATATATATTAGTTCAGATAAATATTTGGCAAAGCACCTTCTATCAAGTTATCCAGAACTATGATCAAACGGGATTCGCAAATGCAATACGCGAATTTTTTATGTTAATTCTCTATCTTATTGTAATGCGCGGCTACCAAATATATCTCCGAATGCTACTACATATCCGTTGGCGTAGCTGGATAACTGAACATTACCTTAACAATTGGCTGCACACCAAAACCTATTATCGCCTCCAACTAATCTCCGGGGAAGTAACTGACAACCCTGACCAGCGCGTAAGTGAAGATATTGAATTATTTGTCGCCCTATCGCTAAAACTGTCCTTGGATTTGGTGCAAGACGCTGTCACAATTCTATCCTTTATCTTTATATTATGGAAACTATCTGGAGTATACTTTATAACCATTTGGAACTATCAAATTCCAATATACGGCTCCTTAGTTTGGGCAGCTATTTTGTACGCAGCAATCGGTACCTTTTGCACACTAAAACTAGGCCGCCCACTAATCACTCTCGATTTTGACCAACAACGTTACGAAGCCGATTTTCGATTTAGCCTAATGCGCCTGCGCGAAAACGCCGAGAGTATTGCACTATACTCAGGAGAAAACCGCGAAAAACTAAACTTCCAGCAAAGATTTGATCGAATTCGGAATAATTATCTTTTGATAGCAGCAATGCGCAAAAAACTGACGTGGTTAACAACTGGCTATGTGCATATTGCGCTTATTCTCGCAATTATTGTAGCATCGCCCCAATACTTCAGCGGTCAAATCCATTTAGGTCAAATGTTTCAAATAACCGACGCCTACAGGCGCGTTCAAAAGGGGTTCTCCTTCGTAGTTGACAGCTTCACGCGAATCGCCGAGTGGCAGGCAGTAGTATGTCGACTCAACAATTTTCTTCTCAGCATGGACTTAGTACGTGTTGATTTTCCTAAGAACTATTGCTTAAATATTTCTTACCCTCCTCAAGCAATGCTCACAGCAAACCGTTTAAATATTTACCTGCCAAATGGTCGCCCGCTAATTAAAGATTTCAGTCTTTGCTTAAAACCTGCCGAAAAAATTATTATCGTTGGACCTTCCGGGTGCGGGAAAAGCACCCTTTTACGAGCTCTTGCCGGCATTTGGCCTTTCGTCAGCGGTGAACTCGCCCTGCCTAAAGGACACAAAATAATGTTCGTTCCACAAAAAACCTACCTTCCGCTAAATACCTTGCACGAAGTGCTATTATATCCAAATTCACTGCGAAATATTAAAGATTCTACCCTTGAAGCCATGCTAATCACCTGCAAACTTCCTTATTTAGTTAAAAAGCTGCACACCTGGAACAACTGGAGCCAAACCCTTTCCCTCGGCGAGCAGCAAAGAATAGCTTTTGCCCAAGTATTATTACAGCAGCCGGATTGGCTGTTTCTAGATGAATCAACCTCGGCGTTAGACGAGAAAACCGAGAAAGAGCTATACTCTACATTAATCACCAAATTATCCAAGGCTTCGCTCGTCAGCATTGGACACCGCCATACACTAATACAATATCACACAACAAAACTTGAACTCGATACTTGCGGCAGCTGGAGATTAACGTCAACATAATTAAACAACCTTTACGGTGTCTCCCGCCGCACCTTATAGCGCCAAGAAGTACCTGGCACTGCATCTATAATCCGCTGATATTCTTCTAAACAAGTAGCTTTATTCCTTACAATCCACCCCAGCGAATCAATTAAATCATCTATCTCCTGAAAACTATTGTATAACCCCAGACTAACCCGGATCAAACCAGGCAATGGTACGCCAGGATTCTCCTTATAAAACTCAAGTTCTTCATCAGTTATCCCCATAAGCCTCTCAACATAAGGGTGAGCGCAAAACAGACCACTTCTGACAGCAATTCCAGCTTCACCAGCAAGTGCCTTAGCCAACAGCCGATGGTAAACCCCCTCAATAGAAAAAGATACAATGCCTATTCGCTCATCACTTTCAGCACCATATAGCCTCATACCAGGAATACTAGCCAAACCTTCGGCAGCATATTCTATTAATTCTTTCTCACAGTTATAAACCGACTCCATGCCAATAGCCGTTAACGCCCGTATCGCCGCAACCAACGCCACAACTCCAATAACATTCGGTGTTCCGGTCTCATACTTATATGGAGCACTATCCCACTTGATAAATCTTTGTGACACCAGCTTAACAGCTCCACCGCCCCGATAAACCGGCTGATATCTTTCAAAAATCTCCTTAGGACCAATAAGAACACCTAAACCAAACGGAGCATACATCTTATGCGCGGAAAATACAAGGTAATCGATATGCTCCGGAGAATCATACCCCTTCATATCAATAGGACAGTGAGGCACAAGTTGCGCCCCATCGACCAAAAGTTTTGCCCCATACTTATGCGTCAAACCAGCAATTTTATCTATTGGATTCTTGTATCCGGTTACATTTGAAGCTCCTGTAACAGTTACCAATTTTACTCTCCCGCGATATTTTCTCAACTTCATCTCTAGATCTTCTAACAATAATCCCCCGCAAGAATCAATCCCAATATAATCGACCTGAAACTTATCCCGCCATGGCAAATCATTTGCTAAATGTTCCATTAATGTCGTCAAAACAACTTCATTACCATCATTATCCTGAGCCAGCATATATGCCAACAAATTAATCGACTCAGTAGCGTTCTTTGTATAAATTACAGTGTCGCCTGTTTTATCAGCATTGACAAACTCCTTTATAACTGTGCGTCCCTCTTCATATAAATCAGATGACAAAATAGATTTATAGCCTGTGCCTCGATGAACTGAGGAATACCAGGGAATAAAATTTACCACCTCCTCTAGTACTGATTTAAGCGGCGGAGTGGTCGCCGCATTATCAAAATTTATCGCTGTAACATATTCACCATTTATAAGCGGCACCTTTTCCTTTAGTCCAACAACCAGACTTCGCAGATACGAATTTAAGTCGTCCACCTTCACGGCTCCTCCAATCGCTCACACGCTAAGATTTACATAACATCACATTGTAGTATATTCATTATCAGAATATAGCGTTACCAAACTTTACTTTTGCAGACAAAAAAACTTGGCAGACTTTTAAAAGTCTGCCAAGTTTTTTGTTCATTTCCTTACGCTAAAAACCGCAAAGAACCTATCCCAAGTTTGCAATCTGAATTCGAACAGCGCGCCGCATAGCGGCACTTAATACTTTGTAGCTTTTTCGTATCAGGATTACCAGCTTCTTGGGCATAATGCTTTTCAAGCGTTACATGTCGATTGCTTCTCGTACATAAATCCACTACCAAATCCATTGTGTGAAATATTACCACAATCAAATACCACCCCTCTATCAGCTTCACCAACCGTTGCCAAGACTAGCCAAAATCTGCTGCAACCTGTTTCAGACGCTCACGGATTGCAATATCATAAGGGCACCGTTCTTCGCACAGGCCGCAATCAATACAATCTGTAGCCTTCGCCTTCATAGCCCGATAACGCGCTAAACCGGCCTTTTTCATATTATAACGCATAAACTGCAGGTGACAAATAAACATA
The DNA here is from genome assembly GCA_017889635.1 of Bacillota bacterium. GTDB lineage: Bacteria > Bacillota > Negativicutes > Sporomusales > CTSoil-080 > CTSoil-080. The sequence goes on along the minus strand of JAGGAC010000013.1, from coordinate 47,895 downwards.
GTCGGAATATCTATACCAGCCGTACAGGGCATACAGTAACCACATCGCCTGCAAAACCGAGTACCAATATCGGCAGCTTCCTGTTCAAGCTCCAACCGCTCTGCAGCAGTAAGCACCCGGAAATTATTAAGCGCCGCCAGATTTTCCTCCACATGCCGCACTTCATCCATACCCGGAATAGTAGTCGAAATATCATGCTCCAAAATAAACCGCAAAGCCAAATCTGGGCTTTTAAACTGTCCTCCGCCTAACGGCTTCATAACAATAGTCCCAATATTCATCTTCTTCGCTATAGGAAAAAGCTCTTCTAATGCCTTAGTTTCAACAAAATTAAACGGTACCTGAACAGTACTGAATAAATCAGTTTTTATAGCCTCCACCAGTATTTCAATACTATGACCGGTAACGCCGATATGACCTATTTTACCAGCCTTCACAGCGTCCTTTAGCGCTTCAATCGCGCCCCCGGGAGCTAGAACCTGCTCATAGTCTTGACGACTTTTAAGATTGTGAATTTGATACAAATCAATATAGTCTGTCCGCATAGTAGCCAGACTAAGCTCGATATCTTTAGCCATCCCCGCCTTGTCACGGGCCATGCTTTTAGTTGCCAAATAATATTCGCTCCGCCGCGCTCCTATATGGCGACCAATTTTCTCCTCACTATCAGTATAGGCCCGGGCGGTATCAATAAAATTTATTCCGGCATCAAGTGCATAAGAAAGAACGGGAGCAGCTTCGTCAATTGTGCAGCGCTGCATCGGCAGACCACCAAAGCTAATCGCCGTAATATTAAGCCCTGTACGGCCTAAAATACGCTTTTCCATAGCACCCCTCCTCTTTCTATTATTAATTCTCGCTTCAAAAGCCTATTTCCTTTTATTTTTCTTTGAACAGCATGCAGAATAAACATATTATTTCATTATTGATAGATAATTAATTTCATATAACAATTCTATTCACAAAGTGCTAAAATAGAGATATAAGTGAGTCTTGCGTTCGGAGATTATTGCTCCCACCGAACGCTTAGAACGAACTTAGTTCGAGTGTTATAGCCTGTTATTCCGCCCGAAGAGGACGGAGCCTTACAGGCTGTTAACGAGATAAAAGGATGTGAACCTATGGAAACCGTATTAAATAAAAAAATCATGTTATTATTAATTGATGAAATAAGCCAATCAGCTTCGCATTCACGCACAAGTTTACAGAAAATCATCAACACACTAGTGAACTCTCACCCTGAACTCTTGTTCAGCATCGAAGAATGGGATCAGCTTGCCCAAGAAACCAAAGACAATATAATTAGCCGAATAAAAAGAACCTTAGTGGCTTTATCTGTAGCATAAGCTGTAGGCAGACCCCATAGCAGCTTATGCCTGTTTAATCAGTTCCAATTATTTCCAGAAGCATTATTCTTATTAACTTTCGCTTCGCTTGAGATTATTGAAATAGACTTCGTATTTGGGGACTTTGTTCCTGTTTTACTTTGTCCATTACTATGGGCGTTTTCAGCCTTACTATCACTAGCTGTCGCTGTGTTTTTAGTTGCCGATTTATCATCTTCTTTTGGCTTTGTCTCTGCCGAGCGCTTATCTTCCGTGGGGGTATCTGCTACTTTAGCTTCACTTGGCACCGAATTTCTATACTCAGCCACCAATCGCTCCGTCTCTTGATTGTATTTATAGTCAATTTTAAAGCCCTGCATTTGGGCAACTTTAGCCCTAACATCCTTGATATCAGGCACCCAATAACTAACTCCTTTTATATAGACAGGCGTCCCGTTCAGCATTTCAGTATTCAATCCAGCGCTCGCCGCTTCCTTAACAATTGGAATTAGTTTCACCATTTCTCTGGTTGGCATATCTGTTTTTACCATTTCCGCAAAAACCCTAACCAACTCTGGTAGTTTCGTAAGAATTTTCGGTTTTGTAAACTCCTGTGTCAACGCTTTCAGAAATTTTTGTTGTCGGGCAACACGACCAATATCACCTTCTTCATCACGATAACGAACATATTCTACAGCCGTTTTACCATCCATTCTTTGCACGCCTGGTTTTAGATCAATGTGCAATCCCCCGTTATCGTCATAAGGATCAACATAACGCATTCGTTTCTCCACATCAATTGTCACACCGCCAATAGCATCAACCAGCCGCACGAATCCGTTTAAATTAATTGATACAGTATAATCAATAGGTATACCCAAAAGATTTTCCAGCGTAGATTTAGATAACTTTGTCCCGCCGAAGGCGTATGCATGATTGAATTTATCCCAGCCATGACCAGCAATCTTAAGCCGCGAATCACGGGGTATCGAAAGCATCGTAACCTTTTTACTAGCTGTATCAATTGTTACAAGAAATGTTGTATCTGAGCGACCAGCATCGTCCTTGCGCTCGTCAACACCAAGCACTAAAATATTAATTCTATCTTTCGTCGAATTGGTAAATATGCCTGCTAATTTGCTTGAAGAGTCCTCCCCGAATAAGCCATAGGCAATTCCCGTAATAAAAACAATAACCGCCAGCCAAAAAAATACCCTACCTTTTTTCACACGGCGACCTGGCTTTTTATCAAAATACTCATCCTCAGTATAATAGTCCATCATAAACCTCGTCTCTCATAATAGAAATCAGATCACCTTATTAAAATTGCAAGCTACATATAGCAATAATCATTAGTATCGCTATTCTAGCATATAACGCACTTTTTCTTATGTCAATATACTTTCCACTATAATCCAGAGTAAATCAAAGTAAAATCTTACCTAATAAATGGAACATTTTCTAATCAAAAAATCACCACAACTATTTAATAGCGTATTCCATATTGACAAAGAATGTTAAATCTGAAACAGACTGTATACAAAAGGCACTTTACGTTTTGCATAAAGTGCCTTTTGTATACAGTCTGTTCTCTTTAAACTTAATACCTTAATTTAAACATTCAAGGCGTGAGGCTTCATCATAAGCATCTCGCACAGCATCCTGAATCTTTCGCGGCTGCTGAGCGTCACCAATAACTGCGATTTTATCAATTTTCCCCTTTAATTTACTATACAATTCATCATTTGAACGAGATCCTAATGCCACCACAATCGTATCCGCCGGAATAAAAACTTGCCCCTCAGGCCTATTAGCAACTACTCCATCCTTCTTAACCCGGGCCACTTTTGCTTGATCAAAAGTATTCACCTTGAACTGCTTTAGCTTGGCCAGCATTGACCATCGCGTACTCGGCCCCATATCTCTGCCAAAACCTTTGTCCATTTCCAGAAGCGTAACCTCTTTGCTGCCTTGGGTCAGTAACCGATATAACTCCTCAGGCTTCTCAGCTTGACTCAGTACAAGAAACTTAAGTGTTTCAGCATCAATAGTTCCTATTTTAGCAAGCGCTAAAGCAGTTTCAACACCGACTGCCCCGCCCCCAATAACCACAACCCTGTCACCCACTGATAGATTGCCCTTTAGTACTTCCCACGCCGGCACAACCTTAGCGCTATCCTCCACCTCAAAAGGCGGCGCAAGCGCTATCGCCCCGGTAGCAATAATAAGACGGTCAAACTTACCATTTTCCATTGCCGTTAAAACATTATCCTTGGTTGCCTGTTTGCCATAATTAATCTCAACCTTTAAATCATGACAAGTCTGCAAAAGATAATCGACGAACTTCATAAATTCCTGTCGTCCCGGCGGCACCGCAGCAATCCGCACCTGGCCGCCAGGCTCTGAGCTTGCTTCCCAAATCGTTACCCTATGTCCACGACCGGCGGCCACTCTTGCATACTCCATTCCAGCTACACCAGCCCCGATTACTAATATCCTTTCCGGGCCTGAAAGTTCATTTATCTCCGGCGCTACCGCATCATTAAAAAGCTCCGCTTCCCGCCCAGCCTCACGATTTACTAAACAATTAAGCTTCTTGCCAAAAAATATATTGTCCATACAGCCCTGATTACACGCAACACAGGGACGAATAGTGCCATACGCCCCACACTCGGCTTTCTTTGCCAAATCAGGGTCAGCAACAAACCCCCTGGCGATACCAACAAAATCAGCATTGCCCTCGTCCACAATTTGCTCAGCTAATTGAGCATTCATTCGGTTGCAAACCACCACCGGTATGGCTACACTTTCCTTGATAGCTCTGCCTAAATAACTAAATGCCCCGGCTGGTACTTCCATCGTCAATTGCGGCACATGCGTCTCATGCCAGCCACCGGTGACATTTATGGCGTCAACCCCTGCCGACTCCAGAGCGACGGCGAATTGTTTGGCCTCACAATTGGTATTTCCGCCACTCATAAAATCGTGTCCAGCCACCCGCACCATTATAGGAAAATCCGGCCCTACAGCCTGTCGTACAGCAGCCACAACTTCCAAAGCAAAAGTCATCCGGCCAGCCAAGTCTCCACCATAGCGGTCTTGACGCTTATTAGTTAACGCCGACAAAAATTGGGCAATCAAATACCCTGCACTGCCGACAATTTCAACACCATCAAATCCAGCCCTTTTGGCCCTATCAGCCGCCGCCGCAAAAAAAGCAACAATCTCGGCAATTTCGGCAGTATTCATCTCACGCGGTGTCTCACCAGTAAACCGCGACGGTACTGCTGAAGGTGCTATCGCCTCTAATCCTCCATACTCCTTAGTCCGCGCATAACGTCCAGGATGAAATAACTGAGGAAATATTTTAGCCCCTTCAGCATGCACCGCTTCAGTCAAGCGGCAAAGACCTGGAATGAAAACATCGTCATAGATCTGAAGCATTTCATGTTGGTTAACCCGCACAGGATCAATCCCTACAGCTCCGGTAACAATTAGCCCGACGCCCCCGCGAGCCCTTAGTCGGTAAAACTCGATTATTCTATCACTCACTCTTCCTTCCTGGCAATATGCTAAATGCATCGGCGTCATAACCAAACGATTTCTAATCTCAAGCTTTCCAATTTTCCCAGGCAAATATAACTTCGACATCTTTGCTACTCCTCCAGGTTAAATCATCAACTAACTTCAGCTAGAACCCTAAGCAATCCAAAACGTTGCTCGACTCCCGGCTTTACCAGCCTCTATTTCCAATCTGGCATCTACACTATCCTTCAATTCCGGCACATGCGATATTATGCCAACCAGCCTGCCGGAATGCTGCAACTCAACCAAACAGGCAATAGCACTATCCAGAGACTCCGGATCAAGTGTGCCAAACCCCTCATCCACAAACATTGTTTCAAGACTAATCCCTCCGGCATAAGCTTGCACAACATCGGCTAGCCCTAAAGCCAGTGCAAGCGACGCTTTAAAGCTTTCTCCACCAGACAGAGTTTTAACATGCCGCGCCCGACCAGTATAGTAATCGAACACCTCTAGCTCCAATCCGCTCTGCGCCGTCCCCTTGCCTTTCTCAGTCATCCGTCTCATCTGGTAACGACCGGCAGACATCTTGCTTAAACGCAAATTTGCAGCCTCAATAATGTCATTGAAAAAAGCGGCTAAAACATACCTTTCAAAGCTGACTTTTTGGTTATTATTTCCTTTAGCCACATTTGCCAACTCGCCCAGCACTAAATATTGCGCTTCTGCCTGATCCAACTTAACCCCAAGCTCGCAAATACCATCCAGCATCGTCTTATTATGCTTTTGCCGCGCAATAATCTCAGAACATTGCTGAATGAATTTATTCTTGCCCTCCTGAATACTGCCTAATTCGAGTTCCAACGGTTCAAGTTTGACTAACGATAAGCCTGTTACTTCCCGTTCTAGCTTTATATAGTTATCACGGGCTGAGCGAAGTATTTCAAGATAATCACTTATCTCCTTCTCCAAAGCCACCATTGCCGCCTCGGCCAGCTTGGCCTTAACATAGTCCGCTTCACCTGAAAAGCCAGCGTCCGCTATTGCTTGACTGAATTTTGCGTTTATCCCGGTCAATTCTTGTTTAGCTTCATTCAATACCTTTATCGCACTTTCTTTCTCTGCCATAATCTTTGCCTGATTAACCTGACTGCTGCGATAATAGGCTTCAGCTTGTTCCAATGCTTTTTTCATTTGCTGATATTCAATTTTAATCTTATCTATTGCCGATTCCAGCACCTGCTGTGAGCGAATTTCAGCAGGCAATTCAGCCTCCAAGCCCTTTAGTAGTCCCCTGTCACTTTCCACCTTGGCATAAAGGGCCATATGCTCATTCTGCAAGCCTTCAATTGTTTTTTCCAGCCCCTCTGCTAATTGCTGTTTACTCTCCAGCGAACTCACCAATATTGACTCCTGACTTTTTTGCTTTGCCAGCCCCTCTAACACACAATTTAAACCCTTAATTTGCTGCCGTACTTCCTCCATTTTGTCAGCAATATATTTAGTAAGTTTTTCTTTCTCGAGCGCCGCCAAATCGTCCTTTACTAGTTCAGCTAGCTCCGCCTGAAGCCTACCGACAATCTGCTTCTCTGCGTATCCTCCAGCCTTAACTTCATCATATTTGCTTTTACAAGTTTCATATTTATCCTTAGCCGCGGTCAATTGCTCACCCAGTGTCTTCAATTCAGCATCTGACAAGACTCCATGAATTTTTCCGGCAGGTTTGGGATGATCACACCCTCCGCATACCGGACAAGGCTCGCCAACCCGTAACTTCTCTGCCAACACACTGGCCTGCCCCTGATAAAACAACGTCTGAGCTTGGTCATACTCTAGCTGCCTTGCTTCCCAAGCTCCCTTGCGCTCTTCCACTTCGCGATGAAATCGCGCAAAGCTTTGCCGAAAACTTTCCAATCTATTATTGGCTTCTTTTAGCTTTTCCAGCTTATCATAAACAGCATTGACTTTCTCCATTTGAGCTGTTTGCCGCACATATTCAGTCGCAGCAAACTTTGCCTGGTCTAACGCTTGTTGCTTATTCTTGATATCGCCTTTGGTTTGCTCAAGTTCGCCTTTAGCCTTAGTCAGTTTTTCTCTTACATCATCCAATTTTTTCTCTGCCACTATCACCTCCGCCGCTTTTGTTTCAAAATCAGTTATCTTGTCTTTAAATCCCTGCAACCTAGCCTGCTCGGTCAGCAAAGCATTTCGCTCCACTTCTTTCGCAGCTTCCTGATTATATTTTTGCGCCGCCGTCTCCATAACTTTACTGGCTTCGGCCTCTCTATTTATCACAATTGATAAAAATTCCGTTTTCTTTTCAACCTGGGCGCTCCAATTATGGCAATTATCCTCAATCCCTTTTATCCCCACAGCCTGTCGCGCCTCACGCAGCCTTACCTTTTTCCCTTCTATCTCAGCTGCTTGACCTTCCAGTTTATTCTTAGTTAACTCAGCATCATCGCGAGCCGCAATTTTTCGATTAGTTTCCTTTGCCTGAAAAATCTCCTGTTGCTTACTAACAGCTAAAAGTTCGCTCTTATCTATTGCCTCCTGCAGAGCTTCTGTTTCCTTCCCATCCACAACCAGCGACTTTTCTAATTCCTCCGCTACAATCCGAATATCTGAAGTCTTAGTTATAACTTCGGCCAACTCCAGATGTCTTGTACTGTCAATGCTATGAATAATCTGCTCCTGCTGGATCTTCAAAGTTCTTACTTCTTGCTCCAACATTTTTGCCTTTTCCCCAAGTTTATCCTGAATCAACCGGAAACCTTCAGTACCGAAAATCTTCTGCAGAATACCCTCACGTTCCTTACTCTCAGTTGTAAGCAGTTCGCGGAATTCTCCCTGCGGCACCATTATAATCTGTCGAAACTGTTCATAGTTCATACCGAGGATTTCTATAACCTTTTCATCCACGTCCCGCACACCGCTTAAAGAAACGGCAGCTTCATCATCAAGCACCTTAAACTCAGCCTCAGGACCATAATCTGTATATCCTTCGCCCCTACTCTTCTTCTTTAATTGCTTAGGCTCCCGGCGCACCCGATAGCGCTTACCACGCAGTTCGAACTCCAGCTCTACGGCTGTAATAAGACCATCATCAGCAAAATGGCTACGCATACTCTGACTGTCACGATCCTGCCCGCTAGCCTTGCCATAAATGGCAAAACAAATGCCATCGAAAATAGTTGTCTTTCCAGCCCCGGTAGGGCCGGTAATCAAAAAAAGATTTCGTCCGCCCAGCTCGGTAAAATCGATTAATTGCTCTTTGGCATAAGGGCCAAATGCCGTCATTATCAGCTTTAATGGCCGCATTATTACAGCCCCCTTTCCTCAGCTTCCACTGTCCCAATGACTTTAGCTAATATAGCTGCTTTTTCGCTATTAAACTCCTTGCCGGTAATATCACAATAAAAATCACGAAATAATTCCAGCTTTGATTTGCTCTTGTAACCAGTACCAGCGGCAGTCTTAGCCTCGCCTGCAATCCGCTCTTTAATTTCAAAATCCAGCGCCAACACATTAGGATAAACAGTTCGCAGCCTGCTCATCGGCTCAATAAGCCCGCCCTCATCGCTTAATGTAACATGGAGATAATCCTCGACATTCGATTCCTTATATACTGACGGATTTAAGAGTTCCTTTAGGGTTCCTTTAATCCGGCGCATATCCCGCCGCGGCGATATTTCCTTCAAATCAAGGTTAACCGTACCATCTGCCTCAAGAGTAACCACAGTAAACGATTTTTTCTGGGTTACCTCAGAAAACGAATACTTTAACAGCGACCCGGCATACCGCACCCGAGAACTGCCCACCTTTTGCGGTCCATGTAAATGCCCTAACGCAGTATAAGAAAACTCAGCAAATAAATTTACATCCACATTATCCACGCCGCCAATTGACGCCGTAAATGACAGCGGCTTTTCCGACTCACTTAATTCTAGCGCTTCGCTTCCAGTAACAAAGCCATGCGTAACTAAAACATTTCTTTCATCGCTGTCCCAGATCTCATATATGGCCTCAATAATTGCCTGCATTGCGCTATTGTGATCATGAATATCATCCCGTCCAAAAACATCGCGCACCACCGCTGGCGTCGAATAAGGAACAAGGAAAAAATTCACCGGTCCATGTTCATCCTTGAGCGTTATTTTTCGTATATCTTTACGAAGCCGACCTTCAATATACAGTCCTTTAGCTTCCAGAATGCCACTGCCAAAACCCAACCTGTCTGGACTATCATGATTTCCGGCTATTACCAGGACCGGCACCTTTAAATCCAACACTACTTGGCTAAAGAACCTGTCCAATAGTTCCACAGCCTCAACCGGCGGCACAGCTCGATCATACACATCCCCGGCAATTACCAAAACATCCGGCCTCTCGTCTTTGATAAACTCAACTAACCAATTAAGAATATACTCCTGATCCAGCGTCATATACACCTGGTTTACAATCTTTCCAATGTGCCAATCACCAGTATGAATAATTTTCACCGCTCTTCACCCCCATTCAATTTATGACTGCTCGAATTAACTCCTTATAATATTCCTGCCAAGTTATTTATTATTAAGCCAGATATTTATATTTCTGCAATTATCGTACTATATGGAATTTGCTCTGTCAAAATAGCATTCCTCTTACATAAAAAAACATAGGTCACACAAAAGCTCATTTAGCTTCGTACGACCTATATTTTTAAGTGATGGAGCATATTTTTTTCGAGCCTGCAGTTTCCTGAATAATAAGACATTCCCATTATCCAAAAAGCAATCTATTACCTTCTAATCTCCCCCTAACTTGACAGAAATTATAGCTTTCTATCTAAAACGCAGTTACTAATGCAACAGCGTTTCGCCCTAATTCACAAGTATTGTCTATATAACTTTTATTTCTAGGTAAATTATAACAAATTTTCAAACGATAATTTCTAAATAATCTTTAAACTTTTCAGCTATGACAACAGCCCGTCAATGCTTTCTTTAATTTCCAATCCAGCGTTAACAACATAACCAACAATTACTGCAACATACTTGAAAAACCCTAATCAAATACTATAATTATAATTGGCTAACCGCTTCCAAGTCTTTGGTTCTGCAAAAACAGGAGGAAATATGATAAAACAACATCCTGACTTCGAAACAGAAAAAGTCCATCTAGAAAATACAACTACAGAAATGAAACAAATTATCAGCGAACTTCACTCCGACATTGATGATCGGCTCCACCGTGTACAAAAATCACTATCAACGAAAGATCAAATCAGCGCCTATGTCCATACAATATTACGCAGCGATAATGCCAAAAAAATTGATGACATCGATAGCGCGATTTCAAATCCATACTTTGGCAGAGTTGATTTTCGTGAGGATGGAACCGAAGAATTTGATAGTTTCTACATCGGACGCTGTAAGGTCGCCAGACTTCAAATCCATGATACCAAAGATATTTTAATATTTGACTGGCGTGATCCAGTTTCAACTATTTTTTATGAATGTTATGCCGGACGAGCTAGCTATGAAGTACTGGGTCGTTACCATTATCAAGGTGATGTAAAACTTAAACGTCAATACAAAATTGAAAACAGCATCCTTAAAACAATTGTTGACAACTATATTATGGATCAAATCTTAGCTCGTCAGCAAGAAGCTTTACTTGCTGATCCACTGCTTGTAGACCGATTGCGCCAAGGTGCGACTGATAAGCTTAAAGATATTGTAACCTCCATCCAATCAGAACAAAATAAGATCATCCGTGAACCGCTAAATCAAGTAACAGTCATTCAGGGAGTAGCCGGGTCCGGCAAAACCACTATCGGGCTCCATCGCCTCTCTTATCTCTTATATAATGAAAAGCTCAATCCTAAAAAACTTATTGTCATTGCTCCCAATCGTATCTTTCTTGATTATGTCTCTGAGCTTTTACCTGAAATAGACGCCGCCGATGTCCGCCAAATGGTTTGGGATGACTTAGTTTCCACAATCACTCGTACTGAGCATAAAATTGCCGCAAATAAGTTACTTGACCTTATCCTGTCAAGCGGTGACAAGGAACAAATTCGTCTTTTAGAAGATACGGCACAACTAAAAGGATCGTTCTCTTTCACCCAAGTACTTGACACCTATATCGAGCAAAAAATGCAAAAATTTTGTCTCAAATTAGAAGCCATCAGTTTATTTGATAACCAGTTACAAATTAGCACTACAGAACAGCTTAATAAACTAATGGAAGATATAAAAGCGCCATATAATGAACGAATACGCCTTCTGACCCGCTACATTACCTTCCGCGTAAATAACTTTTGTGAAATTCTTGAAGCCCGCCAAGCCAAAGGTGGCTCTGAGGAACAAGTAAAACTCCGCCGCGCGGAAGCAGATAAATTTCTTAGCAAACATTTTAAGCGATGGAGCCCGCTTAACTTACTGGACGCCTATCGCGAAGTCTTTTCTAATAAGGCTTATTTCAAACCTGTCAAAGATAGAAAGTATGACTTTGATGCTATCAGAACCCACTCACTCAGCATTTTAAACACTAACCAAGTTGAGCGGGAAGATCTTGCTCCATTAGCCTATCTTACCTACCTAATTGATGGCTGGATACATGTTGCTAAATTCGATCATATCGTAGTTGATGAAGCTCAGGATTTAAACCCCTTCGAATTTGCTATCTTAAAACAACTATCTACCAATGGCTCGTTTACCATTATGGGCGACCTATCTCAAGGCATTCACTCCTATCGAAGCATCAGCAATTGGAATGTACTTTTAAAAGAAATCTTTGCCGATTCCCATACTGCTTATCGTGAAATTACCTACAGTTATCGTTCTGCCAAAGAAATCATTGATGTTTCCAATCGCGTCATGCCCCAAGGGCATACCCGTGCTATCCCTGTATACGAAATCGGCCGTAAGCCGACAGCAGAAAAAATCCTGTCCCTAGAATATGGCGTAACTCGCATTATTGAAAGACTAAAAACTTTCTTAGAACAAGGTGCAAAATCAATTGGCATAATTACCAAACAGGAAAAAGACGCTTTTAAATTACACGCCCACCTTCAACAAACAGCAAAAACAGAAGGTATCGTCCAACCCATCCATCTTGTGACCGACCAACTAGCGTCTTATCAGGGAGGTATTTCTATACTTCCCATATTATTAGCAAAAGGCTTAGAGTTTGACGCTGTAATCATCTGGAACGCCTCTGAAAAGGAATTTACCCCCGATCCATTTAATGCCCGCCTTTTATATGTAGCCTTATCCCGGGCAATGCATAGCCTTCATATAATGTATCAAGGTAATTTAACCCCACTATTAAGAAAAAAGCCTTGATCAACCTTAAGCGGTAACATCAAGACCCTTCCCACTATATATATGCTTATCTTTACTTTCCAACCTACGCTATATCAATCATAGGCAAATGCCATATATCCCTGGCCGCGATAAGCTCTTTCAACCTGCATCAACGATCTATACCACTTTATCATGCCATAATGCCTTACCTTGCCGCCTAAATTTTCACCCGCAAATGCAGGAGTACGAACATTATAATAATCGACAGGCAGAATATCAGAAATTAGTGCCAGCCCAGCCTGTAAATACTCATCAGGCAGAAGAAGCTCTTTTACAAACACAGCACCATCTTCGTTAATTTCCAGTGTTGCACAACCTGTAACACCGTTAACATTAATGATATAGATGTCTGCGCCCGCTTCAACCGAAAGCTTCTTCTGATATTCCATTGCCTCATCGTCGTATTGTACATGCAGTGTACCCGCCAAACAGCCATTGCGTACTACATTATAGTCTACAGGCAAAGCCTTAGTTATCTCACCACCAAATGCATTCGGTCGTATTTCCTTGCGCCAAATCCTTGCTTCGCGCATAAAGAAGCTTTCAGTATATCCCTCGCGGCCGAAGTATTCAAACATTCCATCGTCTGCCGGAACAGTAATTGCAGTATCCAGACCCTGTAGGCTTAGGTGCCTATCGGCAAAACTTATTATCTGTGTTCCAAACCCTCTACCTCTAAACTTTGGGTCTGTCCCAAATGCATACAGATACATCGTCGAAAAACTGCGTCCATCTGGTCCCATTATGCGCATAGGAAATGTTACAAGCATAGTGGCTATTTCGCCGTCATCAAGCAGGATTATTGTCTCCTCAGGCTTATAACGGTTATTGTAAAAGAAATCTATATACCGGTCACTATCGCCGAAGCAACGCTTCCATATCTGCTTTAGTCGCGCTATTTCGTCAGAGCTGGAAAATCTCACCTCAATCATTTCCCTACTCCTTTGCACTTCAAAATCTTACAGGCTGTTAACAAGATAAATTACACTATGTTTTTTTATCATCAAATCCGGATAGTATGACTGCTTTGCTTTTCTGAGACCCTCTAACCCCAAATCATCCTCTCGATTAATATAAATCACTTCAGGATACTTCTCCCTGACATATCGTGCAAACTCCCTGTTTATCATCGCATAAGAGCCATTTATATCTTTAAAAGCCTCTTCAAAATGCACATCATAGGTATCTTCATTGATCTTCCCCCCCAACGCGAAGGCAATCACCCGTCCGTTTGAACGCAGCATACCGCCTTCCAGCTTGAGGCCGGCATAATTGTCAAGCGCACTTTTTATTGCCCCGCCTTCATCAAGCGGGTTTCTGTATTGATTCTCTTGATTTAACTTGTACCATTCCTGATCCATTGTGTAACACTCATGAATATTATCCTGCGTTATCGGCTCAAAACTCCAAGAATGATTATTCTCAATAAACCGATTTATATGATTGCGTTTTGCATGCAGCTTTTTTCCAGGCAGATCGGCCAATTTGTCGATATAATAGAGGTAATCAAAACTGAACTGCTCCTCTGAATACTCAAAACTGTTTGGAAAAAGGCTCTCCAACTCGCCAACACTTTCCTGGTCGACACCGATCAGCAAAAAATCATGCTTATTTTCTTCCGCATCCTTCTTCATTTCGAGAAGTACTGGCTTGCTCTCGCCATTACCTGCAGGATACATATAACTTATGCCGGCTGCGCTGTTCAGCTTTACTACAAGATAATCGTTAACTTTCGCAACCCTTACGTTGCATTTATTACTCCAAACAAACATGTTTGTGAAAGTATATTCGCAACCTCTTTTGTTCGCCTTAACAAGAAGTTTATCTATCCATTCTTTATCCGATAACTTGATCGTTTTAAAATCAATCATTTTACATTAATCCCTCGTATATCCATTATAATAGACACCAGTCTCTTGACTCTTTCTCCTTCTGCTGGTGATCAAAACGAAAAAGAGCGATCTGAATAGAAGCCCCATCTTCTTCGTAAAATCCATGGGCAACTTCCATTTAGTGCTCTTCATTCTAAAGGCTAAATAACCCCAAAGAATTTGCTGACCTATCATCTTTATTTTACCAAAAACCATTCCATTAGAAAAGCAAATATCAATAAAAAGAAACTTCTTGCCATTAGCATAGTATATATAAATCGACGTGGCATAAAATAAAATTATTACTATTAGGCCAACATAAAGTCGCCTCATCCGGCTTTATGTTGGCCTAATAGTAATATCCATACTACACTTTTAGTTCTTATAGAATAAGTTGGCACGCCACTGGCGTGCCAACTTACTATACCATCAAATCACTATCTTCTGGAAAAAATTTTGGGAGGATTCTGTCCCAGAGCAAATATACAGCCGATAATCGAAATAACAACTACAATATAAAGTGATGCGTAATAAAAACCTGTCGAATGAAGAGCATACGCCCCGGCAAAAACACCAGCTGTTCCGCCAAAAATTCCGATACCCTGCGCCATACCACCAAGTTTACCGGTAATATGTTCCGGATAATTCCGGGCAATAAACGCAATCGACGGCGGGGTTAACAGTGCCGAGAACAAGCCAGCTAATATTAGACATCCAATCAAAGCGGTATCACTGGAAGTTACAACCGGGAACTTCAGTCCTATACTAAACACTGCCGTACCGGCAAAGCCGAGAAACACCACCGGTCTGCTCCGTCCGCCAAATACTTTTTCCACTAAGAAGCCGCTTAACACTGCGCCAACCATAAAGGCCACCGAAAAGATCGTCATATACTGTCCGGCTACCATCGGTCCCTTGCCAAGACCTATTGGTGCATCAATTGCTATATACGCAGGAACAAGGTCATTAATACCCTGGAATATCCAGCCTGCCCAAGTAACACACGCGATTGCCGCCCAGGTCGCCGGCAATTTCAATGCCTGCATAAAGTCATTGGCGCTACTAGCCGAAGCTCCACCAACTACAACTTCACTATTAGGCGCCTTCGGACCAAAAGCAATTATAAGGGCCATCACCAAAGCTATTATCGGCATAATGCTCAGCCAAGCCAAAGTTTCTGCCCAATCACCGGTTGCTCCAAAAACAGCTGGGGCAAGCATAAAGCCAATAGCAATTCCTAACCCCATAGCCATTCCCTGGATACCGGTTACAATTCCGCGTTCCTGAACCGGAAACCATTGAGCCGCAACCCTAGCGGTCGACGCCATTATCGGGCCAGTACCAATACCTTGGATAATCCGCAAAGCGTTTAGCCCACCAAAGCTAGTGCCAAACGACGGCATCGCTACTTCACCAACAATTATCAGAATCAAGCTCGCAATCCACACCCGAACTGCACCAAACTTATCAAGAAACCAACCGCCAAGAAGTGCTGAAATACCAACAAATAAGTTAAAAGAACCCATCGTAGCGCCAGTGGCTTCCCCTAAACTGATGCCTAAAGTCTTAGCAATCGGCCCCATTAAAGGTGCCGGGGCAATTAAAGCCACCGCAGTCGATGCTGTAACAATACAAATCGCAATAAAAACAAACCACCGAAAAGCAGGATATACATTCTGTGTGCTCATATCGTTTCTCCTTTTACCGTGTAATATAGATAAGGCCTAACAGATATATTATTGCGGTAAGGTTACTAAACTTTTTTAGATATTCGGTTATTAAAATATTATTGCCACTACTCAGGCAAAAAATTTTGAGATGATGCGGGCTGCTGTAACAGCCCGCATCACTTCATTTAGCTAGAACAGATACCATACTTGAGCAGAAATTAATTTTTTATCGGTATTGCCATCAAAAGATTTTAGCGGATTATAGGTTGTAGTAAGGATCAACCGCTGAGCCAGGGTTCTTTCAACCCCAAAGCAGACGCCTTTTACATCATTAGCATAACCGCCGCCTGAAGGTGCGCTCCAGTTGTAAGGAGTAGCCCAGGCACCAGGCGAAGCATCGCCCATCAGGTCAAAACCGTTAACAGCTTTTTCGTATTGTACCCATACGCCGGTTGAGCCTGGTGCAAACGGGTTAGCGCCTTTATACTTTGCTCTGATATAATATGCGTAAGGATTGCTTAAACCAGAAGCAGCTTTAGCCAAAGTACTGCGGTTAGCAGCATATTCACCAGTCAGGGTAATTCCCGCCGGAGCTTTATATTCGAAACCAACAGCGGCATCATTATAATAATTTTTTTGTTTATCCGCCATGTAGGACATTGTTACATTTAAGTTGTTGCTGAAATTGTATTGTAAATCTGCGATTCTATAGTTGAGCTTCTGACCAGCCATATAAACTGCATACGCACTGGCACTAATGGTTGGATTACTATAACTTATACGAGTACCGTCAAATAACGGCGCTGATAACAGCGTGCCTTTACCAATGTTAGGGAAAAACCGTCCAGCCGCTATTTATCAGACGCGGTCTCGGTTTGAATACTGCCTTCAAAACGAGTAGTACCATCAAATTTGTTAGCAATATTCAACCAAATTTCATCGCGGTTTCTAACCTTGTCGGAACTCAGACTGTTATTAGTAAAATAAGTTGCAGCAGACGTACTCACTGCGGCATTTTCATACGCGTACCTAAACCAGCCGTCAATTTTCAGAGGTCCTTGATTTCCCTGATTTTTCTCCAGCTCGGCTACCCGTACCCCAAGAGTATTAAGCTCACTGGCAAATTCTTTTGCTAGTTTTTCAATCAGCGCCCTATTCTCAGCATCAGCCTTTTCCTCTTTAGCGATAGCCTTAGCCACCATTTGAGCTACTTCATATCTGGTAAGAGTTTGTTCGCCTTTAAAGGCACCGCCGTTGCCGTCAATAATACCGGCCTTAACCAGCTTGTTTACCGCTCCGTAAGCCCAATGATTGGCCGGAACATCACTAAATGGATTAGCAGCCGACACCACACTGGCAAAACAAAATATACTTAAAATAATTAGGGCAATTATACTTTTTTTCACAAATCATCCCGCCTTTTCCCTTTTTTTCTGGCAAAAGAACATTCTTTTAGATAATCTAAGCAACTATCAAATACTTCTACAAATGATCGATACTCATCGCAAAGAAACCAGGAGAATAAGGATAAGGATTAGTTAAATGTACTTTTTCGTTTCTCTAATGCTAAGGCAGATAATCAACGCCAGTGAACTGTATCCATGTTTCCATTCATTTAACGCTGCGCCGTCGTATTAGAGTTAAATCTCACCCCCTATTTAATTAATAGTAATTCCGCCTCCATTCGACATTTTTCTATCCTAGTGCTATAATAATATAGCATTGGACTCTATGCATATATGTTTAGTTATGTCTTTTAATTACCCATTATTATATATTTAGCCCAGTATTGGGAATTAATTCTTTACGCTGCACTTTACTTCTTTTTCACATGACCCAAGTATGTTTATTCTTTCATCCAATACAATTATTTAACAATTCAAAATTTACTATGTTCACTATTAGTATAGTAAATTCAAACACTTCTGAGAAATTGATTGTAAACATAACCATGATAGAAATTTTATATCTTAGAACCGGCTTACTAATAATTCGGAGGTGCTAATATGGATATCAGACTACTGCGATACTTTATTTCCGTAGCCGAACATAAAAATTTTACCGCCGCAGCAAAAGACTTACACATTACCCAACCCACACTTAGTCACCAGATTGCCGAATTAGAGCGACAAATAGGTGTTAAACTCCTGCTAAGAGATCGACACTCTGTCCAGCTAACTGCTGCCGGAACCGCAATGTTAAAAGAAGCCAAAAGCATTATCACCAAAACTCACGATGCAATTAAAATTGCCCGTCTTGCTGAAGCCGGAACCCTGGGCAGCGTACAAATAGGCTTTCTAGGAGCATCGGAGCGACGTTTTTTACCTCAGCTAATTGCTAAATTTCGCAATAAATACCCTCAAATTGAGTTTCCTCTGAATTATTTCACCTCTTTTATCGATTTAGATAAATCGCTTCTCCAAGGTAATATCGATATCGCAATTACCTTAAAAAGCAAAGAAGAAGTACTCCCTGAAATTAATTGGAAAGTTCTCTATACTGCCCCGCTTGCTGTATTATTGTCAAACACTCACCCCCTTGCTGCCCAAGCCGCAAACGACCTTTCAGTATTAGATGGTATGACTTTTTTTTATGTCGAACGCGATCGAGGCCTAGACCACACCTTACAAGTTTGTTCCCGGCATGGCATTAAGCCTGAAGTTCGCCTGATTCCTCATATACAAACACTCTTAATGTCAGTTGAAGCTGGAGAAGGTTTTACCATCCTTCCTCGCCCCATACCTGACACATATGCTAGTAGTCATTTACTCCAATGCATCGACCTCAGTGACGATGATTCAGTTGTTGAAGTAATAGCTGCGTGGAAAAACGATAACCGAAATCCATCAATCCCTTTGTTTATTGATGACCTACCCACGAACATTTCTATTTAAAATAGCATTTCTGCCGCCGATTTGAAATACACGCCATCTCCTGCCCAAAAGTTGTCAAACCTTCGATTTATCATATTTAAGCCTAACAGGCATATCACGCCCCCATCTTTCCCCACCAAAAAAGCCCTGAACTCTTTGCCGCTAATATCCGGCATAAGTTCAAGGCTTTTATTATTATAATCCTATAGTATTTCGTTTGAAGTAATCTGAACTGAAAAATCACCTTTGCTGGTCCGCTTTATGACGCCTTTTTTACCGGCTCCATCATCAACGGTAATCGCTTGCAAGTTATGAGCCATCATAAAGTTAAGCACATCCTGCTTAACAAAAGCCTCCCAGCTTGTTTTCTTGCTATTTACGTCTTCTTTACCTATTACATCTTCTGACATTTAATATTTTCCCCCTTGTTTTATGTCTAATAACAAAGAACACCATAAATACATTTATCTCAAGACATACTGGGCCAAAACACTCTGCAGTTGATAGATATTCAGACTTTTATTAAACTTTTTTTCAATAACCTCCTGCGAACCTGAAACCCATATTTTTAGTTCAGCATCCAAATCAAAACTTCCTGCTGTCTCAATAGAAAAATGGGTTATACTTTTATATGGAATAGAATGATATTCGGTTTTGCTTCCTGTAATTCCTTGCTTATCAACCAAAATCAGCCGTTTATCTGTAAATATAAACATGTCCCGGATTAATCGATACGCTTTTTCTATGGTTTCATTAGCAGCCAAAATCTGAGCATAATCATCTTGAATTTTAGTGATATTTACCTCAGATGCATTGCCTAACAAACCATCCAGCAATCCCATGGCATAACCCCCAACACAATAATTACTTTGAGAAGTTTAGATAGCTAAATTCATCATCTAAACCCAAAACTCCTGCCCAATTTTCATTATTAACCTAAAGCAAAGATAAAAGTTCGCAAAAAAATAGCCACCATAATTGGCGGCTATCAATGAAAACTACTTACGTCCAATTCAAAAATAAGCCCTCTTCCTCTAATGGTTCTTATCACTGTATCGAACGGTTCTATCCTCTTTCTCAATCTATATACTAATACGTCAATTTCCTCAAGACCAACATAATGATTAGTAAACCCATTTACGCCCCGGTCCGGCCAAACTGTGTTACAGACCTCATCATAGCTTATCAGCTTTTTAGGCCGGGAGAAAAGCAGCACCATTAACTGGCATTGCTTAGTTGTCAACGGAATATTATCACCATTTATTATTACTTGCCTTCTATCTTGGTCGATTTCAATTTGAGGCTCCAGTGTTTTTTCCTTTTCACCATGGCAACATTCTATAGCATGCTCACCATCATCTTGTCGATAGAACTTAAACAAGACTATACCTGAAGCTAAGCTTACTTTATCTCCATCAATAAGCTCCTGCGAAAAGTGCGGTTTTAGTTGGGTATTAGTATTTAAGACGGTACCATGTTTACTTGAAAGATCAATAATACTCCAAGCATCTTGGTCATAGGATATACAACAATGGTTACGCGAAATTAGAATGTTATCAAACGCAATATGTGGAGAACTGTTTTTTGTACTTCGACCAATAATCGTCTTATCTCCAGCTAGCACAATTTTGTCTCCTGCCTCAAATGGACTACCCTTTTCAATAACTAAATATGCTGGCACCCTCCATGTAACCTCCTAGACTTGTCCTGCTACTTATATACTCACGATACTATCGAGTATACTGCAAGTTATAAACTTAATTGTAACATAAAAATCATTTTTTGTTTCCTCTTTAATACTAATTTTTTCCCCAAAATTATGTTGGCAGTTTAACTCCTGACATAAATTTTTACCGTTACCAATAAACATTTATCAGCAAGCAATTCTATCGGCCCTTCTACAATTACTTCGCTTATTATTTTCATTATAAGTGATAAAATCTTTTCCATTATTATTACCTTTACCAAGGCTTTTCCAAATATGCCTTCCCTTTCTAAAATATTTCGCAGCAGGAACCAACAACGATTATCTAGAAAGATAGATTAGTAATATCAAAATTGAATACATATAGTTTGAAAGAAGGCTGGATATGAAAATAATCTCCTGGAATGTAAACGGACTTAGAGCCTGTCTCACCAAAGGCTTCGCAGATTTCTTCACAAGCATGGACGCCGATATTTTCTGCATCCAGGAAACCAAAATGCAACAAGGACAAGCTAATCTGGATTTCCCAGGCTATGAAGAATACTGGAACAGTGCGGTTAAAAAGGGGTACTCCGGCACTGCTGTCTTTACTCGTATCATACCATTGTCAGTTACCTATGGTTTAAATTTAGCTGAACATGACCTGGAAGGCCGAATGATAACTTTAGAATTCGAACGATTTTTCCTTGTAAATGTCTACACGCCAAACTCACAACGTGGTCTGCTACGTCTAGATTATCGAATGAAGTGGGAACATGTTGTTAAATCCTACCTGCAAGAACTGGATAAACTTAAACCAATAATTGTATGTGGCGATCTAAATGTTGCCCATCAGGATATCGATATTAAACACCCTCAAGCTAACCGCCGAAATGCTGGCTTTACCGACGAAGAACGCAACCAATTCACAACACTATTACAAGCAGGCTTCACCGATACTTTTCGCTATCTATATCCCGCTAAAGCTGACGCTTATACCTGGTGGTCATACATGATGAATGCCAGAGCCCGTAATGTCGGCTGGCGTATTGATTATTTTTTAGCTTCTAATCGTCTACAAAAAACAGTTAAAGATTCCCTCATTTATTCCGATATTTTGGGCAGCGACCATTGCCCGATTGGCCTGGAACTATTATAGCAGAAGACTTCCGCCCAATTAATATAAAACTTGACAGAAGTCTTCTGCTATTACCAACAGTACACGATTTTATCATTAGCTCAATTCCTGTTATTCTCTTATATATATAATAAAGTCTTCATCTTCCAAGCAACCAGTTTTCCAATATAAATTTCCGTTAAATCTCTGAATAGCTTTGTAGCCATCCAAAGTCAAGCTCCCATCACTATACATAGCAGGTATACTTTCAATAATGACATCTGGATTATTGAATAACACCGGTCGATTATAGTTATTTACAGACCAAACCCAGTACGACTTTTTACTGTCAATATTTATATTCGTATAGATGTTCTCCGTAAAATATGGCTGAATTGCAGTGCATTTAAAGCCAAAAGCTGCAATTTTCAAATTTGTAAGGTTATTAGACTGTAAAAATAGTGCAGTTTGACGACTACCTGAATAACTAGTATTGAAATCAAAAAGAAATGTATTAACCGACCAATATATTTGAATAATACTAATTATAGCTATAGAAATATTTATGATTTTTCTCCACCATCGTTCCTTATGCTCTGCAATGTTATTAACATTTGAAGTTTCATCTTGCCGAAACCTCGATTTTTTTATAAAGCTAATCCACAAAACAAATATGAGATATATAAAAAGTATCCCTTGGTGCCACACATTGTAATACTTTACATGAAATAGAACTAATATACTCACAATAGGCAGTAAATATAACACCAATACGCCTTTCCGTAAAAGCCAGAGCAATATAAAATAGAAAAACAGAGCAAAACTCAGTCCATAGCCTAAGCTCCAATTATGTTCAAGCGTATAATTAGAAAATAAAGAATCTGACATTCTGTAAACACTTTCCACCAAAAATAAGGGAATATTAAATCGAGTACCTGGTGCAAACGAAACATCAGCAGGAGGATATACCTGTATTAGGATCAAACATAAAATAAAAATATAAATAATTGCCCCTAATATGTATGATCGCTTATGCGTCTCACTTAGCAACACCCATTTTCTCACAATATCCGTATAACAGTACAAAAAAATAAAAATCGACAAAAGAGTTGCATGGATGCTTACATTGGCCAAAAGGCTGGTTAATGTCACAAATATAAATATTTTCTCCTGCCACCGTTCATAGAAAGAAGCTAATATAAATAGCAAAAGAGGGAGTAACACATAACTACGAGCCACAACGGAATACTGAAAAAATATAAAATAAGTAAATGGCAATAATACTTTCAGTATTGGATTAAATGGTGAAAATCTCAGAAAAAAATATATACTTATAATAGAAATCGATGCCGAAAACAGACTGATATATTTATAGGGCAATCCAAGTTTTGCTGGAACCATTAAAATCAGGTGCCATAAAGCCGGTGTCCCTTCATATCGTATTACATGTAACAATAGGTCTGGAACAGTACACTCTTTAGCAATCAGCCAAGCTTGCGCTTCATCTGCCCAAGATTCGTGACGCAAGGCTAACATAACAACCAAAATAGTATATACGCCAAGTGTAATATAGAGATAAGGTTTTATCTTGAAAAAGTTTTTAAATTCTCTAGGCCAAATACTACGCAACATCCCAGCAAAATTTAAGATAACCATTTCAAAACCCGTATTATACCCATTTTCGCCGATTGTTTATGCGCTGAAACCCCTTTCCTGTTCTCAATTTCAGATTTGTTCTCTTTATAATATTCATATGCTTTATATAACATTTCTTCATTAGTAAAAGTAGGCTGCCAATTTAGTGCCGCCTTTATTTTTGTCGTGTCAAAAATAAAACTTCCTGCAATCATATTATATTGGTATGGCCCCAACGGCGATAGTTTAAGCATATATGCCAATTTCATTCCCCATAGAGTTATTCGCTTGGGCAAAAAGGCAACTCTAGCACCAGTATTCGATTTCTCAATTACATAGTTATAAACGTCCTTAAAAGATTTTACATTATCGGAGCCTATGTTAAATATGTCGGTTGAATTATACTCCAATGCAGCGATACATGCATGTACAAGGTCCTCGGCATAAATAAACTGATAAAAATTATTACCGTCACCAACTACCCAGACCTTACGTCCTTCATTTATAAACTGAAAAAGTATCGATAATAGTCCTAGTCTTCCGCTATCCATAATTGTTGGACATCGAAAAATAATGACATTCATGTACTCCTTATACTGTAATAGTATCTTCTCTGCTTCCCATTTTGATTTTCCGTAAATTTCAATGGGGCAAGGAGCCTCATCCTCTAAAACCATTCTTTTCATGTCTCTTCCCCACAAACAATTTGAAGAAGTAAAAATAATCCTCTGAACATTATATTTTTTAGCAAACTCCGCGATGTTTCTTGTTCCATCTACATTCGAGGTCCATAAAAAGCGCTTGTCCTTTATTGCATGAGCAAGAATTGCCGCACAATGAAAGATTGCGTCAAACTTATACTTAGAAAACAAAGTTTCCAATAAAACTAAATCCCTTATGTCACCACGAAAACTTACTAAATTCGGATGAATATCCGTATCCTCTTCCAGATCAATACTAATACAATTGTATCCCAAATCAAGCAATCGCCTCTTTAATATCGAACCGAAAAATCCCGCTCCTCCAGTTATCAATATATTTGCCATATGTAACAGCACCTTCCTAAGATAATTTAAACTATTTCATGAAAATAATTTTAAAGCAAACTGTGTTGTTCGTCTATTTTTTACAAAATGCAACATAATATGACTCAAATAAATTATATGTCATGTATATGTATAAAACAACTATCCTCCGCCAAACTTAAGACGCTTATCATTACTTTACTTCCCTCAAAATAAAACCTCCTGTCAAAGTTCATGTAGAACTTGACAGGAGGTTTTCCCCTAACCAACTGCTTTTATATCCGTGTTCGCACTCAGCACATCTATTCTTTTGTTGCAGCGGCTTCCTTAACACCGGCTCCATAATAATCCGCCAAACGTTTATAATTCTCCAGTCGCTCTGTTGCATCTTCCTCTGTTTTTACAAACAGAGCTTCTGCTTTATCCGGGAATTGTTTCTGCAATGCCGAGTAGCGCACTTCACCCATCAGGAACTCTCTTAAAGCCATTATCGGCTCTTTTGAATCCAATATAAACGCATTCTTGTCAGTATTCCTGAGTGCTGGATTATAGCGGTACATAGCCCAATAACCACTGTCCACAGCCCTTTTCGCTTCCAGTTGACTGCAGCCCATGCCAGTTTTTATGCCATGATTGATGCAAGGTGCGTAAGCAATAATCAAAGATGGACCGGGATAAGACTCCGCCTCAGCAATCGCTTTCAGAGTCTGATTTTTATCAGCACCCATAGCAACCTGCGCCACATATACATACCCATAGCTCATCGCAATCATACCCAGATCTTTTTTCTTGGTCTTTTTTCCACTAGCCGCAAATTTGGCAATCGCCGCAGCCGGTGTAGCCTTAGATGATTGACCGCCGGTATTGGAATATACCTCGGTATCAAATACCAGAACATTAACATCTTCGCCGGAAGCCAGAACATGATCCAAGCCACCGAATCCAATGTCATAAGCCCACCCATCACCACCAAAAAGCCATTGCGATCGTTTCACCAAAAAGTCTTGCTTATTATATATAGCCTTTAACAGCACATCCTTATCTTGGACCTGTTCTAATACCGCAATAAACTTATCTGCTCTGGCCCGCGTTCCTTCACCATTGTCTTTATTCGCTAGCCACTCCTCACAGGCCAAATTGAATTCTTCACTTACGTTCAGTTTAATGGCTTTTTCAATATCCATAGCCAATTGCTTTCTGATCTGTTTCACACCCATAAGCATTCCCAGACCAAATTCAGCATTATCCTCAAACAGCGAATTTCCCCAAGCCGGCCCATGCCCGCGATAGTTTGTAGTATAAGGCGCGGCAGGTGGACTTCCTGTCCAAACCGAAGAACATCCGGTAGCATTTGCCACCATCATCCGGTCACCAAATAATTGAGTTACCAGTTTTGCATAAGGAGTTTCTCCGCAACCGGCGCATGCACCTGAGAATTCAAGAAGCGGCTGCTCAAATTGGCTTCCTTTTACCGTAAAGGCACTAAGTGGATTGGCTTTTGGCGAAACCTTAACCGCATAATCCCATAAATCAGCCTTCTCCACCTGAGTAGCTAGCGGTTTCATTTCCAAAGCCTTTTCTTTCGCAGGACAAACCTGAGCGCAATTACCACATCCAGTGCAATCATATGGGGAAATTGCCATCGTAAAATGAAGTTCTTTATGTCCAACACAAGGTTTTGCCTCAAAACCGTAGGGAGCCTTGGCCACCTCCTCTTGGTTCAGCAATGCAGGCCTAATGGCAGCATGCGGACAAATATAAGAACACTGATTACATTGAATACACTTTTCAGCCAGCCATTGTGGGACATGAATGGCAATACCCCGTTTTTCATACGCCGAAGTTCCTAGAGGATAAGCTCCATCTTCCAAGCCAACAAAGGCGCTTACTGGCAACTTATCACCCTCCAAGCGGTTCATCGGCACCAAAATATTTTTAACATACGCTGGCCCTTCAACCACAGCACTCACCTGATCCTGGGCCTCTTTCCAAACTGCAGGCACATTAACCTTAACGATTGAAGTAATTCCTTGGTCAATGGCAGCATTGTTCATGGCTACCACCTTATCGCCTTTATTCCCGTAGGATTTTTTGACCGCAGCCTTGAGATAGGTTACCGCCTCTTCTACCGGAATGATAGCAGCAATTTTAAAGAAAGCCGCCTGCATAACCATATTAATTCTGCCGCCCAACCCTATCTCCTGAGCAATCTTCACTGCGTCAATGGTATAGAAATTAATCTCGTTCTCAGCAAGATAACGTTTCATTGCCGCCGGAAGATTATTCTCGATTTCAGCTTCATTCCAGGTACAGTTTAAGAGAAAGCTGCTGCCGCGCTTAAGCCCCTCTAAAACATTATATTTATGTACATACGACTGGTTATGGCAAGCAATAAAATCCGCCTTATTGATCAGGTATGGTGACTTAATTGGTGCATTACCGAACCGCAAATGTGAAACAGTTACACCACCCGACTTTTTCGAGTCATACGCAAAATAGGCCTGTGCATACATATCGGTATAATCGCCGATAATTTTAATCGCGCTCTTGTTGGCACCTACAGTACCGTCTGAGCCTAACCCCCAAAACTTACAGGCTTTAGTTCCGGCTGGCGTAGTATCAATGTCTTGTCCGAATGCCAGCGACGTATGCGTCACATCGTCAATAATACCAACCGTAAAGTTATCCATAGGACTAGCGGCTTTGAGATTTTCAAAAACGCCATGAATATGGCTAGGAACAATATCCTTTCCGCCAACTCCTGCACGACCACCGACAATCATTGGTTGATGTTCTTTGCCATAAAATGCAGTTTTAACATCAAGATAAAGAGGCTCGGCAATCGCTCCCATCTCTTTCGTCCTATCCAAAACCGCAATCCTCTTAACAGTCTTTGGAATATATTTCAGGAAATGTTCAACAGAGAAAGGGCGATATAAATGAACCGTTAAAAGCCCTACCTTCTCCCCGTTAGCATTAAGATAATCCACCACTTCTTCAATCGCTTCACACATCGATCCCATCGCGATAATCATTCGATCCGCGTCCGCTGCCCCATGATAATTGAAAAGATGATAGTCTCGGCCTGTAAGCTTATTTATCTCCGCCATATAGCCCTCAACAATGTTAGGCAGGGCTTGATAATAACTGTTAGCCACCTCGCGTTGCTGGAAATGAATATCGGAATTCTGAACCGTCCCCTTCAGAAGTGGATGATCCGGATTAAGCGCCCTTTTTCTAAATGCATCAACCGCCTCCCAATCCAATAATTCAGCTAATTCTTCATAATCAAGTACTTCAATCTTCTGCACTTCATGCGAAGTACGGAACCCATCGAAAAAGTTCAAAAAAGGTACCTTGCCTTTGATTGCCGATAAATGAGCCACTGCCGCCAGATCCATTACTTGCTGCACACTACTTTCCGCCAGCAAAGCAAACCCGGTTTGCCTTGTAGCCATAACATCGGAATGATCTCCGAAAATACTAATAGCGTTAGCGCCAACCACCCGGGCACTTACATGAAATACGCCAGGCAATAACTCACCGGCAATTTTATACATATTCGGAATCATTAAAAGAAGCCCTTGTGAAGCTGTATAAGTAGTAGTGAGCGCCCCCGCCTGCAAAGAGCCATGAACAGCTCCGGCAGCTCCGCCTTCCGACTGCATTTCCACAATCTCAACCGTCTGACCAAATATATTCTTTTTACCTTGAGCTGCCCACTCATCAGCATTTTCCGCCATATTGGACGAAGGAGTAATTGGATAGATCGCCGCTACATCAGTAAATGCATAAGACACATACGCTGCCGCTGTATTTCCATCCATAGTCTTCATAGTTCTCTTTATCTCGCTCATAAAGTCCTCCCTTAATTCAATAATCTTCTAAACGCCAGCCTTTTCGCTTGCGTCTTTCATTTTCCTTAATGCAAAATGGGCTGTAATACGACCTTCAGCCAAAATTATATCCAAGGCAGTTAAAATACAGATTAAAAAGTCACTCCGTCAAACCAATGCATTTTCCGCCATATTCACCTATTATCGTAAAACTATCAAAATATTTATGTTAAACCAGAAGCAGCATATTTCAACTCAAGCGCCCTAATAGTAATAAAGTTTTCTTACGATAACTTTTTTTTATTATTAGGAAATAAAAAAATAATCGTTTTTTTATTTTGCCTTATAAAATCACGCTACTTTGCAGAAAGGTATCTATAAATAGTACTCTCCGAAGTTTGCAACGAACCAGCTACCTTCGTTATGGCTCCTTTTATCTTAAAGATCCCTTTGGTGTTTAACCTTCTCACGATGGATATTTTTTCATCAATAGTCATTCTTTCAACCGGTACGTCATATTCATCAATTACTTTTTCTATCGCCGAAACTACAACATTCTCAATAGAAGTATTTAAAGATTCCGCTATTTTTTCCTCTTCATTTGCAACAGGGTTTAATGGCAAATTTTCAGTAAACAAAGCGCTGATAACTCTATCCGTTACCCCTTTTACAATGTGGTTATCAGCTGTAATAAGTATATTAACACACAGCATCCCAATTAATGTGTTATTTTCATCTTTAATAAAATAGGTAGATGATTTTAATTTTTCACCACTTTCGGTACGACTTAAATAATTAACAACAGCGTTCTGTTTCAAATAAACCTTATTTCCCAATATTTCAAGACCCAAGTCAGTTAAAGGACACCCTATCTGTCGACCGCTTATATAGCCATTTCGAATTGCTATTACAGAGTTTTGTATATCTACGATATCATGCAAAAGCACCTCACAATGAGGACCAATAATATCTGCAATAAAGTCAACTAATGGAATATATGCTTCAAGTTTTTTTTTGTAGCTCATGCATATCCTCCTGCGGCTATTCCCATAATTGGTTTATGTTCCCTGTTATTCTGTAGATGATAAAATTTTCCTTCTTATTGTAAAAAAAAAGTTGATATGCTCCTCTTTAGATAAAACAGCGAACACTAACGACTGTTTATCCAAAAGAGGAGCATATCATATATTACGCAGCACAGGAACGCATTGATCTACTAACTACAAAATTTATTTACTTTCTTTTCGACGGCAGTTTTACAGTCGCCCCACCAGACAACCAAATATCTCCTTCAATTGTTTCAATCCACCATGCAAGTTCTACAAGATACTCGCCGTCACGGTTATACTTATCATAAACGTAAGATTTTACAATAGCCAGATCTTGCGTCAAACCGTGAGCAGTCTGGGTCTTACCTTTCATGTCCGGGACATTTTTTAAGAAGTACTCACAGTCAGTATTAAGAGGCATTTTCTTGCCATAATCAGCCATTACTTCCACAGGCATAAGGCCCCAGCGAATATTATAAATCCAGCCATGATCGCCCATCCAATTGAAAATATGACGTTCAGCAAACTCGCGTCCTAAGAAATTAAGCAGTGGTCCTCTGCTATCAGTTGTTTTATGAATATCGGCTGTATCAATGTCCGCACTGTTATCGGTTTTATGTATATCTGCGGTATCAATATCGTTCGTATCCTCTGCCATATCTGTCGTTTCTAAGAATCCAGCAGCGCCATCAGGAACAGGCGGAATGTAATCTGCTTCATTTTGCATCCGGTAAACTCCGTCTTTTTCCCCCCGAATCATGGTCTTGAAAATCTCTGGATCTAAAATTTCCCTTTTTAATGTACGGCTTCCACCAGTAGCCAATCCATAGGGAGCAGTAGGAATAAGCGGACTAATAATCGGACCATCTACAGTCCAGGTAGGCCTATCGCCAATTTGCACATCCTCCCAATAAAGCGGCTGCGCGCCTTGCCGTTTTTCTTTTGACCATAAGTCCTTAATATACTTCCAATCCTCATCTGTATAATAATGGGCCGGACGGCTCGCCCAAGTGGCGGACTCCCAAAATTCCGCAAAGCCCATTACGGCTGGTCGTTTTCCCTCTTTATATATTTTAAGGCTCTCCATTACGCGGAAAACAACATCGTTTACCTTTTCTCCGCGTTGATTGTATACACTGCCTGTGCTTTTTATAATAACGTGTCGATAAATAGAGCCTTCTGTAGGAGTCAAATCCGTAAGAGTCCTTGAATTAAACACCATATACAGAGTATCACCAGGATAAACAGGCTTATAAACATTTACACTATGATTCAACTGAGAAACAAGCAGCGTATCTCTGGCATCCGGAGGATATGGTACCATAAATGAATCATCATGAGCACCATAGCAAGGAAAAGCAAGTATATCCTTATACCCTAACTTTTTGGCATACTCGGCATCATTTAAAACCGGATTTTCCGGGTCATACTTTTCATTGTTATAACGCACCATAGCTTCAGTTACAACCAACGCCGGACCAATCCCTGGGGTATCCTTCGGTAATGTCCCGTTAATAAGAGCCTGTACGTCAATTTCGCCACGCTCTGCTATCGCCTTATTATCAGCCAAATACTTTTCAACAATCGCCTTTTCCTGTTCGGTATAAATACCTGGATATAATACAACGAAATCATCAGGATTGATATTTGCCATTACTCCCACTCCTTATAACAAAATTAATATGATTTGGGCTCGTTGTCCCGGTTTATAGACTATAGTATTTAGCAACTACTATCATTATCTAAATAAAACCAGGAACACTTTTATTTAATTTTCCTTATATATATAATAATCTGTAAATTAAATAAAGTAAATATTAATTTACTTTTTTTTTAGAAATAATACTGAAATATTGGGAGAATTTTGTACCAATTGATTAAATACCGCACTACTGCTTTCACCGCCACATCAAAATCAATAATGTAGCAAAACTAAGAAATGCACTCTATAGCGATAGAACTGTGTTTTTATAGGAGCTATAAAAAGTAAATCTTACAAAACCAACAGCCGCGACCCTTGTATAATTACGGGTTGCGGCTGTTTATATCCATCAGTAGAACGGTTCTTCGTATCAGATCAAGCAGTGCAAAATTTGAATGCTTAGTTATTCACATAATCGCTGTGCAAAAGGAAATAATATGAATCAAAAGCAAAATATGGGAGAAAATTTTAGTGAGTAACAGACAACTAGCATTTATCCTCTTTGGTATTATGTTTGGCTACGGCTCTATCGGACTACCCAAAGCGCTTGCTGAAAATGCTGCTACCGGTGGTTGGGTTAGTATTCTGATCGCCACCTTATTAGCACTTATATCTACAACTATCCTTGTTTACTTGGGAATGACGCACCAAAATAAAACATTTTATGATTACAGCAAAGAGCTTAGCGAAAAATATACAGCCACTATACTCACATTACTATATATAGTATTTATGTTTATTATGTTTACACTGATCAACAAACTATCTTCCGATGTATTTAAGCAAACTATATTAAGAAATACACCTAATTGGGCTTTAATTACTGTATTCCTGATTACAGCGTACTATGCCGTAATAAAAGGCATCGATACAATAGCCAGACTTTGTGAAGTATACGGCCTGATAATAATACTGTTTGGAGTTGTAATACACTTTATCGCCTTTACACAAGGAGACCTAATTCGTATGCAGCCCTTTTTCGTAGCAGAAGACTTGGCCAATTACTTCGATGGTGCTATAAAAGCAAAATTAGCCTTTTCAGGCATGGCTATCTTTAGCGCCATACCCTTTATAAAAAAACAAAACCATACAATATATATTTATTCAGCTATGATGCTCTTACTAATCGCAATGCTATACATTATACAATTCGAGTCATCGATAGCTGTCATGGGCATTGATTCCATTGTTTTTTATCGGGATGCCCTGTTTACTGCAATAAGAAGGGTAGACGTACCCTCCCTTCAGTTTTTGAGAAGGCTTGATGCTATTTTTATTATCTCATTTATAATATCAATATTTTTAAACATTACACTATTCGTTTACGGAACGGTTTTTCATCTAAGTAAATTACTACCAAAGGTATCCTTTAGACTTCTTGCATTTGCCGTACTATCTTTGTCCTTCTTGGTATGCCAGTTGCCAATGAGTTTTGATGAAGGGGCAAATCTTCTGGAAACTGCTAGCCTTGCCGGAGGTCTAATCCTTAACCCAGTAAATCTCATTCTTTTATTGCTTTCAAAGGTGAAAAAAAGTGACAAAAAAGTATGTTAGTCTGCTTTTGGTTATAATGCTGCCGACCTTATTGCTGACCGGCTGCTGGGATTACCATGATATTAACATGACCAATATATCCATTTCCACAGGAGTAGATATTGTTAACGGTCAGATTGAATATACAGGAGAAGTAGCAAAGATTGCCCCCGCACAGGCAAAAGGAAATGAAAACGGGGGCGGTGGTATTGGTGTCTATAACTTTTATGCCTATGGTAAGGATCTCGAACAAGCTAGAGCAGCTTTTGATGCTGGCGTACCATATCCTCATTTTCTTGGAGCCGCAAGAGCAGTCATTTTCAGTACTAGCTATGCAAAACAAAGTATCGCCCCTTACTTACACCGAATTGCTCAAATAAACGATTACAGAAAGACCATACTGCCTGTAATCAGCCGGGATCATCCCGCCGAATTATTCAAACTCAAAGTGGAAAGTGATATCTCTGTGGCATTCTTGATCGAAGATATGATGAGTTCCTTAACAAAGCAGGGAAAAGCTATTTATCCCACAGTCGGTCACCTACTTTCAGATGACGACATAAAGACCATCGGAGAGCTTATTCCATATGTAGGCATTGAGGAAGGAAGCATAAAATACCTGGGGCTAGCCGTTTTAAAAAATCTAAAGATGGTTGGCACAATTAATCTGAAGGATACCAGTGGTGTAGTGTATTTGCTGGCCAAAAAGCCATCAATTACAGAAAACTTACCGGGAATCGAAAACAAAAATAATACTTTTAGCCTTTTGACATCATTAAAAAAAAGAACCTTTAACACAGATTATGTTGATGGAAAATTAATAATAAATATCGATATGAATTTTGACGCAACATTAAACTACCAGTATTATACTGAATCGACGGATGAAAAAAAATTAAAGGTACTAGAAGATCTGGTGGCCCAATCAATACAAGGGAAAATAATCAAGATAATTGCTATGTCACAAAAAGAGTTTGATTGTGATTTTATTGGCTTTGCCAAATACTTTAGAGCACAACATCCTTTAATATACAGAAAAATCAACTGGGAAGAAAGTTATAGAAACGCTGACTTCTTCGTAAATATTCAAGTAAATATTCATAATTTGAATTTGGCCGATCCTAATGCAAGAACATTGTACTTCAAATAAACCTAACAAAGTCATTATCATCTACATGATAGACTAAATTAGACAAATTTAAATCAATGATTATCGAGGAAACGCGTGTGAATAACGATAAAAAGAAAAGCAAATCTGATTTATGTTCACCTTCTGAAAATATTGAAGAAAAACTACGTGATCTAAGATCGATGCTTACTCACGCACGAGAAATTGAAAAAAGTACCCAAACGTTGGTGCATTCACTGCAAGAGCGCTCCATCAATTATGGTTCCTATCTACAGCAAATAAAAACCGAAAATAAGTTCATCAAAAATATTCAACAATTAGAAAATCCTAATATGGGTATATCGGTAAAAAGAATGTCTGTAGCAAGAAAACAGCTATTTGTACTATATATCCAAGAGCTTACCAATAGGGAAATGCTTTCCCAATTCTTAATCGGACCTATTTTAAAGTATGATCAGGCCGCTCCTTTAGATATTGATATTTTACACAATTCAATTATCAATTTGGATGATGTTACAGTTGACTCTGCTAAAGAAAAAACTTTGGATTATATATTAAAAGGTTATTCAGTTATTATTGTAGATGATAATGAAGAAGAATACTTAGTTGCAAACACAATAAAAATCGAAAAAAGAACTACACAATCGCCCGAAATTGAGCAAACGCTTTGGGGATCTAGGGATGCCTTTACAGAAAACATAAATTCGAACTTATCTTTAATCCGCTATAGAATTAAAGATCCTTCACTGATAATATACAAGTGCCTTATCGGCGAGAGAACAAAAACAAATGTTGCAGTTGTCTATATAGATGATATAGCAAACCAAGAGTATGTAAATAAAGTCATCAAAAAAATTAATAGTATAAACACAGATGGAATTCTTGAAACAGGAATGGTTCAAAAGTTTCTACTAAACAATACGTTTGACTTGTTTCCCCAAACTGGATTGATTGAAAAGTCCGCTACTGCTTGTCAGTGTATCTTAGAAGGTAAAATTTGCATTTTGGTAGAAGGCAGTAATTTATCACTTATTGCTCCCAAAACCTTCTTCGAATTTTTTGTATCAAGTGATGATAATTATGGTTACATGTATTTGGGTATTCTGGCGAAGCTATTACGATTTATCAGTGCCTTTTGCTACCTTAGCCTATCATCATTGTATATTGCTATAGTTGCTTTCCATTTTGATATTCTACCGCCACAATACGCTTTAGCTATGGCAGTATCCAGAGCAACGGTTCCCTTTAACGCATTTACCGAAGTGTTAATAATGGAAATCGCTACAGAAATACTTCGCGAATCCAGTATAAGAATTCCGAAAAACATTGGTCCTACTATTGGGATTGTAGGTGCTATTGTTATTGGCCAGGCAGCAGTATCAGCTGGTTTAATTAGCCCGCTGGTAATCATAATCACTTCATTATCGACGATGTGTTCATTTGTAATTCCCGATAATTTAGTTATTAATCCGTTTCGAATAATGAAGTTTATGCTCCTTGTTTTTACTGGCATATTGGGACTATTTGGATTTACCATGGGGCTTAATATCATCTTTATTAATCTTGTTTCGCAATCAAGTTTTGGAATTCCCTACTTTTCGCCCCTTGCACCCTTTAACTTCAGCGATTTGAAAAACTTTATACTAGGTGATCTAACCTTAGCTAAAAAGCGGCCAGGTTTTTTAAAAACACCTGATAATACTAGGCTGTAAGGCTCACTTTTCGTCGTTACCTAATATGGTTCTCCGTATCAGATAACGACGAAATTCATTTTCAGAACAATTACTGGCAGTAATACAGCAGATTGTCCCCGTGTCTTATATATCCATATCAAATTAGATCAGATTCTACGTTGAAGCATCGACATTTATTCCTTGAAAATATACAGGAAGGATTTGGGATCGCGTTCGCGAAATAGTAGGCAATCCAAGTGAACTTGCAATACTATCAAACTCAGTATTAACAGTCATATTCGATTTGGAGGCTAAAATAGTGTATCATCAATTAAAAACCTTTATTGAAGTCGCCGAATCTACAAGTTTTTCGGAAGCGGCGTCAAGATTAAACATTTCACAAAGCGCGGTTAGTCAGACAATCCTGGAGCTTGAAAAACAAGCAAACACAACTCTGATTATTCGCAACAAGCGCCCCCTCAAGTTGACGCTAGCGGGGGAAATTTTCCTACAAGGTGCTTATGACATCATCCGAAAATCAGAAGAAATTATGTCTAAGATCGAGCTAGCAGACAAAGGTTATACCGGGACACTTAGACTCGGATTTTTGGCAGAAGGTAAACAAGATTTTTTGCCACAAGGGATTAAAGAATTTTGCGAATTTTATCCTAAAATTAATTTAAGTTTACAGCACTATAATTGGACTGGAGTTAATCGGGCTCTTGAGCTTGAACAAATTGATGTCGGGGTTTCTTTTTCCCATAAACTTGATCAATTTCCTGATTTAGAAGGAAAACCCCTCTGCCCAGACAAACTTGTTTTAGCCATACATAGAAACCATCATTTGGCTTCCTACAATTCGGTTAGTATATCTGCGTTAAAAAGCGAACGTTTTGTTACATTTCACCAACAAACGGATTACTTGCTGTATGATTTGATTAACCAGGTATGCGCGGCACAGGGATTTATGCCCAACATAGTCAGCAATGTATTTGATATGGATGCGATCTTATTTATTGTAAAAACTGGTCAAGCAATCTCTCTAGTTCCAGGCTCTGTCCGCCAACATGATAAGGATATTCGTTTTCTTGAAATAAGCGAGGGGAACAAATACTTTGATTTAATGCTTGTTTGGAAAAAGGGTAATAATAATCCTACTATTCCACTATTTATTGATAAAATCTCTTCTAACAGCGCCCTTAAAAAAGCTTGTTCCGAGAATTTAACCAGCTCGCCTGAGATAAAAAGTCAGCACCACTAATCTAACAGTTGGCTTCCGCAAGTCCTGGAAGGGCATCTTGTCGGCGCCTTAAGGTGCCGGCATTTCACTTCACAGCTCATCCAGCCAAGTCACCTTCGTCCCTAGACCTCTACGGTTCGTTTATTGATCGTAGTTGAGATATATTCTAAACTTAAGCCTGGAGGTGATATCCATGAATTGCAATGACATCGGCAAATTAATCTGTCAGCTGCGAAAAGAAAAGGATATGACTCAAAAGCAAATAGCCGACTTAATGAACATTAGTGACAAAACCGTAAGCAAATGGGAACGTGGTCTCGGCTGTCCAGATGTCTCATTACTCCCTGAACTGTCTCAAATACTTGGAGTTAATATTGAAGAAATTCTATCAGGCAAACTAGCGATAAACGAAACCGTTGGAGGAAATATGAAAAAGCTTAACCTTTTTGTCTGTCCCCAATGCAATAATCTTATAACAACAACAGGAGATGCCAATATTTCATGTTGCGGAAAGAGATTAGAGGCGTTAGCTGCAGCAAAAGCAAACGAAAACCATTTACTAAATATAGAGCCTGTAGAAGATGAACTCTACGTTTCATCTTCCCATGAAATGAAAAAGGAGCATTATATATCTTTTGTTGCTTATGTCACAGGAGATAAAGTTTTTATTGTAAAGCAATATCCTGAATGGAATATGCAATTTCGCTTTTATAAAGTAGGTCATGGCAAACTATATTTTCATTGTTCAAATCACGGGTTATTTTATCAATTGATTTAGTTTATATAAGTAGGGCACCGATAAAGTGTCATAATCTCATCAGTTTCCCAATTAGGAAATAAGGATAATGGAACTCTAGGGGCGAGTTTCCCAAAGACTACAAAACTCCTGCCAAATCACGCAAAAATTTGGCAGGAGTTTTTTCGTTATTACCAATATGACACACCATTCTACAAAGCTATAATTTCCGGTTTATAGTCGTCAGGCAATTCTTCTTCATTTAAAAATTTGAAATTATCATCATTAAGTATTGGTATAAATATTTCGTATGGAATCATAGAAAACTCACAAGCATAATTACTGGCTCCGAACCACATACCCTCTTTGCTGCTCAAATTCAAACCTCTTGCAAACTTTGTGTAGTTTGAGCAATCATGAACTGCTAAATCCCAGTTTTCCTCATCAGCTATTTTCATGAATTTCAAGGTTAACTCCCTACTCCAAATTGGAGATATATAGCCATGTCGAGAAATGTACATATTTTCTCCATAATAATTGTTTATGTTATTCTCATTTAAATGTAATTCCGCACAATTAATAAAATCGAGTTTTGTTCCGAAGATTGCTTGCTTTTTCTTAAAAAACACTTCGAAAAACTCTGGAGTCATTGGAGTTTCGATACCTACACTTTTAATATATTTTTTGGCTAAGCCAATATTTTCAATTACTTTGTCCGAGCAATTTGAAGCACCTAGGTTGAAACGTATCTCATTAAGACCGCTTTCACCTAATGCTTTTAATGTCTGTTCTGTAGCTAAAGTGCCATTTGTATATAAATGTTGATGAACTTGAGCATCACTAAACTTCTTTATAACCGAATAGTATTTTTCTATTTCCATGAATGGCTCTAAATAAACGTAGGAAATGCCAGTGGGTTTTTGGTAAATGGAAAGAAGCAAATCAATATCCTTCTCGTAAAATTTCGTGCCTCCAATTTCCCACATACCTTCTCCGACTGGATGAATATCTTCTAGTTGGCCATAATTATAACAGAACTTACACTCTAAATTACATTTGCTCGTTTTCCTAATTGCACTCAAACCAGTACCTAACAGACAAGAACGGCATCCTTGGGGAAATTTGCTTTCATTTCCCACAAAAAAAGTTCTATTTTCTACGGTTTTCAAATCGCTAATTTCCGACATCAACATATCATTTTTATGATCAATTGCTGCCTCAATTTGCGCAAAAGTAGAGTAAATGATTTCTTCATGTTTTACACTAATTTCCTCTTCCTCAGGCAATTGTGAAAAAAAATCAAACCATATCAACGCATCTTTCTTGGAAATTTTCATAACGTATCCGCCTATCTACTTAATCTAATACTTCACATTATTCGCCAAGTGTGAATACCATATAAAAATCGGTAGTTGAGCTTAATTACTTATTCTTATAATGAGTAATCAAGCCATAATATTTAAATTATACTGGGTTACGCATCAGTTTTCAACAATGTCGCCGGAATGTTAATAGGGACGGGAAAGTCGGCAGTGTTGAAATGATGCCACGAACTCCGTCCCCGAAGATGCATTAACAAAAAAGCGCCACTACGCTGTAAAACTATACGGTTCACCGCATCTGGTATAACAGCCGAACAAGGTAAAGAGTCGTCCACTTTGCCCCGCAAAAAAATCCAACATGATTTTTCATACGCACGAATGCAAAAAACGCACTACCCTAGCATTGCTCCTTGACATCGAAGCAGCCTTATATTGGCCAAGAATAACACCAAGCCCGCGATACACATGTTGGTCTCATTAGCTTGAGTAGCGGAACAATATCATATTTAAGTAGCGGAACAATATCATATTTAAATAGAGAGGTGATCATATTGAGTGCTCTAGATACTTGGAACCAAAGATCTTCCGGTACATCGAGTTCACTTCGCGGAATAGCCTATAATAACGGAGTTTTTGTAACTGTTGGACTATCAAGCACTGTAAGTATATCGGTTAATGAGGGGTTAACCTGGAATTCAGTTATTTTAGGGATATCGCAAAACCTCTTTGGCGTATCTTTCATAAATGGATTGTTTATTGCAATAGGTAATAACGGGACAGTAATAACCTCGTCATATGGCTCAAATTGGACTAGCGTGACGCCTTCTCCTACACT
Organism: Bacillota bacterium; assembly: GCA_017889635.1. Classification (GTDB taxonomy): domain Bacteria; phylum Bacillota; class Negativicutes; order Sporomusales; family CTSoil-080; genus CTSoil-080. Next base: position 8,760 of record JAGGAC010000013.1, on the reverse strand, counting down.
TAACAGGCTTAATGCTTTAACTTATGGTGCTGGTAAATCTATCTTTGTTGGAGACTCTGGTACTATACTAACTACAACAGATCTTATTACATGGAACACAATAACCCCGCTGACAACCAATAATCTGCGAGATATTGAATTTGGTAATGGAATTCTTGTGGCAACAGGAACGTCTGGGACTATTCTGACCTCGCCGGACGGAACGACATGGAACACCCAATCATCAGGAACCACTCAAAATCTTAATGGAATAACCTATGATAATGGAGTATTTGTAGCTGTGGGAGGAAATGGAACGATTTTAACATCAACAGACGGGGCAACTTGGAATAACTATTCTTTTGGTACAACGAATATACTCCGTGCAGCAGCAGATGGCAGAGGCTCCTTTGTTGCAGTCGGTCAGACCGGAACAATCCTTACATCTTCTGATGGAGTAAACTGGATTATGAGAACCTCCGGAGTATCAGTTGAATTATATGGTATTACCTTTGGGAGAGATACCTTCGTTACTGTTGGGGATAACGGAACTATCCTTCAATCGGATCCCTTAACTATGCCTACAAGAGGAATACCTTTTGGTTTCTAAGCCTTTGATGAGTCAAGCGACGGTTCTTCGGCTCATCACATTTATTAACCTAAAATAGATTGCTACTATATTTATTCTTAACAAACCGGAAACTCCTGCCAAACAATAAAAATTTGGCAGGAGTTATGCTTTTCATCGCCACTACCAGTGATACGGTTCGCCGCGACTAATTTTAAACGCCCGGTAAACCTGTTCTACCAATAATAACCTTATCATTTGGTGGGTAAAAGTTAGTTTTGAAAATGACAACCGCTCGTTAGCAGCAGCTCGTACATCCGGCGAAAGACCAAAAGCACCGCCAATGATAAATGTTATATCGCTCTTACCATCTACTGCAAGTTTATCAAGTTTAGCTGCCAGCCCCTCGGAAGCAAGCTGGCAGCCATCAACATCGAGAACGAACCGGTAACTATCAGGACGGACAGCTTTTAAAATCCGTTCACCCTCGCGTACAAGTGTTTTTGCTTTTTCCGCTGCTGATGGGTTTTCCGGCATTCTTTCTTCTGCTACTTCGCTAATTTCCAGACGGCAAAATGGTGCTAGACGTTTAGTAAATTCATTAATACCTTCCGTCAAATATCGTTCTTTTATTTTACCTACCGCAACGATACTAATCCTCATCGTTATTCACTCGGCATTTCTTCCAGCACAACATTTACAGTTATGGTATTTCCGGCCCGTTCAAGCACCACTTCGACGTGATCGCCAATCGCCTGGGCGTCAATCGCTGTCCGTACATCTGCAAGACTATTAGCATCCTTCCCTGCAACCTTAAGAATCACGTCACCTGGGCGAATATTAGCCTTGGCCGCCGGACCATTAGCAGCGGTCGCAGCAACATATACGCCTTTATCAATATTAAGTACATAGCCGTAGCGCGGAGCCGTGTTTTGGTCAATAATGCTAACCCCTAAGTAGGGCCTGACGACCTTGCCCTTATCAATAATCGACTGAATAATTGGCCGTGCAGTATTGGTCGGGATTGCAAACCCAATTCCTTCGACACCCTCCACTGCAATTTTGGCACTATTAATACCGACTACCACCCCGTCGGCGTTGACCAAAGCTCCGCCGGAATTACCAGGGTTAATAGCCGCATCAGTTTGAATAAGCTTAAACCGACGTTCACCAATGTCGATAGATCGATTTAGAGCGCTAATAACGCCAACAGTCACACTACCCCGAAACTCGAGTCCTAGCGGATTGCCAATGGCTATTGCAGGCTCTCCCACCAAAAGCGCGTCAGAATCTCCCAAAACAGCCACTGGCAGGCCCTCAGCATCAATTTTAACCACAGCCAGATCTGTAGGCTGATCAACGCCGACTACCTTTCCAGTAAAGGTACGACCATCTGCCAGTGAAACAGACAGTTCTTGGGCATTCGCCACTACATGGTAATTCGTCGCAATATAACCACTACTATTAACAATAACCCCAGAACCACTACCTTGTTCGGTTAGTACTTTACGATTATATAAATCTCTGGCATATGCTTTGTTTACAATTCCAACCACTGCTGGCCCAACCGTCTGAGCTGCCCTTACTGTCGCTGTATTGCGGGCATCAGACATTTGAAGCTGAGCTGGCGGAGGGAGTACTGCTGAAGGCGGAACTGCCTGATTCTTTTGCAAAGGATTGGCAAGAAAATGCCCACCGGTGCCTAGAACAATTCCGCCGCCAATTACCGCGCCGATTACCGCAACAATAATATAAGGCATCCAATATTTTAAAGTTTGCTTCATATCAGAATCCTCCTTGTCTACTTTAACCCGGTCGCACGGTCGGGGTATGTAATGTGTAACGTCACATCAGAGCCGACCTTACACCCCGCTCCAGTTAAAATATCGGCAACCGTTTTTTCAGCAACTTCTGGCCGATTGTTTTCCTGACTAAGGTGCGCTAAAAATGTATGACACTGATTTTTACGCGCCAGCCGCGCCAGCGTCCAGCCGGTATCGGTATTTGCCAAGTGACCGCGATTACTTAGGATGCGGTTTTTAAGATACCATGGATAAGAGCCTTGCTTCAACATATCCACATCATGATTGGCTTCAAGAACTACTACATCAGCAAAAGCCAATGCCTTTTTTACTTTCTCAGTAACAAACCCAAGGTCAGTAGCAACAGCACACTTTGTCTGGCGATGATACAAACTAAAGCCTACCGGATCGGCAGCATCATGAGAAATACTAAACGGCTCTACCTTAACATCGCCAATATCCAGGCTGTCCGCCATATTAACGCGACAATTAATTGGCACATCTTTCGCAACAGCTTGGTCAAGAATAGCCTTCCACGTGTCCGGACGGGCATAAACAGGTACGCCATATTTTCGAGTAAGCGTCGAAAGCCCATTAATATGGTCACGGTGTTCATGGGTAATAAGTACTGCGTCCAAGTCCTCGACATTAACGTCTATTTCATCCAGTTCCTTTTTAATACGCCTGGCACTAATCCCCGCGTCAACCAAAATGTTGGTATCACCCAGGTTGAGAAATGTTGCATTTCCAGTGCTGCCACTGGCTAATACATTAACTTGCATTATAACTCCTTGTCCTGCCTTTTATTGATATTAAAGTTCGAGTTTGCCCTGCTAAATCCTCTTAGCACTGTAGTCCAATCCTTCATTACTACAAAGAAGGCATTTTCTCCAATACAGCCTGCCGTAAAGACGCTGGCAACGCGTCAAGCATAACTCGACTGATTTCCCGGATCCGCTCTGCTGTCATGGCCTCAAATCGCAGCGTAAAGAGCGGCTCAGTAACCGACGAACGAATCATTGCCCAGCCATCATCAAACTCAATACGCACCCCATCAATTAGGTTAAGCTTATACTCAGCTAGATTAGCAGCTACCACTTTCAGGATAGCCTCTTTATCCTGACCATGATAAGAAACCCTGATATCGGGCGTCAATATATAGTTTGGCACCGAGTCTACCATTGCCGCCAATGATCCATGCCTGGTAACAAACTCACAAATCTTTAGTGCAGCAAACATGCCATCATCATAACCCAATTCCTTAAAAAAGAAGTGTCCGCTTATTTCTCCAGCAAAAAGAGCTTTTTCAGTTAAAAATGCAGCTTTACTGAAAGTATGTCCGGCTCTGGCCATGACCGCCCGACCACCCGCCTTGACAATTTCCTCTGGTGCCACCATTGAACACTTGGCGTCATAAATAATGGTTCCTGGACCTTGTTCTAGATAGTAGCGAGCCAGAAGAACAATAATATCATCGTTATCAACCGGGCGACCATTTTCATCCACAAAACCAACCCGATCGCCATCACCGTCGAAAGCAACCCCCAGCGCAGCCCCAACTTGTCGTACCGTTTCTCCCAGCTGAGCAAGATTTTCTGCTAGCGCCGGATTAGGCGGCCGATGCGGAAAACTACCATCAGGAGTACAGTATAATTCTATCACATCATATCCCAAGTGCCGAAATAGTTCAGGCGCTATTCGTGCCGTCGCGCCGTTCCCGGCGTCAACTACTACTTTTAGTGACCCGCGTTTTCCCTTTGCTGTAGTAAAAGCAAGGTACTGCTCAACCACGGCCATTCGTTCCACCGATCCTTTTACATATCCTCTAGCACCGGCTTTCACCAATTCGCCAATTTCATAAACATCAGCTTCTGTAACCGGCATTGGCCCCAGTACCAGCTTAAACCCGTTGTAAGCAGCCGGATTATGAGAAGCAGTCACCATCACGCCTCCGGTAGCGCTGGTATTACTAATCGCATAATAAAACATTGGCGTTGCCACTGTTCCAATATCAATTACCTGACAACCAGAATCCACCAAGCCATCAATAACTATCTTCTGCAGCCGCGGCGTAGAAAGACGAATGTCACCGCCTACAACAACCTTCTCACCCTTTAATTTAAAGCCAACCGCTAAAGCAATCTGACGAGCAGCCACATCCGATAAGTCCTGGCCGGCTATTCCCCGTATATCACACGCATGAAAAATGCTCATTACCGTCTCCTTTCGCCTTTTTAGACGCCATCATTATTGTAGCATGTCCAAGCTTCCTTATTCAACTTTACAACAGCGCAAGATCACTAGAAAACAGCATTAATAAAACAAGCTGTCGCCCCCAAATTTCGGCAACAGCTTCTAACTCATTTTTCATGTTCCACGTTGATCTTAGCCCAATTTTGCCACGAAGTCTCAAAATCAGCATAATCCATGTTCAAGGCCTCCCTAATTGCGCTCGACAAGCTCTGGCCCTTTCGCAAATTATTAATCACCTCACCAAGCTTAGCCTCACCATATACTTCTCCAATATAACGGATAGCCATCAGGGACTCACGGTAAGCCAGAGCTTGATTGCTAAGTTTGTCAAAATTTTTGTCCAGTTCCTCCATAGTGTACAAGTCTCTATTCAGTGAATTACTATCTGTCTTCCACTCATAGCCGTTGACTTTATATTCAACATACTGCGCCAGCCCCTCAGTGAACCACCGCGAGTAATTGCCGCTGGTCATATAGTCAAACACCAAGTGAGTAAACTCGTGAACCATCGGCCCTGAGCGGATAAATTCCTCAGCGTTAACCTCAGACAACCATGCCTTAGGTGACAGTATTTGTATAGCCCCACCCCAATAAACCCCCATCGCACTTTGGTCCCCAGACCACCCAAAGGCTTGGTTTAGTTGCTGTTTATCCGGATAAATAAAAATCATTGTTTTACCGTGCGGAGTGTAGCCCAGCTCTCTAACAACCGGCTGATAGGCCTTTTCTGCCGCTTGCGCCACCAGCAGGATAACATCGGCGTCTTGTTTTTCGTACTTAATAATAAAATGCTCAGTTTCGTATACCGCCATGGATCGAGCTACAAAGTTCATCTTTACCTGAGCAACATAACGTACTAAAGGATATATCCAGGTTTGCGACCTGATAGGAAATTGAAGCATTAATAGAACAGTCATCGCAAATACCGCTGTTAATACACTTTCGTGGACAATTATTTTTCGCATGGACTTTCCCCTTTCCCCAAACCTTCTCCGGCTGTTCATTATACCATTACGGTCCGTCCATGCCCACAGGGAATATATTGTAGCAACCAAAAGAAATAAACCCGGCCTTGCCGGGTTTATAACCTAACCTATAATTTTACCTTCCACTCTGGTCCTTTGCAACACCACACGCACTGCATTTCCAGTCACCAATTAGTGCACCTAAAATACAACATGTCTAATTTGCAGATCGTTTCTGACAATCTGGACAAATGCCATAAAAATAAAATTGCTGTCCAGTCAGGCGATACGAAGTCCTTTTTGCCACACCATCAACGAAATCCGAAAAATCAATATCATGAAGATCGTCAACTCGCCCGCATTCCATACATCTTACATGCGGATGATCACTAGTATCAGCATCATACCGGAAGCTGTCTTCGCCAGCATTGAGCACCTGGATCATTCCTATTTCTCTCAGAATATCTACAGTTTTGTAAACCGTTGCCAAACTCATTGTCGGGTACGATGGCTGCAACTGACTGAAAATCATTTCAGCACTAGGATGAGTCTTAGTCATTGTCAATATTTTATAAATAGCCAGCCGCTGAGGCGTCACCTTGAAGCCTTTCTCCCGCAAAAGGTCGGTAACATTCTTTTCCACCTATAAAGCACCTACTTCCAAAGCAGTAATACTACTATAATAGTATTTGTTTTACAATAATACAAGAGTAAATTTCTATTTTGATAATCATTATCTAATTATATTTAATATTTTTTGCAACAATGACGCCCCCTCTTCCAATATTTACAAAAAGGGAACTGACCTAAATTATTTTTAGATCAGTTCCCTTTTACTACATACTTTGTGTCTGACTGCTGAATTTACTTTTTGCTTGCTCTATATCCTGCGGAGTCGCATTCTTAATCGCATAGTACCCCTTCTGCTGCATATAATCAAACAATTGTTTCTGTTGACTATACAGGTCACCAAGGATGGTCATATAATCCCGTCTAAGTTGCTCATTAGAAGCTTCCAAAATGTAAGTGTTTATTGACGAAGAAAAGTGTTTAGATTCATTCAAGCATACCTGCAAAATATCGCGATCGGCATACTGCATCCCCTGCCCATTTGGCTGGCTTTGGTTCTGATTCGACATTTGCACCATCTTTTTTACTCCTTACTGTAAATTTTGCCCTGCATTCAAATGCTTACTGATAGTCTGAAAGTTCTGCTGGCTTTTTTGAGCCATTTGTTGCAGCATTTGCTTTCCCTGACTATCATTGAGTTCGTTGGCAAAATGGTTAAGCGTTTTAGCACAAGTCTGCTCCATGGTCAAGAAATCCTCCAACTGCAACAATTCTTTAGCTGTTAACATTGTCGTCCCCCCTTTCCATCAAATAGCATGTGCCACCAGTTACGCTAATATGCGCTAATCTTTTTCCCCAAGCCTTTACAACAGGGTATTAAGCCAGGATATTAAAACAAGTACTTGCCTAAAACAAGTACTTGCTACCTAAAATTTATAGACTAAAGTCCTAATAAACCAGGACCAATGTCCAATTTTGTAAAAAAAGTCAAATTATATAATAGACATACATAGAAAAAGGAGGCAGGAAGACAATTATTACGCCCATTCTCAGAATCAATTTGGCGAAATGCTTCACTAAGTTGTTTCGAACGAAAACGTCTGGTAGCTTAAACTATTGTACGCCATTTGCTAATATTCATAAATTGAATTTTGTTATCGATCAAGTAATTGCCGAAACGACTATAAAATTGGATCAAGGTGCCAGCATAGCAGTATATCAGCCTAGTAAAGATGAAACTCAACATGCAATTAACGTTTGTTTGCTTTCTGTTACAACTGGTTTATACCTAAAATTCGAACCAGCTACCCTCCGCCACTTGGCGCTCGGAGCATTATTTCATGACCTCGGCAAATCAATATTGCCGCCTAACGATAATGATAAAGCCTATTTACATACCATTTATGGTCGCGAGCTGGTTTCGAGAAACAATCTCAGCCCTGTCGCCTCGCGAATCGTTGCTGAACACCACGAATTCTTTAACGGTTCAGGCTACCCTAAAGGCCTTTCCAGAAGAAACATCCACCCTTTATCTCGCTTAGTATGCATCACAGATTATTTTGATAATGCTTTATACGAATGTTCACACACAAAAAAACAACAAGATGTCATAACAGAAATGATTGATGATGAAAGTAACAAATTTGACCTTAATCTCTTAAGGGCCTTTTTAGGAAGCGTCCGCCCCACCGAACTAATCGCCGAATATTGTCCGCAGCTATGATCCTTCCGGTATGCCAGTTTTAATTGCTTGCAGCATAATTAGGCCTAATTTGTTATAATCGTAATATAACTCTGCTATAATAATCTAAAAAGTATCAAAGAAGTTGGTGAGTCTGTGCTTTTAACCGAAATACCATTAATTATTGCTCGTGAGCTTGGAGTAAAACCGGCTCAAGTATCAGCTACTACTACCTTGTTGGACGATGGCAACACAGTTCCATTTATTTCCCGTTACCGCAAAGAGGCAACCGGCGAACTCAACGAAGAGCAAATCCGTACCATTGAAGAAAGATGTACCTATCTTCGCAATTTAGTAAAGCGGCAAGAAGAAATAATATCCATTATCAGCGAACAGGGCAAGCTGACACCCGAACTGGAGGCTTCCATCAATGCAGCTGTCAAATTACAGGAATTGGAGGACTTGTATCTTCCTTTCCGGCCTAAAAAGCGAACTCGTGCCCAAATCGCCCGCGAAAAAGGTTTAGAACCATTAGCCGAAATAATGCTGGCTCAAACAATGTTAACTGGAGATGCTGCTCAAGTTGCCGCCGAATATATAAATCCGGAAAAAGAAGTCCAATCCGCCGATATCGCTCTGGCCGGAGCAATGGATATAATCGCTGAAACTATCAGTGAGCGAGCAGACATTCGGGTGCTCCTGCGTAAAGAGCTTTGGCTCAGTGGTGAAATCGCAACTGAGCTGGCCGTATCCGAAACAGAAGGTCAAGCCTTTTTAAATTACCGTGAATATCGCGAACCAATTAAACGCATGCCATCACATCGGATTTTAGCTGTCAATCGGGGCGAACGCAAAAACATTCTCAAAGTTTCTTTATTATCCCCTCACGAAAACAATATTGCCCTTGTCACTCGTCAAATTATACAAAATACGTCTATTTTC
>JAGGAC010000012.1 GCA_017889635.1 Bacillota bacterium | reverse complement strand
TACCGAACACAGTAGTTAAGCCCGTATACGCCGAAAGTACTTGGTTGGAAACGGCCTGGGAGGATAGGTAGTTGCCGGTTAAATCAAAAGACCACTCATTTTTATGAGTGGTCTTTTGATTTAACCGGCTATTTGATATGTATGATTGGTAAAATTAAAGAAGCACATGCTTCTGTTGTAAATGGCAGGAGCATGTGCTTCTTTAGAGTTATTATTTATATTTAATTAAATTATAGTTTGCAGATAAGCCCCATGCTGAGGCCTTTTAATTTATATTCGCCCATTGAACTACCTAGGTCAACTTTGTAGGTTCGATGGCTAAGATTTAACGCCAAGTTTTCGTTCATATCATAGGTTACGCCAACGTCAATATTAGTATCACTATCGGCTTTTTTCAAATTTACATAGCCAGTTAAGTTTCGGCCCAATCTGCTCTCAAAAGCTACCCCATAAAGAAATTTGCCATCAGAAGAATCATCGCTGCTGTAACCGTCATAGTCTTGGCTCCACCAGCGATAGCCAGCCATTACTTTAATATTTTTAGTAACGTCAAATTTGCCATAAACATCATTAGTATTTAGAGATAAATTTGACCAGTGGTCTTCTTGGCGTTCACCAACGATTGATAAATTTCTATCTAGCCGGTCAACAATAAATCCGCTAGCACTATAGTCCGGATCAGATGTCGTCCAGCTGCTACCACTGATTGAAGCAGAAGGCTGGGAGTATGTAAATCCAATAGCTGCTTGTTCTTCGTCTAAATTAACGGCAGGGGCAGCAAATCCGACATTAGCAGTGAATATCAGCCCTATAAGGCTTAAAAAAATAGTCTTTTTCATATTTATTCCTCCTAACATTTAATAACATTTGCTTCATATAGTGTTGTGAATATATGATTCATTGATAGGGCGCATTTGATTAGAGCGACCTATTTCACCTCCTCTCAGCGCCGTGAACATTGTTCCTTGATTATGGCAAGTTTGTAATAATTAACACTTAACTTCGTCGCTAGAATATCAAATTTATCTAACAGTTATGTTACAATATTGACAAAATTTAATATAGATTTTGTCAATATTATATGGCTATATTTTGAGAGATTTAAATTATACAATTGTTTTAAGTTAGTTCAACTTCTTAGAAAGAAGAGATACTGAAGAGCGTTCGGTAGTTGATGTTGTGTTGGTGGAGTGAGCTATTTTTTCCTGAAAATTGAGAATATAGCAATGTCTATTGACAAGTGTCTGGTGGCCTGATATATTAATCATTAATTAATCGTAAGAAAGTGCATCTAGGGTTCCGCTGCAGAGTGCAGGTCCGGACCGAGCGATGCAAAGTGCAGGTCGGCTTGCACTACACCGTGGGTATAAAAAACTCTGCGGAAGGTTTCTTGCATTGCAATGTAGGAGATTTTTAGCGGAGATTTTAATAACCCGTTCTAATACTCCATCCTCTACAGGCTGGAGCACGCGAACGGCTAATTCCCTGGATAATTCGACTAAAATTCAGATGGGGTTAAAACCCCATCTGAATTAAGTCTCATTTATAATTAAAAAAAATGAGTAAAAGAAATGACTGGGCAAAAAAGTAATAGCTATAGGCCGCTTCAGAGAGCCGGTGGTTGCTGCGAACCGGTGCGGAGGTTATTGCGAAATCTCACCCATGAACTTTTCCACTGAATGCATAATTAATATGTTTTAGGTGGAACCGTTGCCGGGCGTTAACCGGAAGTCGCAAGTTAGCGGCGTAACAAGTATAACAGTAGGGTGGTACCGCGACTAACGCCCCTATTGATGTCTTTAGACATCAATAGGGGCGTCTTTTATTTGACAAAAAGGAGGCTATTTAATGGAGCAACGGGTTATCAGGATATTTGATACTACCTTGAGAGATGGCGAGCAGACTCCGGGCGTATGTCTGGATATGGGTGAGAAGCTGGAAATCGCTCATGCCCTTGCCAAGATGAAAGTGGATATTATTGAAGCCGGTTTTCCATTTGCATCACCCGGCGATTTTGCGGCAGTTAGTGAAATTGCTGCTCAGGTTAAGGGGCCGGTAATTACCGGTTTGGCCAGAGCAAACATTGCGGATATTGACGCCGCCTATAAGGCTCTTAAACAAGCGGATAGAGCTAGAATTCACACGTTTATTGCCACCAGCGATTTGCATCTCGAATATAAACTGAAAATGACTAGAGAACAGGTGTTAGATGCAGCCGAACAGGCGGTTCGTTATTCCAGGAAGTATGTTGACGATGTGGAGTTTTCGGCTGAGGATGCTTCCCGCTCTGATAAGGATTTTCTTTGCCAGGTAATTGCGAGAGCAATTGCTGCTGGTGCCTCAACAGTCAATATTCCAGATACTGTTGGTTATACTACTCCTGCTGAGTTTGGGCAGTTAATTAGCTATATTCGCAAAAATGTACCCAATATTGAACAGGCAATAATAAGTGTTCATTGCCACAATGATTTGGGGATGGCGGTGGCAAACTCGCTTGCCGCGGTTCAAAACGGCGCAACACAAGTGGAATGTACCATTAATGGATTGGGTGAACGGGCTGGAAATGCTGCCATGGAGGAATTGGTTATGGCGCTTCATACTCGGCCTGACTATTATAAAGCTACAGCTGGAATAGATACTCGGCATATTTATAAGGTATCGCGGCTAGTTAGTGTGCTGACAGGGATTAATGTGCAGCCTAATAAGGCTATTGTTGGCGATAATGCTTTTGCCCATGAATCTGGTATTCATCAGCATGGTATGTTAAATAATCCATTGACTTATGAAATTATGCGGCCGGAGAACATTGGGTTAAGTCATAATGCTCTCGTTCTTGGTAAGCATTCAGGCAAGCATGCTTTTGAGGATCGGCTGAAGGAGCTTGGTTATGATTTAAGTGGTGAAAAGATCGGCGAGCTGTTTACTAAGTTTAAAGAGTTGGCTGATCGCAAGAAGATGGTGTTTGACAAGGATATTGAGGCGCTAATTACCGAGAAAGCTTCCGAGAAGGCAGAATGGTACCGGTTGATTTATCATCAGGTTATGAGCGGCAGTCAGACAACAGCAACTGCATCGGTGAAGATCGAAACTAGTCAGGAAGTTGTAGAGCAAGCGGCATGTGGTGATGGTCCAATTGATGCTACTTTCAAGGCCATTGATACTGCGACAGGGTTTGAAATGATACTTAAAGACTATCAGATTAAGGCTGTGACTTCTGGCGAGGATGCTCTGGGTGAGGCAACTGTTTGGTTAGAGAAAGACGGCCGAACAGTAAGCGGACGGGGGTTAAGCACCGATATTCTGGAAGCTAGCGCTAAGGCTTATGTAAGTGCTATCAATAAGATGTTGGCCACTGGCAGTCGATCAGACTCCGATACTGTGGCAGGAGGAAATTGATATTATGGGTATGACAATGACAGAGAAAATTTTTGCGCGTCACGCCGGAGTGGATCACGTTGTTCCTGGTCAGCTTATTAGATGCAAGGTTGATCTTGTGTTAGGTAATGATATTACGGCGCCACCGGCAATTAAGGAGTTTGACCGTATTGGCAAACCGGTCTTTGACAAGGATAAGATCGCGTTGGTACCGGATCACTTTACGCCTAATAAAGACATTAAGTCAGCGGAAATGGCTAAAAGCATGAGAGAGTTTGCCAAAAAGCACAATATTAAAAATTATTTCGAAGTAGGCCGAATGGGTATCGAGCATGTGCTGTTACCGGAGGTTGGACTGGTGGCTCCAGGGGAACTGATTATTGGAGCTGACTCTCATACCTGTACTTACGGAGCACTTGGGGCTTTCGCTACAGGCGTTGGTTCCACTGACATGGGTGCGGCTATGGCTACTGGGGATACATGGTTTAAGGTGCCAAGCAGCATTAAAGTGGTACTGACAGGGAAAATGCCGCGGTGGGTAAGCGGTAAAGATGTTATATTGACGTTAATTGGTATGATCGGAGTTGACGGTGCCCGCTACCAAGCACTAGAGTTTGTAGGCGAAGGTGTAGCCGAACTTACAATGACAGACCGTTTAACGATTTCTAATATGGCAATTGAAGCCGGAGCCAAAAACGGAATTTTCCCTGTTGATGCGGTGACACTAGAGTATATTAGCTCCCGTGTAAACCGTGACTATATTAGTGTGAGCGCTGATGGTGATGCCATTTATGATCGGGTAATAAATATTGAACTTGATAAGCTAACACCTGTAGTAGCATTGCCTCATTTGCCGGAGAATGTGCGGCCGGTAGGCGAAGTAGCCGAGACGGTGATTAATCAGGTGGTAATTGGCTCCTGTACCAATGGGCGGATTGAAGACTTAGCTCAGGCGGCGGAGATTATTGCTGGACGGCAGATTCATCCGGATGTACGAACGATTGTTATTCCTGGCAGCCAGGCAGTATATATGGAAGCAATGGCCAAGGGATATATCGAGTCATTTATTAAAGCTGGGGCGGTTGTAAGCACCCCGACATGCGGACCTTGTTTAGGGGGGTATATGGGAATATTAGCGGCCGGTGAGCGTGCGGTGGCTACGACTAATCGTAACTTCCGCGGCCGAATGGGGCATGTTGACAGTGAGGTGTATTTGGCTGGTCCGGCAGTGGCTGCTGCCAGCGCGATTATGGGGCGGATTGCTGCGCCTTGGGAGGTTAGTTTATGATTTTAGAAGGAAAAGTGTGGCGCTATGGGGATAATGTTGATACTGACGTAATTATTCCGGCACGTTACTTGAATAGCGCTGATCCGAAAGATCTTGCAACGCATTGTATGGAAGACATTGATCCTACCTTTGCCGGCAATGTTAATAGCGGAGACATTATTGTGGCTGGTCGCAATTTTGGCTGCGGGTCGTCACGGGAGCACGCTCCGGTGGCAATTAAGGCTAGTGGTGTGCCGTGCGTTATTGCTGATAGCTTTGCCCGGATTTTTTTCCGTAATGCTATTAATATCGGGTTGCCGCTTATTGAATTAGGAACAGCAGTGGCGGAGATTGATAATGGAAACATTGTTAAGATTGATTTAGACAGAGGTATTGTAGAGAATGTTACTAAAGGCAAGGAATATAAGGTTCAGCCTTTGCCTGAGTTTATTCAGAAAATTGCTAGCGCCGGTGGACTAATTAATTATGTTAAGGGGGATTGCTAATGAGCGTCAGAAAGGTTGTAGTAATCCCAGGTGATGGCATTGGTACTGAGATAACAGAGGTAGCCCAAAATGTTATTAAGAAAGTGGCCATACATAATAACTTGAAGATAGAGTTCACTACTGCTTATGCTGGCGGCGCGGCTATCGACCGTTTTGGAGAACCATTGCCGGAGGAAACTTTGTTAGTCGCTAAAGGGTGTGATGCGGTACTCTTAGGAGCTGTCGGCGGTCCGAAATGGGATGACGTAGAGCCGGCCATTCGACCAGAGAAAGCGATTTTAGGGTTGCGCAAGGCACTGGGGTTATACGCAAATTTGCGGCCAATTAGAGTTTCAAAAATGCTGGCAGATTATTCGCCGCTTAAAACCGAGATTGTTGCTGGCGTGGATGTACTGATTGTACGGGAATTGACTGGTGGCATATATTTTGGCGACAAGTGCGAGTCTGAAATGATTGACGGCGTCGAACAAGCCTGGGATAAAGAGTTGTACAGTGTTCCCGAAATATCGCGGATTGTCCGGATGGCTTGTGAAGCAGCGGCAAAGCGAAAGGGCCGGGTAACATCAGTGGATAAGGCGAATGTTTTGGCCTCGTCGAGGCTGTGGCGTCGTGTGGCTGGTGCTACTGCTAAGGAGTATAATGGGATTGAGCTTAACAATATGTATGTAGATAATTGTGCTATGCAAATGGTATTGGCACCGAGGAATTTTGACGTTATTGTAACAAGCAATTTATTTGGCGATATATTAAGTGACGAGGCTGCTGTAATTGCCGGATCAATTGGGATGCTGCCATCAGCCAGTATTGGGGACGGACCTGGTCTGTACGAACCAATACATGGCTCAGCACCTGATATTGCCGGAAAGGGTCTGGCTAATCCAATAGGTACTATTTTATCGGCAGCGATGCTGCTTAGATTCTCTCTGAACGAAGAGGAGGCGGCTCAAAGGATTGAGCAGGCTGTTGATAAAGTATTGGCTAATGGTTACCGGACACAGGATCTTTATCGAACAGGACTGACTAAGGTATCTACTGAAGAAATGGGACGGTTGGTTATTGATCAGCTGTAATTGGCTTGATTTTTATATATTTAATGTAACATTATGACAGGAGGTGGAATTTTATGAAGTTGTCCGGTGCTGAAATCATTGTGGAATGTTTAACCGAGCAAGGCGTTGACACCGTTTTTGGTTATCCGGGCGGGACGATATTGCCATTTTATGATGCTCTAAAGGATTCGTCAGTGCGCCATATTCTTACTGTCCATGAACAAGGGGCAGCACATGCTGCCGATGGTTACGCCCGGGCAAGTGGTCGGGTCGGGGTTTGCATCGCAACTTCCGGTCCAGGGGCGACTAATTTGGTCACAGGGCTGGCAGCCGCATTTATGGACTCTATTCCAGTGGTAGCAATTACCGGTCAAGTTCCAACAACGATGATTGGTAGGGATACCTTTCAGGAAATTGATATAACCGGAATGACGATGGCAATTACCAAGCACAATTTTATTGTTAAAGATCCTACTAAACTGGCTGATACTATAAGATTCGCATTTCGCATTGCCCGATCCGGCCGACCTGGACCGGTACTGATCGATATACCCCGCGATGTTCAAACAAGCCAAGTGGAGTTTGAACAGGAAGGGAAGACTGAAAAGTATTCTTGGGCGGTTGCAGGCGAAGTACTGAATAAGATTGAAGCGGCCGCTAAGGCTATTCAAAAGGCTAAACGGCCAGTGATTGTGGTTGGCGGAGGAGTTATAACTGCGAGCGCATCAGAGCACATACAAGCATTAGCTGAGAAAGTTCAGGCCCCGGTGGTTAGTACGCTGATGGGGTTAGGGGCCTTTCCGGCATCACATTCGTTGTTTTTAGGGCTTACCGGGATGCACGGTCTAAAGCATGCTAACAATGCTGTATGGGAAGCGGACGTTATGATAGCTGTGGGCAGTCGCTTTAGCGATCGGTTGACTGGCGACCGAGCAAAGTATATTGAAGGTAAAACAGTTATTCATATTGATATTGATCCAGCAGAAATTGATAAAAATGTAGAGGCTCATATCGGTCTTGCTGGCGATCTGAAAATGATTGTGGAACTTCTTAATGGACGACTGACTAGTGGGACGCTAAACGAATGGTGGGCACAGATAAATGCGTGGCAACAAGAGGAAAAGCAGGAGGTTAATGACGAAAACCTAACTCCTGCCTGGGTGTTTAGCCACATAGCTGAACAAACTGCCGAAAAGGAATGTATATTTGTAACCGACGTTGGACAGCATCAGATGTGGGCTGCTCAATATTTAAAGATTGAAAAACCGCGTAGTTGGATTACTTCCGGTGGGTTAGGGGCTATGGGATTTGGACTGCCGGCGGCGATGGGGGCTCAATTTGCCCAACCAGCTAAACGAGTGGTTCATTTTGCTGGCGACGGTGGTTTTAAAATGACCGGGGTAGAGCTTTATACTATTGCGGTTCATAAACTGCCAATCATTTCAGTGATAATAAACAATAATGGTTTGGGTATGATCCGCCAATTGCAGCATGTTTTCTTTGACAAAAATTATACTTCTTGCGTCTTGCCGCCGTTTATTGATTTCACTGTGTTTGCCGCTGCTTTTGGGGTGCATGCTGTGACGGTTAATAGTCAAGCTGAATTAATGCAGGCTTTTTCAGCGGCTATGGCCTCAGCAGCACCGGAGGTAATTGTGGTGAATATTTCAGAGGATGAACTAGTAATTCCAATGGCTCATCCTAGCGGGGCAATAAACGCTTTTATTGATATGTAAGAAGTTATTGCACTATTTGCTTTTTATATTTGTATATTGACAAATGACAAAAGTACGAGGATAATGGATACAATATTTATATGTTGTATAGGTAAAGGATGTTTTATGAGAGAGGGAGGAGGATTACCGTGAAGCATGTGCTGTCCATTCTGGTGCATAATCAGCCAGGTGTTTTAGTGAGGGTGGCTGGCATGTTTTCTCGCCGGGGGTTTAATATCCACAGCTTAGCCGTCGGCACGACTTATGATCCGGAGTATTCAAGGATTACGGTAGTTGTATGCGGCGATGACGGTATTCTCGATCAAGTAATAAAGCAACTTGAGAAATTAGTCGAAGTTGTGGCAATTCAGATTTTACCGTCTGATGCTGCGGTGCGGCGTGGCATGGCAATGATAAAAATCGCTGCCGGGGAAAAGCGCAGCGAAGTACTTAAACTTGCGGACGTATTCCGAGCAAGTGTAGTTGATGTTTCCGAACATACAGTGACTTTTGAAATCACTGGTGATGAAGATAAAATTAATGCTTTTTCCGAGGTTTTAGCCCCTTATGGAATTCTGGAATTAGTCCGGACCGGTCTTGTTGGCTTGGCCCGGGGTGATAATACCATTCACCAATACGAGAGGAGATACTTTAATGAGCAAATTGTACTATGATGTTGATGCTAATTGGGATGTTATCAAGGATAAGAAGGTGGCAGTAATTGGTTATGGCAGTCAGGGCCATGCCCATTCACTTAATCTTCATGACAGCGGAATTGACGTTACTGTAGGTCTGTATAAAGGCAGCAAATCTTGGGTTAAGGCGGAAGCCGCAGGCCTTAAAGTTGGTACAGTCAGCGAGGCAGTAGCTGGAGCTGATATTGTAATGATTCTTTTGCCTGATGAAAAACAAGGTCAAGTTTATCGCGACCATATTGCTCCTAATCTAAAAGCCGGGGCAGCGCTTGCTTTTGCTCACGGGTTTAATATTCATTTTAGTCAAATTGTGCCGCCGGAGAATGTTGACGTATTTATGGTAGCGCCTAAAGGTCCTGGCCACCTTGTTCGTCGGGTATATACCGAAGGGATGGGTGTTCCATGCTTGATAGCGGTTCATCAGGATTATACTGGTAAAGCCCAGGAAATAGGGTTGGCGTATGCTCGCGGTATAGGCGGCACTAGAGCCGGAGTACTGACCACTACTTTTCAGGAGGAAACTGAGACCGACCTGTTTGGTGAACAAGCAGTGTTGTGTGGCGGCGTAACCGAATTGATTAAAGCTGGCTTCGATACTTTGGTTGAGGCTGGATATCAACCTGAATCGGCATATTTTGAGTGTTTGCATGAGGTAAAGCTTATTGTTGACCTTATCTATGAAGGCGGTTTAGCAAAAATGCGTCACTCGATCAGCGATACCGCTGAATTCGGTGATTATATGATTGGTAAACGGATTATAACTGATCAGACTAGGGCTGAAATGAAAAAAGTATTGGCTGAAATCCAAAATGGCGAGTTCGCAAAAAAATGGATTCTGGAAAACCAAGCTAACAGGCCAGAGTTTAATGCAATTAGACGCAAGGAAGCTGAGCATCCCATTGAAAAGGTTGGCCAGAAGTTACGGACCATGATGACGTGGGTGAAAAAGTAAGCTATCTAGCTGTTAGTAAAAGCTATACATAGCTGTATAGATGTAAAAAAAGTGATGACTGGGACGGGTGTAAGGGCTTAACCGCTTCAGAGAGCCGGTGGTTGGTGTGAACCGGCGCGGCGCTTTTGCACTAAATCACCTATGAACTCTATTGTCCAGGGTGTGATTTTTCACCTGAGACGATAGCGGGGACGCCTGTTAGAGCGTAGCTGGCTGATGGGCCGGTGTTGAACAAAGTAATATGTAGGGTGGTACCGCGGATACCCGCCCCTATTGGCGCATAGCCAATAGGGGCGGTTTTTTATTATCTTTTTCTTGATTTCAAAATTTTTGTGGAGGTAAAACTGATGAAAATTTCGGGAGCTAGAGCGGTGGTAGAGTGTCTTTTGGAACAAGGCGTAGATACTGTTTTCGGTTATCCCGGCAGTCAGGTTTTGCCGCTGTATGATGTGCTGTATGACGCCAATATAAGGCACATTTTAACAGTACATGAACAGGGGGCGGTTCACGCTGCCGACGGGTACGCCAGGGCAAGTGGCCGGGTTGGGGTCTGTATTGCCACTTCGGGGCCGGGGGCAACCAATTTGGTTACCGGCCTAGCGGCAGCTTATATGGATTCGGTGCCGCTTGTAGCTATAACCGGGCAAGTGTCAACGACTTTATTGGGGCGGGATTCGTTCCAAGAGGTAGATATTGTTGGGATTAGTATGCCGGTGACAAAACATAATTTTCTGGTGAAGAGCCCGGCACTGGTACCTGAGGTTATGCGTAAGGCCTTTCTTATCGCCCGTTCGGGGCGGCCGGGGCCGGTGCTGGTGGATATACCAAAGGATGTTCAGACCGATTTGCTGGATTTTTGTCCGATGGTGCCACAGCGGTATAATGTCAGGCCGCTAGCAGACAATATGAGAACTTTAGTGGAAAAGGCGGCAAGCCTTATTAGGTCAGCCAAGAGGCCAGTAATGGTGATTGGCGGAGGTGTTGTACGGGGAGGCGCCTCCAAAGAGGTACGGCAGGTAGTGGAAAAATACCGGTTGCCGGTGGTGAGTACGTTGATGGGATTGGGCGCGTTCCCGGCGTCTCATCCACAGTATTTGGGCCTGACCGGGATGCATGGCCATAAGCCAGCAAATAACGCGGTAGCTGGCGCAGATTTAATTATAGCGGCAGGCAGCCGGTTTAATGATCGGGTGACCGGTGATCTGGAGAGGTATCAGGCTAATAAAATGATTATTCATATTGATATTGATCCTTCTGAGGTGGGAAAGAATGTAAAGGCCGCTATTGGTCTTATAGGAGAGTTTAAGCAGCTTTTTAAACTGCTGATAGAAATGGGCAATCCAGGGGAAACAAAAGAGTGGTGGCAAGAAATCGCGGTTTGGCGACAGAATTTTACTTTGAACTATAATGCCGAAAGGTTAACGGCACCATGGCTGATAAGGCATATAGCGGACAATACTATTGGGCAGCCGGTGATGTTCGTTACTGATGTCGGTCAACACCAAATGTGGGCGGCTCAGCACTTAAAGATAGATGATCCT
Source organism: Bacillota bacterium (assembly GCA_017889635.1). Lineage (GTDB taxonomy): Bacteria > Bacillota > Negativicutes > Sporomusales > CTSoil-080 > CTSoil-080. The sequence continues at coordinate 47,532 of JAGGAC010000012.1, read as the reverse complement.
GGAAGTTGGCTTACTTCCGGCGGATTGGGAGCGATGGGTTTTGGTTTGCCGGCGGCCATGGGAGCTCAGGCTGGCAGACCTGATAGTCGGGCTATATTGTTTGTCGGAGATGGAGGTTTCAAGATGACAGCAATGGAACTTTATACAATTGCTACCTATGATTTGCCGGTTATCGTAATTATTATTAATAATCGTTGTTTAGGCTTGGTCCGCCAATGGCAGCAACTATTTTTTAACAAAAGATATTCGGCTAGTCTCCTTCCTAGGGAAATAGATTTTGTTGGCCATTCAAGAGCCTTAGGCGTTGAGGCCTGCCGGACTACAACTCCAGACGAATTTAGCAAGGCTTGGGCTGAAGCTTGGGGTAAGCGTCAGCCCAGGGTAATTATAGCCGATGTAGCTGGCGATGATTTAGTTTCACCAATGATTGTTCCTGGGGCGGCCTTGGATCAATATGTGGATATTGGTTAATTTTTGTTGGTGAAATAAGCTAATGGTGGTGGAATTTTAGCAAGGCAAACAATAATAATATAACGGACTATTTTTAGGCGGTGATTGCTTGTGGCGGTATCCAACAGTTACAAAGCAACATTAATGTTGGGGTTGGTATCGATAGGCTTTTTTGTCAGCTATCCCTTCAGTCATAGTTTTTGGGGCGGCCTTGCTGCTAGTGGCTCAAGTGCCGCAATGGTGGGGGGGCTGGCGGACTGGTTTGCCGTTTCAGCATTGTTTCATAGGCCACTGGGCATTCCTTTTCGTACAGAAATTATTCCTAAAAACCGGCGTCGGCTTGAACAGGCTATTGTCGAGATGGTAGAGGAAGAGTTGCTTACTTATGATAATATTAGGGAGTTTTTAGAACGTTATGATGTTGTGGAAATGTTAAGCCGCTATCTTGATGATTATGGTGGTAGGAGCGAGCTTAAGGAGCTGGGGCAGAGACTAAGTAACGAAATGCTGGAAAAGGTAGATACCGATAGATTGGCGAATTTTTTTGCCTTTGTAGTGAGGGGAAATGCTGAACAGATTAAGTTGGCAGGGCTGCTTTCAGAGATGCTTATTTGGTCGATAAATCAAGGATATTTTGATAAATTAGTGGATTTTATTATTGATGAGCTTATTAGATTAAGTAATGAACCACAGCTAAAGACACTTTTAGGCACCCTGTTTGACGAAGCGAAAAAAATATATGAGCGGGGTTTACAACGAAGGCAATTTGCCGGAAAAGTACTGGAGGGGCTTGGTTTAACAGCAGATACCGTTGGGGCGTTGATTGTTGAAAAAGCTTCGATAGTACTTAGTCAAATGAAATCTGAGCAGCATTCCACAAGAATTTTTTTACGGCAGAATGCCACTGTACTTGCTGAGCGGCTCGCGAATGATGAATATTTAGCCCAAAGAGTTGAGGCCTGGAAAAACAGGGTGATTGCCCAAGTTCCGGACTTGTCACTTAAGATCAGCGCTTTTTTCAAGACTTTAATGGCGGGGCTAATGTCAGAAAGTGGTCGTGGGTTTATTAATAAGCGGATTGACAGCGAGGTGGATAAAATTCTTGCTGATTTAAACCAGCAAGATGGTAGGTGGCAGCACATTGGCGGGTTACTTAAACAGGCTTTTTTGGTACTGGTTGAAACTAAGCATAATCATATTGGGGTAATTGTCCGTGCGCGCTTGCAACAATTTTCTACCGAAGAGTTGGTTATGTTTATTGAAGAACGAGTGAGAAAGGATCTGGATATAATAAGGATAAACGGTTCGATTGTTGGGGGAGTGGCAGGAATGGTTATTTATTTGGCTGGGTATTGGTGGTAGTTATGGCGGTTAATAAATTTAGCAGACGGGCTAACCTGGTATTAGGTGGCGTAACGACTTTGTTTACTGCTGCTGCTGCTCTAAAGTTTTACTATCCACAGTCTGTGTTAGTAAGAATGGCTCATTGGGTGACAGAGGCGGCGCTGGTAGGCGGGATCGCTGATTGGTTTGCTGTGACGGCTTTATTTCGCAAACCACTCGGTTTTCCATGGCATACCGGATTAGTTCCTCGTAGCCGTGGTAAGATTATTGCGGCGATTGCTTGTGCGGTAGAAAGGGAATTATTCAGTAAAGATTTGCTGAAAAAACGGCTGTCGGAAGTGCGGCTGGTAGATTTCGCAACCAATTGGCTTGAAGGGGCAGGTAGAAAGAAGGCCATACGGAGTTCAGTCAGGAAATATACTGAGAACATCTTGAAGCGGCTGGAACCGCGTGGCGTGGCTAGATACGGGCAGTATCTCTTGCGAAATTACTTACGTCAAACGCCTTTGGCACCTGAATTTTCACGGGCCTTAAAGTTGGGAATAGAACAGGGGAAAACAGGTGAGCTTTTGCAGCACTTTATTTCAGAGGCGGAAGTGGCCGTTAGGAGAGAAGAAACCAAACAAAAAATTTTAAAGTATTTGGAAAGCTATAAGCAAAGTAAGCGAAAAGCGTGGTGGCAAAAGTTAATGCTAGATGCTGCCGAGTTGACTAATACTCTAAATATAGAAGAAGCTTCGCGGGTTTTACATTATGAATTATTGCAATTGTTAGTCGATCTAAAAGATGAGAGCCATCCGCTCAGGGGATGGCTTAATAACAGTCTCAAAGAAATTGCAGATAAGCTGGAGCATGATGAACATTGGGCGAAAACATTTGCTGCCTGGCAATGTGATGTGGTTACACGACTGGAACTAACGGACACCTTGGCAGCTTTGGGGGAATATTGTTTAGCTGATTTGAGCAGCAACAACGCCGTTGAGTGGGTGGTAACCCAAGTGGAGCGATTCTGGGAGGCTTTGGTTGGCGATGCCGATACCAAGGATTGGCTTGACGAGCGATTAAAAGCGGCGGTGTTGCAGTTAATAGATTTGGATCATAGTTTAGTAGCAATGGTGGTTACAGATGCATTATCACGAATGAGTGATAGTGATCTAAACTTGTTTATTGAAGATAAGATAGGGGAAGATTTAGCCTGGATCAGGATTAATGGTTCATTGATTGGCGGAATGGTTGGCTTAATATTATTTCTGTTTTTGAATTATGTTTATGATCCATATGTTGTTAAGACTCTTCAATCCTTTTTTAGTTAAGACTAAGAGTGGCATTTGCCACTCTTCTTAACTAATTATTACTATTGTGCCAATAGGAACACGGTTAGCTAATTCAAGGACATCATGGTTATGCATCCGAATACATCCATGGGAAACGTAACCGCCGATTGATGATGGGTTGTTAGTTCCGTGAATGCCATAGTGTTTTGCACTTAGACCAAGCCACATTACACCGAAAGGACCACCCGGGTTGGGTCGTTTATTGACAATCGTGAGAACTCCTGTTGGTGTGGGCGTTAGTGTTTTTCCTACGCCGATAGGGTAATTTTTGATGAGTCTGCTATCTTGGAATAATGACAAACGTTTGTTGGATAAGGAAATTTTGATAGAGTAGGCCATATTATACCACCTCATTGGTATATAATATGACCAATAAATGAGGGCTGCGCTCAATTTTAGAAGTGAGTTTTGGATATAATGTGATGGTGAGTATGTGGTGCTACAGGAGGTAGCGGAGGTAAATATACACGCTGGATATTAAGATGGATAATAGCATTAGCGGAAAGCCAATACGAAAATAGCTGGCGAAAGAAATGTTGTAGCCCTCTTGGGCGGCTAACCCGGCAACAATGATGTTGGCACTAGCGCCGATGATGGTACCATTGCCGCCAAGGCAGGCTCCTAAAGACAAGCTCCACCATAAGGGATCAAGGTTGGTAATGCCTAATGAGCCCATGTCTTTGATCAAGGGAATCATGGTGGCGACAAATGGAATATTATCAACAAATGCCGAGGCAATGGCACTAACCCATAAGATTAAAAGTGACGCGGCAGTGAGATTGCCGGCTGTAAGTTCAATTGATTTTTGCGCCAGATAAGAGATAACTCCTGTTTCTATTAATCCGCCGACTAGGATGAACAGGCCGACAAAGAAAAAGAGCGCTACCCATTCGACTTTGCTGAATATATGTTCTAAGCTGTGTTCGCTGCTGCGGGCGGTTAAAAGAAGTAGCAGACTAGCGCCGGATAGAGCTACGGTAGCGGATTCCAGATGAAAGTACTGGTGGGTTATAAACAGTAAAATAGTGAGAGTTAATACAAACAGGCAGGTTTTAAGAAGAGGGATATTTTTTAGTTGTTTTGTTTCATCCATTTCGCTGATTTTTTGGCAAAGCTCTTTGGTGGTTGTAAGTTCTGACCGGTAAATGAGTGCCATAACCAATAATGTAATAATCAGAATAAGCGCGGTTATTGCTGTAAGGTTATTTATGAAAGCAAGAAAGGTGAGTTCTTTAACGGCGCTGCCAATCATAATATTTGGCGGGTCACCGATCAAGGTGGCGGTACCACCGATATTCGAGGCGAAAATTTGGGCGATCAAATATGGAGTAGGTTTGACTTTTAGCTGTTTGGTAATGCTGACTGTGACTGGAACGGTTAGCAGTACAGTGGTAACGTTATCAAGGAAGGCAGACAGAACGGCGGTAAGTATGCTGAGAACAAAGAATAGCTTAACAGGGTTGCCGTTAACTTTTTTTGCTGACCAGATGGCCAAATAGCGAAACAGGCCGGTTTCAGCAGTGATGCCGACAATGATCATCATTCCGACTAAGAGACCGAGGGTGTTGAAGTCAATGTAATGGATGGCTCGTTCTTGAGAGACAACACCAAGAACAATCATTAGTATGCCACCAAACAGGGCGATGATTGTCCGATGAATTTTCTCGGAGATAATTACAGCATATACAACAAGGAAGATGGTTATGGATAAGATAATTTGAGTGCTCATAAGGTGCTCCTTTGCTATTGGTGATTTATATACTAATTACATTTTTTTGCTATAATTCCTGCGAATAAAGAATTCAGATAAGATAACGCCGGTAAATATCGAAGTTGGCCATTACTTATAATGGATTAGATTGTAAAGGTTAATTCATAGTTAAATTGAGAAATAGAAAGAGGAGTCCTGTTGATGACAGACTCCTCCATTTAATACCAATGCCTAATATTAAGTTTATATATTATGAATAATTATACTTAGCTTAACAAGATAAGTCAAGGTTCTAATTCTGTTATTGTGTATAACTCGGTTACAGCCGGAGGGCTGCTTCAGCCGCTAATGGCGAGCGTTCGCATTCGTCATACTGGAGTGTAACTTGAAAGCATAGTTTGGAGCCGCGCATTTTTTCACTGGCATAACTGAGTCCGTTAGAGCGGCTATCCAGAAAAGGGTTGTCAATTTGCTCAGGGTCGCCGAGGAGGATGATTTTGGTGCCTAGACCGGGGCGGGTAATCACACCTTTGGCTTGGCGTGGAGTGGCATTTTGCATTTCATCAAGAATCATCCAATATTTATAGAGTGATCGGCCTCGCTGATAGGCTAAAGCTTCCGTCTGAACAATTCGTTTTTCAAACAGCATTTGAACAGTGTCCTCAACCTGGGATATTTCTTTTGATTCGGTCATAGTGTGACCGGACATAAGTGTGAAAAGGTTATCGCGGACGCCGCGCATAAACGGACCAATTTTTTCACTTTCAGAGCCAGGGAGAAAACCAATGTCTTCGTCCATGGGAATATAGGGACGGCAGATCAGAATATGATTATAGTCACGTGGCCGGCAGTCAAGGTGCCGGTGAAGACCTACAGCAAGAGAATAAAAGGTTTTTGCGGTGCCGGCCGGGCCCTTGATAATAACAAGCGGCGCTTCTTCCGCGTTCATCATCAGGCATTCTTGCATAAAAACCTGTCCGATGTTGCGCGGCGAAACGCCGAAAGGGTTGCGGTTGCGGTATTTTAGCTGAACAACTTTTTCGCCGTCAAAGCGGCCAAGGGCGGTGTGACGGTCATTGTCGGTGGAACGAATAAGTAGAAATTGATTGGTGACAAAAGACGCTGGTGATAGTTTATGGTTAGTTTCATCATATATATTGAGTTTGTCTGATTCAATCCAGTTGGTGTCGTCAAGATGAAAGTGGTCAATTGTTTCAGAAGAGGTATAAACTATAGCCCTGCCGGTGTATTGTTCTTCAATGGAGGCTACTTTATCATTGCGGTAGTCTTCGGCCTGAATATTAAGAATGACAGCTTTAACCCGCATATTAGTATCGCGGCTTACTAATACAGTGGGGTGGTTAGTTTCGGCCAAGCCTTTGCAGACTTGTAGGATGCGGTTGTCTGCTTTGCCACGGCTCCAATGGGGTGGCAACGATGTTTCCAGGCAGTTGGTTTCAATTCTTAGGATTCCGCCATGGTCATTTAACGGCACTCCGTCAAGGAGATTGCCCTGGGTTCTAAGCTCGTCAATGATTCGGCTGACTTCCCGGCTGTGGGCACCTCGTTCGGTGGCTTCCGATTTGAAACGGTCCAGTTCTTCTAATACTACTTCCGGGATAATTACGGTGTGTTCATTAAAGGCAAAAATCGACTGGGGAGAGTACAGTAAAACGTTGGTATCAACTACATAATACTTGTTCAATTGAATCCCCCTTTTTCGATGATTACACTACTTACAATTATATTATATCGGAAAATATAACTGGGAGCACTATATTTTAGGTATTTTAACATATTGGTAACATAACATATGTGGCACAAAAACGAAAAGCTACATATATTTAGATGTGCGGTTAAAACCAGGGTGTAGTTTACAAAGCTGGGGGTATAATATGCGGATAGGGCTGATTGGCACAGGCCGAATGGGAAAAGAATTAATAAGGCGTCTGGCGACAAAAGTTAATATGGTGGTATATGATCGTAACCCGGCTATTTTAAAGGCGGTTACCCGAGAATGGAGGGTAACAGAGGTAGAATCGCTGGAAGCGATGATGGACTGCTCCGCGGTGATTTTAGCAGTGCCGGATAAAGAAGTCGTTGGGTGTATAAAAGCTTTTAACCGGCTGGATACTGAGATGGTGCTTATTAATATTGCCACGAATATTACCCAGAAGGAACTAGAACAAGTTGCGTCAGAGTCGGTTCGGTGTATAAGTGTTAAAATTGTTGGCAATGCTGGAGAGATGGCACTAGGGGGGGACCCGGTAGTAATTGTTAATGAGCGACCACAGGACCTAGTTGTTATGGCGAAAAAGCTATTTGCACCTGTTGGGCAGGTTGTGCAGGGCAACGCCGACGTTGTTCAAATGATTAACACGGTGGCTGCCGAGAAAGCATTAGCGGCAGCTGTCGATATTGAAGAAACACTAATCGGACAGGGAATACGTGACGACGAAATTATTAGGGGCGCAATTCGCCAGGTGGCAGCCGGAGTGATAAGAGCCTACGCTGATCAGGAACTGGGGCCTTTTGCCAGGGAGATAGTTCGCGGTGTTTGGGCAAAAATGAAAATAGATAATTCTGGAGATTGACTGTTGCTTTAATCTTACTTTAATTGTATAGATTCAGGAGGTAATGCTAGTATGGAACAAGGCACTTTTCTTGTAAAGGCCGGCCTGGCTGAGATGCTTAAGGGCGGCGTTATTATGGATGTGACTACGCCTGAACAGGCCAAGATTGCTGAGGAGGCAGGGGCGTGCGCGGTTATGGCGCTGGAGCGAGTACCTGCTGATATCAGGGCGGCTGGCGGTGTAGCCAGGATGGCGGACCCAACAATTGTGGAAAAGATTATGGGGGCAGTGACAATACCTGTAATGGCTAAGGCTCGTATTGGTCATTTTGTGGAGGCACGAATATTAGAATCGCTAGGTGTAGATTATATCGACGAGAGTGAAGTGCTTACGCCTGCAGACGATAAATTCCATATAAATAAGAACGAGTTTAAGGTTCCGTTTGTTTGTGGGGCTAAAAATCTCGGAGAGGCTCTGCGCCGTATCGGTGAAGGGGCAGCAATGATTCGGACCAAAGGTGAGCCCGGGACGGGAAACGTGGTGGAAGCGGTAAAACATATCCGGATGGTGATGGGAGAGATCCGTGTGCTGGCGAGTCTGCCTGACGACGAAGTGGCGGCGTTTGCCAAGAATATTGCCGCGCCGCTGGAGCTTGTCAAAGAAACGAAAAAGTTAGGTCGTTTACCGGTAGTCAATTTTGCTGCTGGCGGGATTGCTACTCCGGCTGATGCCGCATTGATGATGCAGCTGGGCTGTGATGGAATATTTGTTGGTTCCGGGATATTTAAATCAGGAGACCCGGCAAAAAGGGCCAAAGCTATTGTGGCGGCAACAACTTATTATAACGATCCTAAAGTATTGGCTGAGGTTTCAAAGGACTTGGGTGAAGCTATGGTTGGAATTGAGATATCGAACATACCGGCCAACGAGCGTATGCAGGAGCGGGGCTGGTAATTTTGAGAATAGGTGTACTTGCTCTGCAGGGAGCTTTCCGGGAACATCGGTTGATGCTTGAGGGCTGTGGGGTTGAAGTGACAGAGGTAAGAAAAGCGGTTGATGTTGACGGCGTAGATGGGTTAGTTATTCCAGGCGGCGAAAGTACCACCATTGGTAAAATGTTGGTGGACTGGGGGCTGATGGATAAGATTAAGAGTCGGGCGACGGAAGGCATGGCGATTTACGGTACTTGCGCCGGAATGATTTTGCTGGCTAAGGAGATTGTTGGCAGCCAGCAGCCGCGGCTGGGATTGCTTGATGTTAGCGTGCGGCGCAACGCCTTTGGCCGTCAGCGCGAGAGTTTTGAGGCAGATTTATATGTGCCGGAGTTTGGCGAGCAGCCCTTGCGGGCGGTGTTTATTCGGGCCCCGTATATTGAAAGCGCTGGAGCGGCGGTTAAGGTACTGGCGGCTGTTGACGGACATATTGTAATTGCCAGGCAGGGGAAAATACTGGTTACTGCTTTCCACCCAGAGTTAACGCAGGATGACCGTATTCATAGGTATTTCATCGATATGGTGAAAGATAGTGCATAACCGCTGGGGAGTTGCCTAGAAAAATTAATTGTTTATAAGCTATACTAATGTAGTCCGTACTTTGTAAAAGAGGTATGGATTTATTGTTTTGATTGGGAAGAGTCGGGCGGAACGCCTGGAGCAAAGCCACGTGGACTGTTCCAGATGGAGTTTATAGCATGGGTGGCATTTAGCTGGGTCATCAACCATAGGTACATATCACGCAGGCTGTATAAATCAAAATGTGTATTATATAGTGCGTTAGCTATCCAGGCTGCAAACCAGATAATGGCGAAGATGGCTGTGAAGACGCCGATGCAAAAAGATGGCATTTTTAGAATGGCGGTTATCATGGCAGGTGACTCCTTTTTTACTTTATCGCTATAGAGTATGCCAGCCGTAATAAGGGGGTGAATGGAGCGGTTGTCGGTGTGAATAAGATAATCCTATTACCGTAATATGAAATACCGATTTTTCAGAATTGTCCATATCGTTTATAATGAATAAGGCAATATTTTCTTACGGTTTTTTAGTATGAACATGAAATGTAATAATAAATGGAGGTTGATTTATGGATATTAGGTTTGATGGTAAAGTTGCAGTGGTAACAGGCGGCGCGAGAGGCATTGGTTATGTTTGCGCTCAAACAATGGTTGAGAGCGGAGCAAAAGTGGCGATTGTTGATATTCTTGCGGATAATCTTGCTGAAGCAGTGAAAAAATTAGGGCAAAAAGGTGAGGTTAAAGGCTACTGCCTGGATTTGTCTAAGGTAGGCGATATTGCTCCTACTGTCAGCAAAATTAGGGAAGAGATGGGAGAGATCGACGTACTTATTCAGGCTGCCGGCATTCTGGCAGGCGCTCCAGCTGATAAAATTACTGAGGCCGAATGGGATAAGGTAATGAATGTTAATTCTAAGGGTGTTTTCTTTATGATGCAGGCCGTTACTAACCAATCGATGATTCCGCGCAATACTGGCTCGATTGTTAATTTTGCCTCAATTGCCGGGGTACGGGGAATGAAGGAACCGATGTGTTCAGCACATTACAGCGCCAGTAAGGGGGCAGCGGTGCAGCTGACCAAACAGGGGGCTGTTGAATGGGCTAAATATGGCATCCGGGTAAATGCTGTGGCACCTGGTGGCGTTTTGTCGGAAGGAATGAAAAATGCTCCGCCGGAAATGATGAAAAATGCCACTGAGCCCATTCCGCTCAAGCGACTTTCTAAGCCGGAGGAAATTGCATCAGGGGTATGTTTTCTTGCAAGTGAGGCCGCAAGTATGATTACCGGACAGATCCTGATTATTGATGGTGGCGGTTCGGTTGTAGGAGTTTAATATAAAAGCTATAGGACATTGAGAAGAAGCCTCCAGTCGTAGGATAATAAACTACGACTGGAGGCTTCTTGGTATTATAAAAGTTATAAGCGCGCTTTTTTGGATAGTGTTTTTATTAAGTTGGTTAGGACGGTATTAACTGGAGTAGCTATACCTAGTTTGGCTCCTTCTGAGATAATGACGCCGTTTATGGCGTCTATTTCAGTTAGCCGGTTATTATCGAGGTCTTGCAGCATTGAGGAGCGATTTTCCGCTGTTTTTCTGGCAACAGCCAATACTTTGTCTACAGGGTTGTCATAAGGTAAGCTGATACCAGCGGCGGCTGCAACCTGAGCGGCTTCTAGTACTGCTAGGCGCAGAATATCACTAGTTTCAGCAAAGTCAGCTATTTCGCCGTTTTTTAGACCAGTGATGCCGGTAAGGGCGTTAATTCCGACGTTGATAATCAATTTACCCCAAAGCAGGTTTGTTACATTAACCGTTGTAGTGGTCGGGATACCAGCGCGACTGAAGATAGCAGCAATGGCATTTAAGCGAGTGCTTGGGTTGGGGATAAGTTCGCCGATTATGGTTTCCCCGTTTCCGCCATGCTTAATTTGCCCAGGGCCAAGGAATGTTGCTCCTTGGGCGGTAGTTCCGGCGATAATTCTTGCGGGTTCTATTAGCTTAGCAAGCTGCTCGGCATTGCCATACCCGTTTTGCAAGGTTAGCACCGTTGTGCCGGCAGTAAGCAATTTTGAAGCAACGCTTGCCGCAGCGCTGGTATCGGCAGCTTTAACAAAAACTATTATTAAATCCGCTGTGCCGATTTCGTCAGGATCGGTTACGGCATGGGGGTGGGCAATGATTTGGTCTGTCGAAGAGGCTACCCTTAAGCCGTTTGCGCGGATGGCGCTAATATGATCTGGTCTGACATCAAGAAGCCAGACATCTTCGTTTGCACGTGCCAGAAAAGCGCCAAACAGACTTCCCATGGCCCCGGCGCCAATTATTGCGATTTTCATAATTGGCTTGTTTAGTACAACCGCTTAAGTAATTCGGCGTCCATGGTGAAGCTGTGCTCAGGTCCGGGAAAGGTGCTGTCGGCTACTTCTTTGGCATATTGCTGGAAGGCTGCTAGCATCGGATTACTAATGTTAGTATATTGTTTGGCAAATTTGGGGATGAAGCGGTCAAAAAAGCCAACCATGTCGTGGGTAACAAGTACTTGTCCATCACAATGAACTCCGGCGCCGATGCCGATGGTGGGGATGGTTAGTTTTTTAGTAATTAGTTCTGCTAAAGGCGCGGGAATAGCCTCAAGAACAACGGCGAAGGCACCGGCCTCCTCGAGTTTTTGGGCGTCAGTTACCATTCGTTCAGCTGCTGCCGCGTCTTTACCTTGGACTTTGTAGCCGCCAAGCTGGGCTGCTGTCTGAGGGGTAAGACCAAGATGCCCCATAACCGGAATACCGGCATTGACGATAGCGGTTACGGTGTCGATGACAACTGCGCCGCCTTCAATTTTAACGGCATCAGCGCCGCCTTCCTGAACAAGCCTTCCGGCATTGCGAATGGCGTCTTCAATGCTGATATTATAAGACATGAAGGGCATGTCTACGACTATGAGCGTTTTTTTCGCACCACGATTTACTGCCTTGCTGTGATGTAGCATGTCTTCCATAGTAACAGGGACAGTAGAGTCATAGCCCAGCACCACCATGCCCAGCGAGTCGCCAACAAGAATAATTTCAATGTCGCTCTGATCAACCAGAAGAGCTGTTGGATAATCGTAGGCGGTAACAACACGGATTTTTGTTCCTTTTTCTTTGAATGTACGTAGACTGGGGATAGTAATTTTTTGTTTGGTCATAGCTTATACCTCCGTAGTTAGATGATAACAGTATTTGGCCAGAAAGGAGTTTTTGCGCGGATATATGTGTATGCTAACTATGTAGTGGTTTTTCCTGTTGAAGCAGATTAATTAAACGATCAATAAACTCGGCTTGGGCGGGACTAATTTTTTGCCGGGCGATAGGTTCGGGGAAAAATACCGCTTGATCGATTTCAGGAAAAAACTCCTTTGTGCCAGAATTAGGCGGCCACTCTAGTTCAAATAAGTTACTTGTTATGGGGCGAGGGTTATCCCAATCATTCTCAAAGGCCCAGGCATATACCGTTTTACCTGTTGTTAGGGTTACTGTGCCAAGTTCAAGAAAAGTTCCCTGCGGCTGAATGCCTGTTTCTTCGAAGAATTCCCGTTTAGCCGCGGCAAAGAAAGCTTCATGGCCTTCGACTTCACCTTTGGGGATACCCCAGCTGCCAGCATCTTTATTTTCCCAATATGGGCCGCCCGGATGGGCTAAGAATATTTCAAGTTGACTGTTTTTAGTTCGGTACATTAACAAACCGGCGCTTATTTTATTTATCATAGTTCTCCTCTCTGGTTGGAATTAATTCACTTATATTATACCGCATATTATTGGTAACCTGGCAAAAGCGGATATATTTAGTTTGCATTTTTTTGGTATAATATAATACTATCAGAGGATAATAAGTTTCTTAAAAGGCGTTTATTGAACAAATGTGGATAAAAATGTGGATAAGTTTATAACGCTGGAGCAATAGTAAAAAGGAGGGTTTTGAAAGATGAAAGTTGTTGTTAATACAGATAAGGCACCACAGGCTATTGGTCCTTACTCGCAAGCTGTTAAAGCAAATGGAATGTTATTTGTTTCCGGACAGATACCTTTAGATCCGGTGACTGGCCAAATCGTTTATGGCGGGGTTGAGATGCAGACCCGGCAGGTGCTAACCAATTTAAAAGCAATTTTAAACAAGGAAGGTCTTGATTTAGCCAATGTGGTGAAAGCTACAGTCTTTCTCCAGGATATGAATGATTTTGCTGCGGTTAATAAAGTATATGGTGAGTTTTTCACTGTTGAACCGCCAGCGCGGTCGGCTGTCCAGGTAGCCAGACTGCCGCGGGACGTTAGTGTGGAGATTGAGGCAATTGCAGTATATGCTTAAAGAAATGATCCCTGTAAGCCAGTTCTAGCTTACAGGGATTTTTTCTTTATTTTATACAGTCAAGCAACAATGTGAGCGATTTATCGTGATGTTCTTCAATTCTCGCCAAGGCTGTTTCTAAGTCATTGGTGCTGACTGACTCATAAATCTTGGTATGATCGTGAAGCTCTATGTCATTCCAAGCTAGAGCTTTGAGTTGGTTAGCGTAAAGGGTATGAATAATTTCCAGTTGCCCGGTCAGATGCTCCCATGATTTTTGGAGGCGATTGTTATTGGCAAAGCGGTAAAAGGTGTTATGAAATTGATGGGCGGCTGACGGATCATTCTGTTTTTGCGCTTCAAGAAATACCAGCAGCTCGGCGGCAATATCCTGATAACTATTTTTTTTCATAGCCAGTTTTAGGGCACTGCAATCCAGCGATGAGTGGAGTTCTTGAAGTTCGACAATATCGGTTACTTTAAAGTCAATTACTTTTGTCCCGATATTAGGAAGATATTCGACCAGTCCCTCTTGGTGAAGGCGGCTGATAGCCTCGCGTACCGGACTGCCGCTGACACCGTATTTTGCCTGAAGTTCCCGGATGTTAAGTTTTTGACTGCAGGCAATAGATTGGCTTAAAATGTCATTACGCAATAAGTGGTATATTTGCTCGGTAAAAACCTGCTTAACCAGCTTAGTCATTATTTCCTCCTTGAGATGATGTAAAATGCAAGTTTTCCGGCACTTTACCGGCGGTAGTTTATCTACTCAGGATAAAAAATATAGAAATAAATAACATAATGTTATATTGATGATCGATCATTTATCATTTATAATGGATATATATTTATTATAAATGATTTTTCGATATATTTACAGCAGGATTAGGGCAGTTTTCATAAATTTTGTTAGAATAAGTAATGGTTATTCCTTACTATATTATGTAGCTAACGCCAGTATAGCGGCAGCTTATCCTCATTTATGAGATGTGGTTCCGGCAGAATATTAGTTTTGTGCAGCGGATTTTGGATATGAAGGTGGTATGTATAATGGCAAAGGACTACTTTAGGTGGCTTGTTTTACTTGCTGTCGGGTTAGTTGCAGCGGTAACAGGAGTCAATTCGTTACACTTTACTCCTGTTTTGGGTGATGTAGCCAGCGAATTGGGGGTTTCGCTGCCAGCTGCTCAAAGCAGTATTTTAGGAATATTCGTATTTGTCGTTGCTCTTTCAACCATTATATCGGGAGCTATGGCTGATCGGTTTGGTGTTATACCTGTACTTCTGGTCGGCAATTTGGCGGGAGTGGTTCCGAATCTCCTGTTTCCTTTTGTCGGGGATATTTTTGGGGCCGTAATAGTGCTGCGTATTGTACAAGGCTTTGGGGCTGGGGCGGTGTTTTCTTTGATACCGCTTGTGGCAGCACATTGGTTTACAGACGGCGAGCGGGGGCGGGTTGTTGGGACAGGCATGACGATGCTGAATGCTGGAATGATGACAGGAGTAATGGCTTCACCGTTGGTGTTTCAAGAGGTGGGAAATTGGCGGGCGACGATGGGGTGGATTGGCGTCGTTGAAGCCGTTTTGTTCTTATATACTCTTTACATAGTATGCAACTATAAAGCTAATGAACAAGCTAAGGTTAGAGTTAATGAAACGGTTCAGGATGATGCTTATGAACCAAAACCGGTGGCTAATGCTTATCAGTCAACGGTTGCCGATGACTCTGGACTGGACCAGCTTAAGCATGCTTTGGGCAGTCCGACGACCTATATAGGAATTATTGTCTGTATCTGTATTTCGTGGCTGATTAATGCACTTAACGACTTAACGCCACAGTATTTTGCTCTTGATGCGCCGACCGGTGTAGGCTTTGGCCGGGTGATGGCCGGTAAACTGATGGTACTGGTGCAGTTAGGAACGGTTTTTGGCGGTGTGATTGGCGGGTTTGTCATGGATAAAATATTCCGTGGTAATCCAAAACCAGTATTGGTTGCCGGTTTTATTATTGCTATGGTAGCAGTATATGTTATTATGATCCCGGGAATTTATAATGATGCTGTTGTTTTGATGCTTGACTTGTTTTTTGCGGGACTGGGAGTCGCTTTTCTCAATCCGGCTGCCGCGGTATTTGTTGCCCAGGTTTATCCAGAAAGGATTGTCGGCAGAATTGTTGGGATGTGGCTTGGTATAGGGGCTTTTGGTGGCGCGATTGGAATATTCGTAAGTGCATTAGCTTTACATGCCACCGGAACTTATCAGCTTATAGTTGAATTGTTCGCCATAGTGGGGATTGTTGGTTTAGTTTTATCGCAAATTATGAAAAAAAACCTTTTTAAGGCGTAGAAAGTTAAAGAAGATCATCGGGCGAATTTAGATGATGAGTGCAGGCTGTTAATTTTTGCTTGCACTCATTACTTATTTAGGGGCTATGTGAGTCTTACAGGCTGTTGACGCGATAAAAATTAAAATTTTTACTGAATTTACAATTTATTATTGATGATCGATCATTTATCATCTATAATAATGGATGTACATAATTTTTCAAATTATTTGAAGAAGATGACACTTGTTGTTATCTAAAAAACAAGGCTTACAGGAGGTCGAGAGAGAGCAAAGCGTTGTTAACTGTTTGAGTGGCACAATATATTATGAAGGGTGGTATTTAGTGGTGAAGGCTTATTTTAAATGGCTTGTGCTATTAGCTGTGAGCCTGGGAGCATTTGTGGCCGGGATGAATACGATAGCGGTTGCACCAATCCTTGGCGATATGGCCCAAGATTTGGGAATATCTATACCGGCGGCTCAAGCAAGCTTTTTAGGAATTTTTGTATTTGTTGTTTCGATTGCAACGCTTATATCGGGGGCTTTAGCGGACCGGTTTGGGATGATGCCGGTTTTGGTGATTGCTGCATTTATGTCAATTGTTGCAAATTTGTTATATCCGTTTGTAGGCGAGACCTTTATATTGGTGGTTCTAATGCGCATTTTACAAGGGGCTGCCGCCGGAGCGATTTTTTCGTTGATTTCTTTATGTGCTGCTCACTGGTTCTCCGAACATCAGCGAGGCCTTATAATCGGCATTGGGATGACGATGTTGAATGCCGGTATGGCAGCCGGGATATTTTTCAGTCCGCTGGTATTTGAAGCAGTTGGAAATTGGAGATCTACGTTGTCCTGGCTGGGGGTTGGTCAACTTGTTTTGCTTGTGTATATTGTTATAATTGCCTTTAACTATAAAGCTAATGAACCTTCACAGACTAAAGAAGAGTCGGGTAAAGCGGAAACTAGCAGTTGGGACAGTTTGAAGGGAGCCTTCAAGCAACCGACGACCTATATTGGAATTATCCTTTGTCTTTGTATTTCGTGGCTGCTTAATGCACTTAACGATCTGACGCCGCAATATTTTGCCCTTGACGCTCCGGTTGGGGTTGGGTTTGGACGGATGGCGGCCGGTTCGTTGATGCTTATTGTACAAATTGGAACAATATTAGGCGGTTTAGTTGGCGGTTTTGTTATGGATAAAGTCTTCAAGAGCAATCCGAAACCAGTACTATTGATCGGATTTATAATCTGTGCGGTTACAATATATGCGATTCTGTTTCCGGCGGTGTATAATAATTCGCCGTTGCTTATGGGGGCTTTGTTTTTAGCCGGGTTAGCGGTAGCGTTTTTAAATCCGGCGGCAGCAGTATTTATTTCTCAGGCTTATCCGGAAAAGATTATTGGTCGGGTTGTTGGATTGTGGCTGGGTATCGGGGCCTTTGGCGGAGCCCTTGGGGTTTTCGCAGGCGCATTGGCTTTGCATAGCACCGGCACCTTCCACTTAACAATTACGATGTTTGCCGGGGTGTGTGTGTTGGGGATGATTTTGTCACAGTTGTTGAAAAAAAATATTACTGCCTGTTAAAAAAATATTTGCCAATACAATATTAGGTAGTGCTGATTAAGCTTTTTAAAAAGGATATTGTATGCCAAGAACGCAGTAAGAAAACTGATTAAAAGGAGCTAATAAGATGAGAAAGCAATTAATTGTTACCTTGATGCTGGTTTTCCTTGTGGGTATTACCGGCACTGCATTTGCTGCCGCCAATCCGTTTGGCGATGTTCCGGCGAACCACTGGTCGTATAGTGCAGTAGGCAAACTGGTGAAAGACGGAATTATTGACAGCAGCAATTTTAATGGCGACAAAACCATTACCCGCTATGAAATGGCGCAATTGGTGGCCAGGGGGGTATGGAACGCTGAAAAGGCTAATGCTGAAGATAAAGCGTTGATTAATAAGCTGTCAGCCGAGTTTTCGGCGGAACTGAGCAATCTAGGCGTGCGGGGGGCGGCTCCGGAGAAACATGATGATAAGTTCCATCTTTTTGGGGTACTTCATGTGAGTGACCAAGTCTGGAATAATAGCGGCAAGTTTCATAATTGCGGCGAAAGTTTTTTTGATAACGATGGATATGTGCCAGAGATCGGTGTTGACTTATTCTTAACATACAAAGTTAATGATGCGTGGAAGGTTGTTTTGGAGGAAGAGGCTATAAGAAGCCTGCGTACCGGTGGCTATGGGGCTTCTTCTTCAACTGAAGGCATTGCGGCAGGCAATCAGCATTTAGATCAGATGTTTGCTGTTGGCAAGGTTGGCGAGACAACAGTTACGGTTGGTAAGTGGGACTATGTACCTGGATATGGGGCCGTGCTTAACATGTCTGATCGAGCGGTGAATGGTGTTCAAGCCGCTTTTGGCAATAAGGTTGTAACAAAATTAACATATGGTTTCCTGCGTGAGAACTGGACCGGGGCACCGCTCAATTCCAATATTATTTCCAGCACTGAAGAAAACCGCTATGCTGCCGCTGAAGTAAATCTTCCGCTTTCGAAGACCGCGAATATGAAAGCAGCCTATCATGATATTTCTAACAGCAGTACAACCAGAATATATGAGGTCGGTGCTGATAAGATGCTGACCAAGGATGTGCAGCTGTGGGGCACTTATGCTAAGTCCAATTTTGATACGCAAAATACAGAGTATATTGCCGGCGTGAATTATAAACGGGCGGATTTGAATGTTCCTGGTTCGTATCGTCTGTCCGCCCGTTATATTGATTGCGAAAAAAATGCTTCGGTAGGACCGTCTAATGACTGGTGGGTAGGAACCGTCAACTACGGTATTAGGGGGCCGCAAATGAATGTTCAGTACGTACTGGATAAGAATATCGATTTCCAGGTATGGGCTAGTACGCTGAGCGCAACTGAAGGCACCGGCAAACTGCGTACTGTAAAAGCTGAGATTGACTACTTTTTCTAAACAATACGATATTTTCCTAATGATGACATCTTTACCAAAATCTTAACAAATAGTAAAATGATAAGAAACCGTTTAAAAGACAGGCTATTTTTAGACGGTCGCTTATCATTTTTTCATAGGTGGAATTAATAAAAGTGTTAAATGGAGGGGTTAAATAGTGACAAAGTTAGAATCTGTGATTGCCTCAGCCGAAGTTATGCAGAAATTAAGTATTTTTGATTGTGAGATAATAATAAGTGATACAGAAAAAATAATTTATGTTTTGCCGGCAGTAGCATTTAAAGATCCACCCAAGGATGTACTGGGGACAAAGCCAAAGGGGCTAATGGCGGAATGTCTGCAAAAAAAACAAGTAATTAAAGGGATCATTCCCAAAGATCATTTTGGTGTGCCGGTGAAACTAATTGCTACGCCAATCTTTAGTGAGGATGGCACACTTCTAGGGGCTTGCGCCACTGGAATAACGCTGGAAGCTCAAGATGCTCTTCACTCAGTTGCGGCAACACTTGCATCAACCGTACAAGAGTTAACGGCCACTGTTTACGAGCTAGGAACTACGGCAGGCCAGTTAGCCGGGGAGTTAAGCCGGGTGAAGACCGGGAGTGAGAGCGTACTTGGGCACATAAAAAAGACGGATGATATTTTGAAGTTTGTTAGCGATGTGGCGGCAAATTCGAATTTGCTTGGTCTCAATGCCGCAATTGAAGCAGCCAGGGCCGGTGAACAGGGACGGGGCTTTGCGGTTGTTGCGGAGGAAATCAGAAAAATGGCGGTTAACAGCGCCGATTCGGTTAACGAAATTAAAAAAATTCTTCAAAACATTAATAATGAGACAATAGATGTTGTTAAAACCATTACCAATACATCGGTGCTTGGCGAACGGCAAGCTGCTGTTACTGAGGAAATTGCTGCCAATATGAGTTCAATGGCCTCGACAGCAAGTGAAATTGAAAAACTTGCTGATACAATTTAGGTTGTGATAGGTGTGGGCATTTAATAGACCGTCGTAAAAGTCAGTTGGCTTTTACGACGGTCTATTTTACATATAGGATGGTTAGGCAAGCTTCTTTTGAAATTTTTTAATGCTGATGGTAAGGACAATGGCGATAAATACTACCAAGGCCAGGATTTGCGTCCAAAGGACGCTCAGGCCGACGCCTTTTAGGATAATGCCACGCAGAATTTGGAGGTAGAAGGTTAGCGGCAGGAGATTGCCTAACCAGTTGAAGAATAGCGGCATGGCCTCTCTGGGGAACATAAAGCCGCTGAGGAGGATGCTGGGCAGAAAGATAAAAAACGACATCTGCATAGCCTGCATTTGGGTTTTGGATAGTGTGGATATGAGGACGCCTAGCGCCAGGGAGGCGATAATGAATAATGAGGTTAAGCCGTAAAGCAGTCCAAGGCTGCCTCTGATTGGCAGATCAAACACCAGGATGCCGACAAGGAGGGCAACTGTTGCTTGGGCATAGCCGACAAATACATAGGGGATGATTTTGCCGAGGATTAGCTCATGGGTTTTGAGCGGGGTGACAATAAGTTGTTCTAAGGTGCCTCGTTCACGCTCGCGAACAATGGCCATTGAGGTAATCATGACCATTGTCATTGTCAGGATAATGCCCAGAATGCCTGGTACCATATAGAAGGCCGAGACAAAGTCAGGATTATACCAGGGGCGAATGCGAACATCCACCGGCAGGGCAAAGGTTTTACCGGTATAGCCTTGCAGACGGTTGAGGATAATTTCCTGAGATTTTAGCTGACCGACCATTTGGGCGGCGCTGATAGCTGAAGAGGCGGCCATCGAATCAGAGGCGTCGACAATGACTTGGATGGCCGCGCTCTGTCCGTGTTTGAGATTGGCCGAAAGATCAGGGGGAATGATGATGCCGACTTTGGTTTTGCCTGATTGAATATGGTCAGTAACGTCCTGGTAGCTGGTGCTGGCGTCGGTAATATCAAAGTATTGGCTGGCGGTAAGTGAAGCGATAAAATCCCGGCTGTCTTGACTTAGCGATTGGTCAAATACGATGGTGGGCAAATGTTTAACATCGGTGTTTATGGCAAAGCCAAATACCAGTAGCTGAATTATCGGAAAGCCAATCATCATTACAAAGGTCAGGCGGTCGCGCCGCATTTGAATAAATTCTTTTATTAAGAGGGCTTTAAGACGGATCATGCCAGAACCTCCTTACGGTGTGATTTTACCAGATGGACAAAGACGTCTTCCAGCGAGGGCGAGATGAGGTTGGCGGCAAAGGGGGTATAGCGGGAGGCGTGTTCTTCGGCGATGAGGACATGGAGGTTGGCACCAAAGGGATATATGTCGAGATACGGAAGCTGACGACTAGTGATGGCGGCTAAAAGCTCCATTGGCTCGGGGGTAGGTATTTCCAGAAGCAGGCCATTAATGCTGCTTTTTAAGGCTGAGGGTGGGCCGCTGGCGATGAGGCCGCCGTTGTAAATGAAGCCGATTTCATCGCAGTGTTCGGCTTCATCCATAAAGTGGGTAGTTACCATTATTGTGGTTCCTGCCTGGGACAGGGTGTAGATTATATCCCAGAACATACGGCGTGATTTGGGGTCAACACCGCCAGTTGGTTCATCAAGGAACAAAATTGGCGGGTTGTGCAGGATGGAGCATCCCAGCGCCAAACGCTGTTTCCACCCCCCGGATAAATTGGCGGCAAGTTCATTTTGGCGATTTTCCAGTCCGGCAAGCGCAAGCATTTGGGCGATGCGGCGCTTGCCCTCAGGCTGAGAAAGGCTATACAGGCCGGCATAGAATTTTAGGTTCTCAATAACTGTCAGGTCATCATAAAGACTAAATTTTTGCGACATGTAACCGATCTTGTGTTTTATTGCTTCGCTGTCTTTGGCGATATCGAGTCCCAGGATGGTTGCATCGCCGGAGGTAGGGGCCAGAAGGCCGCAAAGCATGCGAATGGTAGTGGATTTTCCTGACCCGTTGGGGCCAAGAAAGCCATATATTGAGCCGGTTTTGATTTTCAGACTGATGGCATTAACTGCGGTGAATTCGCCGAAACGGCGGGTCAGATTGGTGATTTCCACTGCATACATATTAGTTTACCTCACTTGCCAGGGCGACAAAAACGTCCTCAAGATTGGGCGATATTTCATTAAGGTCTGTAATTGAAATGTTCGCTGCAGCGAGAGCAGCCTTGACTGTGGTTATGGCTGTAGGAGAAGAATCGGTTACAAGGTGGTACTTTTCGCCGAAGGCATTGATGTCCCGAAGGCCGGAAGACTTTAGCCGAGCCTTTAGGTTGCGGTCCGGGGTGCTGAGTTCAAATACTTGATATTTATAAGAACGACGAAGTTCCTGTGGTGAGCCGGAGGAGATAATGCGTCCTTCATTCATAAAGGCAACGCGGGTGCAAAGCTCTGCTTCATCCATGTAGGGGGTGGAGACGAAAATGCTGGTGCCTTCTTTGTTTAACTGGTAAAGCATTTGCCAGAACTCCCGTCTGGATACCGGGTCGACGCCGGTAGTTGGTTCGTCGAGAAAAAAGAGCGTTGGTTTATGCATTAGCCCGGCTGCCAGAGCCAGTTTCTGTTTCATGCCGCCGGACAGATTATCGGCGTAGCGATCTTTAAAGGGTAATAGATTAGTAAAATTCAGCACATTTGCTGCCAGGGCGTTGATTTTATCAGTTGTCTGACCATATAGCGAGCCAATAAACCGGATATTTTCCATTACGGTGAGATCGCCGTACAGGCTGAATCTTTGCGGGACATAACCGAGGTGGTGTTTGATCGCTTCAGGATTGGCTGCGCCTAGGACTGAGAGGTTTCCGGAAGTTGGCGAGAGAAGGCCGCAAAGCATGCGGATGGTGGTGGTTTTGCCTGCGCCGTCAGGTCCTACCAGACCAAAGATTTCGCCTGAGGCAATTTCCAGTGATACACCGTTTACGGCCGATTGTTTGCCAAAGGTTTTAGTTACGTTCTCCAGTGTAATCATTTGATGACCACATCGGCGGGCATTCCAGGTTTTAAGATTCCCTCGGAGTTGTCAAGCTTAACTTTGACGGCAAAAACCAAGTTGGCTCGTTCGCGGTCGGTGATACTCTGCCGAGGAGTGTATTCGGCTTTATCACTGATTTCTTTAATGATGCCGGCAAAAACTTTGTCAGGGAAGGAATCGATTTTAACATCAACTGACTGACCAACACTGATAAGCCCTAACTGAGTTGACGAGAGGTAGACTTTCACCCAAGCGTCGCTCATGTCGCCAATGGTTGCTATGGCAGAGCCGGGGGCGATGTATTCGCCATTTTCATAATTTTTGCTGAGGATAATCCCATTAAGCGGGCTGGTAATAACAGTATCGGTTAACTGAGTTTTACTGGCGTCAACAATGGCTTTTGACCGCTCGACTTCAAGACGCTGGGCTTCGATAACGTCAGAACGGTTGCCTTCGTTGACTAAGCTTCTTTTTGCTTGAGCGGCAAAGAGCGAATTGTAGGCAACGTCATAGGCAGACTTAGCTGCGTCTAATTGTTGAGTAGATATGCAGCCACTGTCATGCAGAGATTGGTAGCGATAGAAATCTGCTTTTGCTTTTTCGAATACTGATTGCGCGGAGGAAACAGCAGCATCGGCATCTCCTATTTCCTGGCGTCGGGGGCCTTTTTCCAGATCGGTTAGCTGGACTTTAGCTTTTACCAAAGCGGCTTCATCTCGCAGCAATTGGGCGCTAAGGTCAGGCCTATCGACTTTGGCGATTATTTGCCCTGCGGTGACTGGATCACCGGCTTTAACGGTTAGGTTGGTGATATAGCCGTTAACTTTAGGCATAATGTCGGCGTGAGTAATTTCAACCGTGCCGGTGGCGGTGATGCCGTGGGTGCGGCCGGCGTAAAGCTTGTAGCCTGTTCCAACTGCCAGCAGCAATAGGATAATGATGCCGACAACAATTTTTTTATTCATCCTTTTTCCTCCTAATTCCGTCCAGATAGATGCGATAGGCCTGGACGGTATATTCTTCTGCGTCACTTGTGTTGTCAAGGGGCATGATAGTCTTAGCCAAGGGGTTAACAATAAAGTAGAAATTCATAATACCTGCCAGGGACAATGCTGCATGATTGATATTGAGGTCAGCAGCAAAGTCGCCGTCGGCAATGCCTTTGGTCAATGCGCCAGTAATAAACTGAAAAATCTTAGAAATATATTTTTTAAAGATCAGATCAAAGAAGGGGGTTGGATTGCTTACTTCGTTGAATATAAAGCGGGTAAAGAGCGGGCGTTGGCGGTGGATAATGGCAATATGCTTGGCGTACATGGACAACTGTTCGGTCGCGGAAAGCTTGTTGGCAGTTTTGGTTTGGGATAGCGCCGCTGCGATTGGGGCGAACTGCTCTTCCAGCACTGCCTGATAGAGACCCTCCTTTCCACGGAAATAGTAGGAAATGGCAGCAATATTAACATTTGCCGCCTCAGCTAGTTGGCGGACAGAAACGCCATTAAAGCCTTTTTGGGCAAAAAGAGTAGTTGCTGTTTCCAGTAATTTGGTTTGTGAATCTTTTTCCAAGTCCATGTTTAGTCTCCTTAAGTATTTAAACAAATGATTAAAACATTTGTTTAAATACTAACATGGATGAAAGGTTCTGTCAATAAATACTATGTTTGATAAATTTTAATATTGCGAATATATATAGGGTTATTGCAAAGTAAGAACACCTGTGTTATAGTTAAAACAAATCACAGATGGAAAGCAATGAAGCTTATAAGTGCATTTGGCGCTTGTAAGTTTTTTGTGTTTTTCTGACAAATTAATATGCATGTGGATATTTACCACGCAGTATGAGAGCAATGGGGCTAATAAACAACTGTTTATTAGCCCCATTGTGCTTATAACGATTTTTGATTTGAAAGGTGGTGAGGGACTGTTTTTCTCTAAAAAAGATTAAAGCTCCATGGATACGGCAATATCCACAGAGCTAAGGCCAATTTTCCCCCAGAGACCAACCAGGGTTTATTTGAAATGCCTAAATTTCATTATAACCTACTGGCATTGGTTTTTCAATTAGAATAATGCGAGGAGGATAATAATTATGAGACAGGTAGCGATATACGGAAAAGGTGGAATCGGTAAGTCGACGACAACCCAAAATACAGTGGCAGCTTTAGCCGAAGCCGGTAAACACATAATGGTGGTAGGCTGTGATCCCAAGGCTGATTCGACAAGGCTGCTCTTGGGCGGCCTATGTCAAAAGACGGTGCTTGACACCCTACGGGATGAAGGCGATGATATCGACCTTGAAGATATCCTCAAAAACGGGTTTAAAGATACCCGCTGCGTCGAATCTGGCGGTCCTGAGCCTGGGGTCGGCTGTGCCGGACGCGGTATTATTACCTCGATTAATATGTTAGAGTCATTGGGGGCGTATACCCCGGATTTGGATTATGTATTCTATGATGTTTTGGGCGACGTTGTTTGCGGTGGTTTTGCAATGCCGATCCGCGAAGGCAAAGCCGAAGAAATATATATTGTAGGTTCAGGTGAATTGATGGCGCTGTATGCTGCCAATAACATTTCCAAAGGTATTCAGAAGTATGCAACTACCGGTAAGGTACGGTTGGGCGGCATCATTTGTAACAGTCGTAAAGCTGACAACGAGTATGAACTAGTCAAAGCATTTGCAGAAGAGCTTGGTTCGCAGATGATTCATTTTGTACCGCGGGACAATATTGTTCAACGAGCTGAGATTAATAAAAAGACGGTTATTGATTTTGATCCTACTGCTGGCCAGGCTGATGAGTATCGGGCGCTAGCTAAAGCAATTGATGGCAACGATATGTTCGTAATACCTAAACCTATGACGCAGGATCGTCTGGAAGAGGTAATGATGAAACATGGCTTCTTGGATGCTATTTAAACTTAATTTGTAAGGAGTGAAGAGTATGTTACTTGTCAGAGCTGTTGTTAGGCCTGAAAAAAAAGATGATGTATTATTGGAACTCTCAAAAGCTGGTTTTCATGCAGCTACAGTTGTTGATGTTGTGGGGCGAGGCAAGCAGAAGGGGATTAAAATCGGCGGGGTGGTTTACGACGAGATTCCCAAATCGCTGATTATGGTTGCTGTTCGTGATGAAGATAAGAAGGATGTTATTGATGTTATTTTAAGGGCAGCCAAGACTGGTGAAAAAGGCGCTTATGGCGACGGTAAGATTTTCGTTGGTCCGGTTGAGGAGGCTTACACTATTTCCAGCGGCGCTACAGGCTTGTAAAGGGGGGGCACTAATGAAAGAGATAATTGCTTTTATCCGTATGAACAAAACAGGTGTCACCAAGAAAGCGCTGGTTGAAGTCGGGGTTGCCGGTTTTACAGCTTCGAAAGTGCTGGGGCGAGGAAAATTGGTGGATAGTCCGGAAACAATTGCCGAGCGTAAAGCAAAATTGATGAATATGGCAGTTGATGATATTAGTGAACCGGTTGAAACGGAAAAATTGGTTACCGGCTTTTTGGATGGTTCCCGGCTATTCCCCAGACGGATGTTTACCATATTGGCGCAGGACGACGAAGTGCCGAAAATTGTTGAGGCTATTATGCAGGCTAATCGAACTGACAACCGGGTTGGTGATGGCAAAATTTTAGTTTTGCCGCTACTGGATGCGGTACGGGTTCGCACCGGCGAATTTGGTGAAACAGCGTTGTAAAAAAGGAGGTATGAACAAATGGCGATTACTGAAGAGCAATTAGAGGAAATATTAGCAAAATATCCTTCGAAACTGCAAAAAAACCGGAAGAAACATATTGTTATAAATAATGCGGACTGTGGGGCGCAGCCGATTGAAGCTAATACAAGGACCGCCCCGGGGATCATTACCAATCGCGGTTGTGCGTATGCGGGCTGTAAAGGTGTGGTACTTGGACCACTGAAAGACATGATTCATATTACTCACGGACCAATCGGCTGTGCGTTCTATACCTGGGGCGCAAGGCGTAATAAGGCCAAATCCGATGATCCAACGCAAAATTTTATTAATTACTGCGTGTCCACTGATATGCAGGAAAGCGATATTGTATTCGGCGGGGAAAAGAAGCTGGCGAAGGTTATCGATGAAGTTATGGAAAATTTCCATCCGAAAGCGATCACGGTTTCTGCCACATGTCCAGTAGGGCTGATTGGCGATGATATTAATGCAGTAGCTAAAGCGGCGGAAGAGCGTCATGGCATTCCGGTTCTGGCTTTCAGCTGCGAAGGCTATAAAGGCGTCAGTCAGTCGGCCGGGCACCATATTGCAAACAATGGTTTAATGGACCGGGTTATCGGGGCCGGGGATTTGGAACAAGCGTCCGGTAAATATCCTATCAATATTCTTGGTGAATATAATATCGGCGGCGATAGCTGGGAAATTGAACGTATTCTTAGCGATATCGGTTATCAAATTGTTTCGGTAATGACTGGTGACGGTTCTTATGAAGCTTTGAAAAATGCGCATGTAGCCGAATTAAATCTGGTGCAGTGTCATCGATCAATAAACTATATTGCTGAAATGCTGGAAATCAAGTATGGTACGCCGTGGCTCAAGGTTAATTTTATCGGTGTCAAGGGGACTAGTGATTCGCTGCGCAATATGGCTCAGTATTTTGGCGATCCGGCGCTAATTCAACGCACCGAGGAAGTTATTGCCCGTGAGGTTGCTCGTATTGAGCCGCTGATGGGGCAGTATAAAAAGGTTTGCGAAGGTAAGACGGCGTTCTGTTTTGTTGGTGGTTCCCGCGGGCATCATTACCAGGGCTTGTTTGGCGAGTTGGGTATTGATACGGTACTGGCAGGTTATGAGTTTGCCCACCGTGACGATTACGAGGGCCGGGAAGTTATTCCTGATATTAAAACTGACGCCGACTCGAAGAATATTCCGGAACTGCATGTGGAGCAAGATCCTAATCGGTTTAAACTGAAACTGTCGCCAGAAAAAATGGCTGAACTAAAGGCGAAGATTCCTCTCAGTTATTATGCCGGTATGCATGTGGATATGAAGGAAGGAACCATCATGGTGGATGACCTTAACCATTATGAAACCGAAGAGTTTATCAAACTTCTGAAACCTGATATTTTCGCTTCAGGGATTAAAGACAAGTATGTTGTTCAAAAAATGGGGATACCTGCTAAGCAAATCCATTCTTATGACTATAGTGGTCCTTATGCCGGCTTCAACGGCGCGGTAAATTTTGCCCGCGACGTAAGTATGGGTTTTGCTTCTCCAACATGGAACTTTATTGTACCGCCGTGGAAAGAGGAACCGCTTTTAACTGGGACCGTAAATGAGGAAGGAGTGGCTTAGATGCTTGACGCAACAACGAAAGAGATTAAAGAACGGGCAAGTGGCGGAGTGATCAATCCGGCTAAAACCTGCCAGCCTATCGGTGCGATGTACGCCGCGCTGGGCATTCATGGCTGCTTGCCACATAGCCATGGTTCGCAGGGGTGCTGCTCATTTCATCGAATGCATTTGACCCGTCATTTCCGTGATCCGATTATGGCTTCAACTAGTTCTTTTACGGAAGGCGCGTCGGTATTTGGCGGCGGAGCTAATTTAAAAACAGCGATTAAAACTATTTTTCAGGTGTATAACCCGGATATTATAGCGGTTCATACTACTTGTCTAACCGAGACCATTGGTGATGATATTCCCAATATTATCAAGACATCGGAAATTCCGGAAGGAAAGATGGTTATTCACACCAATACTCCCAGCTATGTAGGGTCACATGTTACTGGGTTTTCTAATATGACAAAATCAATGGTAAATTATTTTGCGGAGGCTACTACGCCGCTGAAAAAAGAACAGGTAAATATTATACCAGGGTTCGTTAATCCAGGCGATATGCGGGAAATTAAGCGGCTCACCAGGTTAATGAACGCTCCGTATATAATGTTTCCTGATACCAGTGGGGTTGTGGATTCGCCGATGACCGGTGAGTTCCAGATGTATCCCAAGGGCGGAACTACTCAACCCGAACTGATAGATACCGGTAATTCCAAGCTGACGATTGCTTTAGGGCGGTTCGCATCAAGCGACGCTGCTGAACAGCTTGACAAAAAATGTAAAGTACCGGCTGTGACGCTGAAGGCTCCGATTGGTATCAAGGCTACTGATGCTTTACTGATGACGTTGCGGCGGGCCTTTGTAAGTGATGTGCCGTATGAACTGGAGGAGGAGCGTGGTCAGTTAGTGGATATAATGACTGATACGCATTTCCACTTCCATGGGAAAAAAGTTGCGATTTTTGGTGATCCAGATATTGTTACCGGTATTACGGAATTTGTAATGAGTTTGGGGATGATTCCAGTTCATGTTCTTACCGGTACTCCAGGCGGCGCGGTTGGTTCAGTGGTGGGCAGTTTTGAGGAGGATATTAAGGAATTGGTTGATCAGGCTGGCCTTAAGGCGAACATCAAAGCAGCTGGAGACCTTTTCACACTGCATCAATGGATCAAGAATGAACCAGTTGACCTCCTGATCGGAAACACATACGGCAAGTATATCGCTCGGGCCGAGGATTTGCCTTTCGTCCGTGTAGGGTTCCCGGTTATGGATCGGAGTGTTCATTCTTATATGCCGATTGTTGGTTATCGTGGTGCTATGCGGCTTATCGAAATGATTTCAGGGGCGCTTCTTGACCGTCAGGATCGGGATGCGGCTGACGAAGACTTTGAATTGGTAATGTAATCAATTATAAATGGCTAAGGATGTGAGGATATGAGTCAAGCACAGGCGATTGACGGACGCCAAGACTTTATCATAACTAAAGGAAAGCAAAAGGCGCATCTTAAGTGTGATGCGGATAGTATTGCCGGATGCGTCAGCCAGCGGGCCTGTGTTTACTGCGGCGCTCGTGTTGTGCTTAATCCGATCACCGATGCCATTCATTTGGTTCACGGCCCTATCGGTTGTTCTGCCTATACCTGGGATATCAGGGGAAGTCTGAGCAGCGGTGAGGAACTTTTTCGCAACAGTTTTTCTACCGACCTTCGGGAGCAGGATGTTATTTTCGGCGGGGAAAAGAAGTTGACGGCAGCTATTGACCAATTGGCAGCGAAATATCATCCCAAGTTGATTTTTGTATATTCGACTTGTATTGTCGGGGTAATTGGCGACGACTTGGAGGCGGTCTGCAGGACCGCAGCCAAGCGTCATGGGATTGAGGTTATCCCTGTCCAGTCCAGCGGATTTATTGGCAATAAGTCAGCCGGTTATCGGGCAGCCTGTGACGCGTTATTCAGGTTGATCGAACCGGAGAATCGGGAACTGGTGGGTAAAGATAAAAGTATTAATTATCTGGGGGACTTCAATTTGGCTGGGGAGGCATGGATTATTCGTGACTACCTGCGGCAGATGGGAGTGACTGTAAATGTGGTGTTAACCGGCGACGCCACTTACGCTGATTTGAAGAAAGCTACTCGGGCTTCTGTAAACATTATACAGTGTGCCGGATCAATGCATTATTTGGCCGGACGTATGGAAGAAACTTATGGCATTCCGTATATGCAGGTATCTTTTTTAGGGTTAGAGGATACCTCGGAATCTCTCCGGCGGATTGCTGCGGTTATCGGAGACTCAGAAGTGGTTGCCAGGACCGAAGCGCTTATTGCCAGAGAGATGTCCCATACAGCACCGGTTATTGAGGGGTATCGACAAAAGCTTGCTGGTAAAAAGGCGGCGGTATATGTCGGTGGTGGTTTTAAGGCTATATCGCTTATAAAGCAGTTCCGGGAGCTGAGTATTGAGGTGGTTATGATTGGTACTCAGACTGGTCGTCAAGAGGAATATGATACAATTAACGATTTGGCAAGTGATGGCACGGTAATTCTTGACGATGCCAATCCTTCGGAGTTGGAAAGGTTTATGACCGATCAGGAGGCCGATCTTTTAGTTGGCGGCGTAAAGGAACGACCGCTTGCTTATAAGCTAGGCAAGGCGTTTATTGATCATAATCATGACCGAAAACATCCCTTAAGCGGTTATGTGGGAGCAATTAATTTCGCTAAAGAGGTATATACTACCGTCTGTTCTCCGGTGTGGAAATATGTGCGGGCAGGAGGCGAGGGTCATGAGTGATAAAGCTTTATATCGTGACGTGAATGAGAATCCCTGCCATATGTGTATGCCAATGGGCGGTATCCTGCCGATAAAGGGCGTCGAAGGCGGTATGGTAGTTATCCATGGATCGCAAGGCTGCAGCACATATATGCGGCGTTATATTTCGGAGCATTTCAGCGAACCAATTGATGTTGGATCAAGTTCACTTAATGAAAAGGGCACTGTTTATGGTGGGGAAAAGAATCTTAAACAGGCGCTGGACAATATTCGTAAAGTCTATAACCCGAAGCTAATCGGAGTGCTGACGACTTGCCTGGCGGAAACTATTGGGGAAGATATTAACCGGATGGCTGACGAGTATTTGGTGGAACGTCAAATTAGCGATTTGACGATTGTCCCGGTTTCAACTCCTGGCTACGGTGGAACGCAGGCTGAAGGATATTTTCTGACGGTGCGGGAGATAGTCGCACGCTTGGCTCAACCAACTCCTAAACATAACAAGGTCAATGTTATTGTGCCCAATATTAGTCCGGCTGACATTCGGGAGATAAAGCGGCTTTTGGATCTCATGGGAGTTGAATATACTTTATGCCCCGATTTTTCTGATACGCTGGATCGGCCTTATCTTGAGCACTATTCTAAAATGGCCCCGGGCGGGACCAAACTAGAGGACATAAAGGCTATGCCCGGAGCACTGGCTACTATTGAGCTTGGTGCTACGATTGGCGACGAGTATTCGCCAGGGCAGTTTCTTTTGGATAAATACGGGGTACCGCTGTATACTGTGCCGATTCCTATCGGGATTAAGAATTGTGATACTTTCTTTCGGGCAATAAAGGAGATTACCGGCAAAGCTCTGCCAGACAGCGTGAGAACAGAGCGCGGGCGGCTTTTAGATGCTATGGTTGATTCTCATAAATATAACTTTGCCGGACGCAGCGTAATTTTTGGCGAAGCTGAGCTTGTATATGCAGTCAGCCAGCTTTGTATTGAAAATGGGGTATATCCGGCGGTGGTGGCCACTGGCGGAGCGGGAGGCAAACTAGCGGAGCTTTTGCATCCGATGGTAAAGGAGTGTCCCGAACCTGTAAAAGTACTTCCCGAGTCAGACTTTAGTGAAATCCGGGAAAAAAGTAGTTCCGCTGGAGTTAATATCGCTATTGGCCATTCCGAGGGGCGGTATCTTACAGAACATGAAAACATACCGTTGGTGAGGATTGGGTTTCCGGTTCATGACCGGGTTGGTGGCCAGCGTATTTTGTCAGTAGGTTACACAGGAACAACGCTACTGTTGGATCGTATTACTAATACTTTGCTGGAAAGTAAGTATCGGACATATCGCGAGGATATGTATAACTTATATTATAAGGAAGATAGCGGCGGGCTTTCTGCCACGAAAGATGAGGTGAATAGTGATGGGTTGCACTGCATGTCCTGAAAATATGCTTGTTGATATCAATCGGCATCCTTGTTATTCGGCTGATGCCCAGCACAAATTTGCCAGGATGCATTTGCCGGTAGCGCCGCGGTGTAATATCAGCTGCAATTATTGCAATCGTAAGTTTGATTGTGTTAATGAAAGTAGACCTGGAGTGACCAGTGAGGTGCTTAGTCCGGAGCTGGCCAGGGAAAAATTTGACTGGGTCAAGGCCCAGGTAGAAAATCTTAGTGTAGTGGGTATTGCCGGTCCGGGTGATGCTTTGGCCAATTGGGAAGAAACGAAAAAAACGATTGAACTTATTCGCAGGGAAAATCAGGAGATTATATTTTGTTTGTCAACTAACGGTCTCCTCTTGCCGGAATATGCTGAAGAAATTGTTGAACTTGGCGTGCGCCATGTAACGGTGACTATGAACTCGATTGATCCGGAGCTTGGGGCTAAAATTTACCGGCAGGTTATTTATAAGGAAAAGTCTTATACCGGGAGCGAAGGGGCCAAGCTACTCTTAAGTAATCAGCTGGAAGGAATTGGAATTTTAGTTAAGCTTGGAGTGCTGGTCAAAATTAATATTGTTATGGTACCGGGAATTAACGCCAATCATATTCCGGAAGTTGTAAAAACGGTGAAAGATCTGGGGGTTTTTGTAACTAATATTATGCCGATGATTCCTGCGCCGGGCAGTGTTTTTGAAAATTTGCCGCAAACCAGTATGAAGGATGTCAATGCGTTGCGTGATCTTTGTCAGCTTGATATTCGTCAGATGCGGCATTGCCGTCAGTGTCGGGCTGATGCTGTCGGGCTTTTGGGTGAGGATCGGTCGGCAGAGTTCAGGATGTGCGCAACAGCTCAAACACCGTTGCCGCGCGCTGTAGAAGACTCCCATAAATTATATAAGATTGCAGTTGCTTCAAAACATGGGAAGTTGGTTGATTTGCATTTCGGACATACCAAGTCGTTCATGATTTACCTGGTTGAAGGAGATAATTATCGGCTGCTGGAGAAACGGGTAGTTGCAAAGTATTGCGATGGACCTCAAGAATGTGAGTCAACCGAGGACACTAAAAACGCTGTGGTTCAGGCTCTTGGCGATTGTGATGCGGTGCTGACAATGCGCATAGGGCATCATGCCCAGGAACGGTTAAGGCAGCGAGGGATTAAGAGCGTCGAATCCTGTTATACGGTAGAGCATGGTCTGAAATTAGCGGTGAAAGAACTGGAACAAGTGATTGCATAGGAAAGGGTGTTTAATGTGCAAAAACCCAAATACCACATTTTCGTATGTACCAGCTCGCGGATTGGGGGGCAGCAAAAGGGCTTTTGTCACACAAAAGGCGCTGTGGATATTATGGCCGCGTTTATGGAGGAGATCGAGGAACGTGATTTGGGCGGCGAGGTGTTTGTGACTAATACCGGTTGTTTTGGCATTTGCGAGAAGGGCCCGATTGTTGTGGTGTATCCTGATAATGTCTGGTATGGTTCGGTTTCGCTTGAGGATGTCGAAGAAATTATGGATAAGCATATTGAAGGTGGTATGCCTGTAACCCGGTTGGAACTGTAATACTGGGGAAAAGTTGGCGACTGAAGGAGCGTGAGCCTGATGGTCCGGGAGATAGCGGTTTTTTGTGATGCTGGAGGTTTGACCGCCGCGTTAGGGGAACCAGGAAAAATAACTGTTTTTAGCCGTTGGCAGGGTAGCTGGAAAGCGGCGCGGGAAAAGGAGTGTTTCCTGGACCCCAGGGGCGGCCTCAAGGAGCTTAGGCGGCAAATGGCTGAAGCAGTAGTATTCTTAAGCGACTGTCGTATTTTTGTTGCAGCGGCAGTTACAGGGGTGCCTTATTATGAGTTGGAAAAGGCCGGTTTTAGTATTTGGGAATATAGTGGCGAGCCGCTAGGGTATCTTGATCAGGTTTGGGCACGGGAGGAGAAAGACACCTTGGCAGAGAAACAGCCAGCAGTAAAGCCAGTGCTTGCATCGCCAACCGAGATAGCGCCAGGGCATTTTAGTATTTCTTTGAAAGAAATACAGCAGAAGAATGCTGGTGTAACGTCGAAGCAAGTGCTTTTACCATTTATTAACCGAGGGCATTTTAAGGTTTTAGAAGTAAGCTGCAATCATATTCCGCCCTGGCTGGAAATGGCACTAAACGGCGAGGCTTATAGCTATACGACCGAGCGAGTTTCACCAAATGAGGTTAGGGTAAAGATTAGTAAAGTATGCTAACAATACACTAATTAAGCGGTTAATTATGATCGCTTGCCTTTGCAGAACATCAGTCACAAACCCTTGTTTTGACCAAGCAGGGGTTTTGTGACTTTTTTTGAGGATGAAAGCAAATTCGTTGGTGATAGTTCGACTACTTTTTACAAAAAACATAATATTAACTAGTTTATTAATATGTCAAATTTTAACTTTTAAGAGAATTATGGTGTATTTTGCTATAAAGGGTAATTTTAAGGATATTAAAACTATTTTGAATAAAACAGCGCATTGACA
Organism: Bacillota bacterium; assembly: GCA_017889635.1. Classification (GTDB taxonomy): domain Bacteria; phylum Bacillota; class Negativicutes; order Sporomusales; family CTSoil-080; genus CTSoil-080. Next base: position 12,971 of record JAGGAC010000012.1, on the reverse strand, counting down.
AATAATGGGGCATGGATTAAAAATAGTACTAATATACTTATCCTATGAGGGGGGTGTGGCGCGTGAAAAAGGCGCTGATTAAGTCGATTTTTGAGAGAATTAAGTATGGCGGCTTGCGAGTAGTTTATTGGGACGGCGAAGAAGTTCTTTATGGCGATCAGCCGCCAGAGTTTCACCTGATTTTTAATAAGGTGCCACCGCTGAATTTTAATATTGAAGATCCGATGGTGGGGCTTGGAGAGGCATATATGGATGGGGTCATTGATTATCAGGGAAGTCTTGATACAATGATGATTTTACTTGAAAAGAATCGTGATTATTTATTGGCCGGAACTTCCGGCGGGACTGTTTTAAAAATGTTTAGCGGAGTTGCTGATAAATTACAGCAAAAGCGTAATATTGAGCATCACTACGATTTAGGCAATGATTTTTTTTCGTTGTGGCTTGATGAAACTATGTGCTATTCTTGCGCATATTTTAAATCTCCAGAGGATTCCTTGAATCAGGCGCAGCTGAATAAGATTGATCATATATTGAAAAAGCTTAATTTGAAGCCCGGCGAGCGGCTGCTTGATATTGGGTGTGGCTGGGGCTGGCTGATTATAAAAGCCGCTAAGGAGTACGGCGCTAAAGCGCTTGGTATTACACTTAGTGATGAACAGTACCGCGGCGTCAAAGAACGTATTGCCAAGTTGGGGCTGGAAGATAAAGTAGATGTTGAAATTGTTAATTATTTGGATTTAGATGAGCAAAAGTATCAATTTGATAAGATTGTCAGTGTGGGGATGTTTGAACATGTTGGCAAAGAAAACTTGCCGAAATATATGGCTAAAGTGAATAGTCTTTTGGTTCCGGGTGGATTGTCTATGTTACATACAATAACTGGGACTAAGGAAGATATACCGGGGAATACGTGGATGCTTAAATACATTTTTCCGGGAGGCTATGCTCCGTCTATGCGGGAGACAATATCCCTGTTGCCGGATTATGATTTTCATCTTATCCATGCTGAAAGTCTCCGACTACATTATGCAAAGACGCTTGACTGTTGGTATGAGAATTTTACAAAGCAGTTGGATGTTGTGCGCAAGAAGTTCGACGAGCGGTTTGTAAGAATGTGGAGTCTTTATTTGCAGGGATGTGCCGCATCTTTTCGGGTGTCAGGCCTGAATGTTTATCAGTTTTTATTTTCAAAAGGGCTTAATAATGAACTGCCGATGACTTGCGAATATATGTATAATAAATGAAAACATCCTGACCGGATAAACCGGTCAGGATGTTTTCATTTATTAGGTAGGCGGGGCGGCTTAGGCAGAAAGATTGGTATAGGCAGGGGTTTTGAAAGGGAAAGATATTGATAATTCCGAGGCTGATTTGGAGAGGCAATGGTCTATGACTGATGAACTGCTGAAAGCAATTGTGGTTAGTAATGAGTTTAATCTTGAGAAGATCGCCGGGGCAGTAGGGATAAACAGAAAATATAAATGGGAAGATACCCTTGTTCTTTCTGGGGCGGTACTTGGCGGAAGCGTCCGTGAATCAGAGGGCAAATATGTACGGCTGTTTCATTTTGGCAGTCTGGTATTTTCAAATTGTTCAAGTGGTGAAATTATAGAACTGGTTGGCTTTTTGAAGCGGATTGACAGATCGGTCAATGATGTCAATCCATTCGAGTATGCGGATGATTATCGAATTGAAGTTGTTACTGGATCTAATCAGCTTATCGGTAACGATTGCATGATTGTACCCGGAGCAGAAACTTTTCATAGCGAGATAGTTGCGATTGTGCTGGCAAAGTCAGTGGCGCTGGACAGAATTGAGACAAGGATTGACAGACTTCTGGATGATGTGGAGGAAATTGTGGATAATCTCCACCGTGGCAGTTTGACAGTGTCTGACGAGCATTTGGCAAGGTTGTCGGCAAAAATATTGGGGTTTAAGCTGGATACTCTTTCTTATATTAGATTGGCTGATAAGCCTGGGATTACTTGGGGCAGTGATGAAGCAGATCAATTGTATGCTAAGATGAGTGTTGTTTTTGAGTTGAGTGAACGTTATAGCAGTGTGCGACACAAGCTTGATACTTTGATGGGCATAACTGAGGTCTTCGGCGGTTTGGTGCATGCAAAACGCGGCACTAAGCTGGAATGGGCAATTATTATTTTGATATTAATCGAAATAATTTTGCAGGTAGGAGATAAGTTAAAGTAAAGGGTTAAAGGAGTTTAGTGGATAGTGACGAAAATGAATATTCATGGAAAGTTATTTTTGTAACAATGTGTTGGGAGGCGTTTAAGATGGGGGTTAAGTTAAATGATACTGTTACTTGGGTAGGCAAAATTGATTGGGAGCTGCGGAAGTTCCATGGCGAAGAGTATTCGACTCAACGTGGGTCTAGCTATAATGCTTACTTGGTACGCGATGAGAAAACTGTGCTTATTGATACGGTTTGGGCACCATATGACCAGGAGTTTGTCAGCAAGCTTAAACAAGAGATAGACTTGAAGGAGATTGACTATATTGTTGCTAATCATGGCGAGGTCGATCATAGCGGCTCGCTAGCCGAGCTTTTACGGGAAATTCCTGATACACCAATCTATTGCACTCAGAATGCGGTAAAGTCAATTAAGGGCCAATACCATCAGGACTGGAATTTTAAGACGGTGAAAACTGGCGATAAGCTGAGTTTGGGCAGCAAAGAACTAGTTTTTATCGAAATGGCTATGTTGCATTGGCCGGATAGTATGGCTACGTTTTTGACCGGCGATAATATATTATTTAGTAATGATGCGTTTGGCCAGCATTATGCTTCTGAAATGATGTATAATGATCTGGTTGATCAGGCTGAACTTTATCAGGAGGCACTAAAGTATTACGCTAATATTTTAGCGCCGTTTAGTAAGCTAGCGGATAATAAGCTCAAAGAAATTTCGCGGATGAATTTACCGATTAAGATGATTTGCCCTAGTCACGGAATTATTTGGCGGGATAATCCGCTGCAGATTGTTGAGACTTATAGTAAGTGGGCGGATAATTACCAAGAAAATCAGATTACTATTATTTATGATACAATGTGGAATGGTACGCGGCGAATGGCGGAATCTATTGCTGAGGGTATTAGGCAAACCGATCCGGCTGTTGTTGTTAAGCTATATAACATGGGCAAGGCGGATAATACTGCTGTAATTGGCGAGGTATTTAAGTCCAAGGCGATTTTGGTTGGTTCGTCGACGATTAATAAAGGGGTGCTGTCTTCGATAGCAGCTATTTTGGAAGAAATCCATGGTATGAGTTTTAAAAATAAAAAGGCGGCGGCCTTTGGATCTTATGGTTGGAGCGGGGAAAGTCCTAAAATTATTGCTGCTAGACTGACAGAGAGTGGTTTTACGGTAGTTAATGACGGCTTGAAGATGCTTTGGAATCCAGATGAGCAGGCGCTGGAGGAATGCAAAGATTTCGGCCGGGAGTTTATCGCTAAGTTGTAAAATTAGGGCTGGCAATAGGCTAGTTTCTTGTTTTTGTAAAGATAGTTTATAGGAAGTACTAAAGCCAGGACGCGTATTAAAAGCTCCTGGCTTTAGTTTAATGTTATTTGTTAAAATTTTTTCTATTGCACTTTTGGCCAATTGTGATAGAATCATAAAGTGTATTTTTAAGGGGAAGAAAGGCGGGGGGGTTGATATGCAGGAAGTCTTCAAATTAAGTCAGACAGCGACTGAGTTGTTGGCTGAAAAGTATGGGACACCTTTGTTGGTGTTATCAGAGGAACAGGTAAAAAAGAATTATCAATTTTTAGCGCAGCAGCTACCTGGTGTTAAACTACATTATGCGGTTAAGGCCAATCCGGATCGGCGGTTGGTGCAGGCGTTGGCGGAGAGCGGTTCCTTTTTTGATGTTGCTTCCGACGGCGAAATGCTTGAGCTGACAGCTATGGGAATTAAGCCTGAACGGATGATTTATGCTAACCCTGTCAAGACGGCTAACGGTTTAGCGGTAGCAAGCCGTACTGGGGTGAAAAAGTTTACTTTTGACAGTGAGGCTGAGATTAGCCGTATTAGTGAGGCTATTCCTGGCGGAACGGTGCTGCTTAGGGTCAGGGTGGACAACCCGCTGGCGCTGGTTGATTTGAATACAAAATTTGGGGCGCGGTCTGAGGACGCCTTATTATTACTAAAAAACGCCCGTGAGCATGGGCTTGATGTTGCGGGTCTTTGTTTTCATGTGGGGAGTCAGTCTACCAGTGCTAAGGCTTATTTGGATGCTATTAAGATGTGCGAGCGCTTGTTTGCTGAGGCAAAAGCAGAAGGCTTTGAGCTTCGGATTCTTGATATTGGTGGTGGGTTTCCCATACCGACACTACAGGAAGAATTCGATATTGTGGCAATGACCAACGAAATCAGTTGTGCGCTTAAAGAGCATTTTCCTAATACCGAAATTTGGGCTGAGCCAGGGCGGTTTATCTGTGGAACTGCTGTCAATCTAATAACACGGGTAATTGGGGAGCAAATCCGTAATCATCAGCAGTGGTATTTTCTTGATGAAGGGCTGTACGGAACTTTTTCCGGAGTGATATTCGACCACTGGGATTTTGAATTGGAGGCCTTTAAATCAGGCGAACAAATTGCCGCTACTTTTGCTGGTCCAAGTTGCGACTCATTAGATGTTATGTTCCGGGAGAAGGCTACCAAGCGGCTAAATGTTGGCGATTTGATTCTGGTGCCTAACTGCGGCGCTTATACATCGGCGTCGGCGACTGTGTTTAATGGATTTGCCAAAGCTTCGATAGTGGTGTGGGAAGAGTATGAAGCTGAACTGAAAAAGGATTGACCTAAGTGGTTAGGTCAATCCTTTTTTTTATGTTTTTTTAATAACTTAGCAGGTGTTTATTTGGATATAAGGCATCGTAGCAAGGTAGAAAAATATCGCTTTTCAGTCTTGGATAGGGGGACTGGTGTGGGAGCTATCACGCGACTCAAGTAGTTCCTGGATCCGATGGAGTGCTCTGGTGTTCTTTTCAAGGAGGGACTGTTGCTCGGCGTCGGCTGATTTCAGCGGTTCCAGTTCCTCACGTAATATTTGGACAGCTTGTTTGATTATTTTATCATAGGCTGACCGTTTTTTTTGTGTTTTGGTTTCGCTTTTTAAGGACATTAACATACCTCCTATAGCTAAATCTGGTATATTATATGAACTTTGGCGCAGGATGGTTACGGTATTTACGTAACATAAGCGTGCGGGATGCCAAGTGGTTTATAGGGACATGATGTGCGCGGCAATGAAATATATACATAAAATAGAATTTATTGGGGAATTTAACCCCAATAAATCAAGTGGAGGTTGCCGCCATGACAAGTCAGCGGATTTCTCTGGTAGGAGGTCTGTTGTTGCTTTTGTTGAGTGTACTTAGTGGCATAGTCTATGACTGCCTGCTAATGGAAGAGTACCATCAGGAAATGGTGTACAATCTGGAGATGGCGGCTGATATGGCTACGAAGGGCGAAGGCGCACTCGCCAGCACATATATAAGACAGTTTGGGGTTATAAGTGAGGTTAACAATATCGAGTCTCGAATACAGACGGTTCTGGTCTTGGCAGGAGTTATGACTTTAATGCCGCTATGGCTAACGTCAAAGTCTGGTTTTAGTGAACGGATGAAACGAATTATGGCGCTGTTTATTATCTTTGGCGGCTTGATCTTGGCGACAGGCGGGTTGCTTTGGAACTTGACGGGGGCAGCTGTAGCGTATTGCTTCTTTGTGGCTGGTTATGGCTGGCTGCTGGTTGGGGGATTTGGTTATTTTATTTATGCCGTGTTATTTGTATGGCTAAATGCTGACATTAACGCCAAGCGGGGCTAAAGAATGCTAAAGCGGCGAGATTTTATTAAATTGTGTATGACGGCAACGTTTGCGGCAAGCCTTGGTGAACAGTTATTGCCGATCATGCGTGAGGTATTGGCGCAAAAGCAGGTAGAACGCCCGCCGGTCGTTTGGCTGGAACTTGGTTCGTGTACCGGTAATTCCATTTCACTCCAAAATAGTTTTGATCCAGGGCTGGAACAGTTTTTAACCGAAGTGGTGGATCTAAGATATCATTGGTTATTTAATGTTGTTCAAGGTGAGGCGGCTACGCGCGTTCTTCTGGATACGGTGGAGAAGGAGGCCGGGCGTTTTTGGCTGGTTGTGGAGGGCGCGGTGATGGCTGCAGCGGATGGAAGGTTCAACTATGTTTTTTCGCGTGACAAGGAAATGGTGACTGGCTTGGCGGCAATCAGGGAATTTGCCGTTAAGGCTCGGCATGTTATCGCTGTTGGTTCTTGCGCTGCCTTTGGCGGTCCTGCGGCAGCCTATCCAAATCCCGGCGGCGCGCTGGGAGTATGGAAGGCAGTAGGAAATAAAACGGTGATTAATATTCCCGGCTGTCCGGCAAATTCTGACTGGATAACTGGAACAATGAGTCATCTCATGTTATATGGTTTACCAGAATTGGACCGCTACAACCGTCCCAAGCTGTTCTTCGGGCGGACTATCCATGAATTGTGTCAGCGGAGGCAGCAGTTTGAGGATGGGATATTTGCTGCTTTTCCAGGTGAGGCAGGCTGTTTATACAAAGTGGGTTGTAAGGGACCGGTTACTCACGCCGATTGTCCGCTCCGCCTGTGGAACAACCATGTCAACTGGCCAGTTAAGGCGGGAGCGCCGTGTATTGGCTGCGCAAATCCCCAATTTCCTGACGGGAGTATGCCGTTTTATAGTCATTTGCCGGACATAGTAACTCCTGTTGGGCGGGTTAATGTAAGGAAAATCGGTGCGACGGTTGCAACGATTGGGGCCGGCATGGTCGGCACTCATTTGGCGGCTGGCGTGTTCTCACGACGAATTCATAAACATTTTATTGATGGCACAAAACCAAGCGATCCTGCGCCGCCAGAGAGTCTGGCAGAGGTAAAGCAAGAATTGGATGATATTATCAGGCGGCAAAACGCGTTATTAAGTGAGACAAAAAGGTTGGAAGAAAATGAGGCTCGGCCCCGACGGCAAGCTTTGTTACAGCGAATAAAAAATTTTTGGCGCACTGAGGACAAAGAGGGAAAGGATAATTAATGACAAGAAAAGTGATTTTCCCAGTAACTCGTGTGCATGAGCCGCTTAGGGCAGAGGTTGAAGTTGAGGCAGGCAGGGTAACTGATGCCTGGGTCAGCGGACTGCTTTTTCGTGGATTTGAAGCTATCATGCACGGGCGTGATCCACGAGACGCTGTGCTTTTAGCCCAACGGATCTGTGGCATTTGTTCCGGTGCGCACGCGGTTGCCGGGGCTATGGCGTTAGAAGAGGCTTTTGGTGTTCAAGCTACTCCTGACGGGCAATTGCTAACTAATTTAATTTTTGCGGCTGATGTACTGCAGAATCATCTGCGGCATTTCTATTTACTGGTGTTATACGACTATGTTGCTGTTTCAGGGCAGGGAATAATGCCATTTGTTGCGCAGCAAAAAGGTGACTTCCGGTTGCCGCATACAATTAACGACGAGATCCTTGAGCATGCGAAAGTTGCTACGTTGATGGCGGCACGGGCTCACTCAATGATGGCGATATTTGGCGCAAAAGCACCGATGCAGCAGACTATAGTACCTACCGGAGTAACTGAAGCGGCCAGTAGTGACAAGATTATGGCTTATGGCAGTATTCTTCGGGAGCTAAAGGAATTTGTAGAACAGGTATATATTGGTGATGTCTTAACTATTGCTGAGTATTACCCTGACTACTATGCTATCGGCAGGGGTTATAGCAATTTGTTTTCATTTGGGATGTTTCCGGCTCCGATTACAGGGAAACGGGCTTTTTCGCCGGGGCTTATTTTGAAGTCGGGGCCGGTGGAAGAGTTGGACGCTGCTGAGTTAGTCGAGGATAGTAATTGGAGTTGGTATGATGATCAAGCTGGATGTCGTCACCCGAACGAGGGAAAAACGACGCCAGATATAGACAAGCCAGATGCCTATAGCTGGGTTAAGGCTCCGCGTTACCGGGGGATGGCTTTAGAATGTGGGCCGTTGGCCAGGGGGTGGATTAATGGCGATTATCGCCGTGGTATCTCAGTGATGGACAGGATAGTGGCAAGAGCCAGGGAAGCTTTTAAAATAGCTGGACTGGCGGAGGAGTGGTTGGCTGGACTGACGCCGGGGGCACCAACGCTGAGCCGGTATTCGGCACCGCCTAAGGGACGAGGCATGGGGCTGACGGATGCAATGCGCGGTGCTCTTGGACATTGGCTGACTTATGAGGATGGCAAAGTGACGAAGTTTCAGATTATTACACCGACAACCTGGAATTTTTCACCCCGCGATACTCAAGGAGTACGTGGGCCGGTGGAGGAAGCGTTAATCGGTACACCGGTGATGGATGCTGACAACTTGATCGAGGTTGGGCGGGTAATTCGGTCGTTTGATCCCTGTATTTCTTGCGCTGTTCACCTTTTTGAGGCTAAATGAAACAGCGCAAGCTTTACACTTACTTAGGTGTAAAAGCCTGCGCTGTAATCGTTTCGCTTTAAACTGAATCATAATAAACAAAGGCTGTCTCATTGCTGAGACAGCCTTTCATTTTTCTAGTAGCGACGATTGTTTTGGCTGAAGCAGTCGCGGCAATATACCGGACGGTCATTGCTTGGACGGAAAGGAACTTGGGTTTCGCAACCGCAAGCTGCACAGGTAGCAGGATGCATTTCACGCTGCTGTTGGTAGCCGCCACGACCGCTGTTTTGTTTGCGAGCTGCTCTGCAGGAAGGGCAACGACCTGGTTCGTTGGTGAACCCTTTTTCTGCGAAGAAATCTTGTTCTGAAGCAGTGAATACGAAATCTGCGCCGCAATCGCGACATGTTAAAGTTTTGTCTTGAGCCATTTATATAGCCTCCTCAAATCTATTACCCAAATAGTGAATGCAGGAATCGCTGTTGGGACTTCCCCTACCAAAGTACTAGTTTGAGAAGGACAATTGACAACTCCACTGGACTTATTATTTTGGGCTAGTTATTACTATACGCTAATATCAGGAAAAAGTAAAGAGAATTTCAAAATTTTTTTTCGGTGGTGATATTTTTGACAGCGTGCCTACATCTGCGATAAAATAAATAAGTATGTGCAAAAATATAATGTAGGAGAAATAAAATGAGTGTCTTGACTGTCGAAAATGTTTCCCATGGGTTTGGCGCCCGAAAAATATTAGAAGAGGTTTCGTTTCGGCTGCTTAAAGGGGAACATGTCGGCTTGATTGGCGCAAACGGCGAAGGCAAGTCGACCTTTTTGAGCATTATCACTGGTCAACTACAACCTGATGAAGGAAAGGTAGAATGGTCTAACCGAGTTACGGTTGGTTATTTGGATCAGCATGCTGTTTTAGCGCGGGGAAAGACCATTAGAGATATTTTAAGAGAAGCGTTTAGAAAGATGTATGATCTTGAAACAGAGTTAATGGAGCTGTACGAAAGAATGGGTATGGCTGATCATGATGAAATGGATAAATTGATGGAGGATGTCGGCGAGATTCAAAGTGTTTTGGAAGAGAGCGGTTTCTATATGCTTGACGCCAAAATTGAGGAAGTGGCCAAGGGCTTAGGGCTTGGAGATATCGGGCTTGATCGTGATGTTGCCGAGTTAAGCGGAGGACAGCGGACTAAGGTGTTATTGACAAAGCTGCTTTTAGAGAATCCTGCTATTCTAATTTTGGATGAGCCAACGAACTATCTGGATTTTGAGCATATCGAATGGCTGAAGCGGTTTTTAAAGAACTACGAAAATAGTTTTATATTAGTATCGCATGATATTCCATTTCTTAATGAGGTCGTAAATGTTATTTATCACGTGGAGAATACTGTTCTTACCAGGTATACTGGTAACTATGAGCAGTTTCAAGAGTTGTACGCTGTAAGAAAGAGCCAGGAGCAGCGGGCTTATGAACGGCAAAAGCAGGAAGTGGAACGGCTGGAGGATTTTATTGCCCGTAATAAGGCCAGGGTGGCTACAAGAGGGATGGCTAATAGCCGGCAAAAGAGATTGGATAAGATGGAGGTTCTGGAAAAACCCAAGGAGAAGCCTAAACCGAGTTTTCAGTTTCGTGAGGCCAGAACTCCGGGACGGTTTGTTGTAGAGGCCTCCGGGCTTGTCTTGGGATATGACGAACCACTGACTAGGCCGGTGGATATAGTTTTGGAGCGTAATCAGAAGGTTGCTATTCGCGGCGTAAATGGCTTGGGTAAATCAACACTGCTAAAAACGCTGCTGGGAGTGATTCCACCTTTAATGGGCAAGGTTGTATTAGGGGATTATCTATTTCCTGGCTATTTTGAGCAGGAGTCAAGCCGAAGTAACAGCAATACCGCGTTAGAGGAAGTCTGGAACGAATACCCTGGTATGTCAAACTACGAGGTCCGGGCAGCTTTAGCCCGGTGCGGTCTGACCAATGAGCATATTACAAGTCAGATGATGGTGTTAAGCGGCGGTGAGAACGCAAAAGTCCGATTGTGCAAGCTAATGCAAAAGGACATAAATTGGCTGGTGCTGGATGAGCCGACCAACCATCTTGACGTCGACGCCAAAGTCGAACTTAAACGCGCGTTAAAAGAGTATAAGGGTACTGTCCTGTTAGTGTCTCATGAACCGGATTTCTATGAGGACTGGGTGACAGATATTTGGAATGTGGAGGATTGGACGACTAAAATCGTATAGTTGTCACTGCGCAATGTTGGCAAGCTTCCAGATAATCTCTATGTTTTCTTGGTGTAAAATAATTTGATCAATCAGTACGTCGAGGTACTCAATCTGTTTTCTTATTTCCATACTATCCCAATTATTTTTTATCATCAAGGCAGCTTTTTGTGTTTCGTTGATGCTCAACTGTTCGTGTTTTTTTGACAGTTGGGCATCTTTTATTTTATCTGAGAGAATGTTTTTTTCTTCGTATAACACGCGGATTCGTTCATTGAGTTCATTTACTGGAATTGTATCGTATTGGTATAATTCCAGTAGTTTATTAATTTGCTTATCAACATCAGCTAATCGTTTAGCCAGTCCTGTTGTGCGTTGTTCTTTAGGTTTCTGGGTTCCGAATATGTTTGATACTACCTTTTTATTTTTATTAGTTATCCAAGATATTTCGTTTAATACTTTTTCTTCAACGGTTTTTGCTTTCCATATTTTCATTTTACAGTTTTGATGTGTAAAACGATTGTTACACCAAAAAACAGGCGGTCTTTGCCTATCTGTTCGTGAAAACATTTTATTTCCGCATACACCACAACGTAACAAATGGCTGAAAGGATTTTTTGCCTTAAAAGCTTGATTACGAGTGCGGTTCTCCAGCGATTCTTGAGTTCTATCAAAAATTTCTTCTGTGATGATTGGCTTGTGGTTGCCTTTATATTTTTCGCCGTTAAAAGTAACATAGCCGCAGTAAACAGGATTATGTAATAAATTTATTAGATTACACGACGACGACCAACTGCTGTAGTGATAGCTGGGTTGTGTCAATGGAGGGGCAGAAGCCTATCTTCGGTAGCGGAAAGGCTCAAGTTTTGATTGTACTGCCTCAATATGATAAGGCGGTGGCTGTGTGATGGATATGAATGTTGTATATGACAATTACAACAAAGAATGTCGTATTGCTAGATACAACTGCCAGCCAAGACCGAAAACAATCTGGGGGAAGCCGGTAACAAAGTTTGAAATTGTTCCTTTAGCTCCTAACAATAATAATGCCTTGGCATTGAGAATATACCAGAAGGATGTTACTCTTGATTTTAGTCGTTCTGGCACGTTAACAAGACAGATTAATCAAGTAATACCTTTCTTCAATGCGGCATTACAGGGTGGAGATAGGTTTATACGAGTAATGATTAATAATCCTGAACGAGCAATACCACTAGCGTTGATGTATATAACTTTACCAAGTGTGGTTACCTGGGTTATGAATCATGACAAGGATTGGTATAAAGAACTATCTGACGATATAAAAAATGGATGCTGGCTATTTGAGCATAATGGGACAATTATTCGTGTTCCGAAACCGTTCGAACCGGGGAAGTTTTTTGGTTCTGCTATAGAAAGGGCATTAGATAAAGCATACGGCGAAGACCCAAAAGCAGTGGGGAAATGGGTATTATATGCAGCACAAGGTTTTGCACCTAATGTAATCCCTACGCTTGTTGGGCCAATTATTGAATGGATGACAAATTACAGCTTCTTTACGGGTAAAGCTATTGTTAGTAAAAAAGGACAACGGTTGCCTGATGAATACCAATTCGATTACTATACCTCAGAAGCAGCTAAGAAATTAGGAAAAGCCACTGGATTATCTCCTGAAAAAATCGATAATACGATAAATGGTTATTTAGGCAGTGCAGGTAAATTCTTTGTTGGGTTAGGCGATACGTTTATAGGTGATAAAAAGGAAATGCCCGCGAAAGCCACGGCAGAATTACCGGGGATTCGCGGGCTTACTTATACACCGTTTAAAAATTCTAACTCTGTTAATGAGTTTTATGAAAAACTTGACGAATTAGAAAAGAACCATGCTGCTACAGGTAAAAAAGGTATAGTACCAGCAGACTTAAAGAAATTCCGGATCGCAGAACAGACCATAAAGGATTTGCATAAAGAAAATCAGGGTATTACGAGTAATGCAGATTTATCAGCGGAGCAAAAAAGGCAAAAGATTGATACTAACAACGCTAAAATATTACAACTTGCTAAAAAAGCGTTGGGTAAAAATTAATAATTGCCAAATCTAAAAATGAAAATGCAAAAAAATGGTATAATATTATATAGGTTGTCTGGGAACGGTTAGCCACACCCTTTTTGAAAGGGGGTGGTGCTTATGAGTACATATGGTGCGGACAGGAAATTGCGTTTATCTTAGTGGATGGAAACTCCACCTAACAAATCAGGCTGGGAAGTTAGTAGCGAGTCTTGGAGCGATAG